>NZ_BORS01000003.1:0-453356 GCF_018333295.1 Paenibacillus apis
AAAAAGTATCTCGAAATGACTGAGTTTCTAGAATGGCGCAAGAACAGGAAAAAAGGAGATTCAAAAGTAGTTCGGATCGGCTAGACAATCTCTGACGAGGATTTTACACACAATAATGGACTTGACCGTCGTGCGGTGATTTTAGTGCACAATGTCACTAAAATTGCTGGCGTGGGTGGTCGAGCGCCGATTTTAATGCACAATGTCACTAAAATTGCTGGCGTGGATGCTTCATGCGGCCATTTTAATGCACAATGTCACTAAAAGCTTCAAGGCTTGCCAAAACCAGTTTGAAGGCCGAGCGGATTTCCCGCGCTCCTCGCTTAGAAAGCCGCAGTGGACGCAAGAAACCAAGGATTCAAGCGAGAAAAGACCGCTTAGCTCCTTGGTTTCTATGTGAAGACCGCTCTATTTTGTTATTAAGGGGTACAGAATTTTACTTGGGGATGCCCTCTTTTGTGCCGCCACAAGCTCGATATCGTCGAGTACGGACATTATTATACTGGAAGTCTATATACTCGAGCTTCATAAGGACGGAGCGTTAATTGCAGCAACTCCTGGAGGTCTATGCCGTTTTGCACCTGCTCTCCATAGTTGGCTAGAAGCAGATCAGCCTTCATCTCCCTGTTCAGCAGCTCAGGGGAAATTGTAAAGACTGCCGGAGAGGCGGAAAGGTTCGTAATGATCAGAAGACGCTCCGAATCCAGTGTGCGAGTATAAGCATATATTTGCTCGTCCTCCGCCAGCAGCAAGTCATAGCTGCCATACACTGCAGTAGCATGAGCATTGCGGAGCGCGATCAAGCTCTTGAAATAATGATAGATAGAGTCCGGATCACGCAGGGACGACTCTACATTGATATCCACATAATTCGGATTGACCTTCATCCATGGAGTGCCGGTTGTAAACCCAGCCTGCGGAGTGCTATTCCATTGCATTGGCGTTCTGGAATTATCCCGGCCGTTCTTCCAGATAACCGGCATAATCTCCTCATGGCTCTTGCCGTTCTCCTTCTCGATCCGATACCAGTTCTTCATCGAGACATCATCATAATCTTCTATGGAAGGGAATTGCACATTCGTCATGCCAATCTCCTGTCCCTGATAAATGAACGGCGTGCCCTGCATCAGAAAATACATCGTAGCCAGCGCCTTTGCGGATTCAATCCGGAAATTGCTGTCATTGCCCCAGGTCGATACAGAACGGGGCTGATCATGATTTTCGAGGAATAAGGCATTCCATCCGGTCCCTTCCAGCTCTTTCTGCCATTTGGTAAGCACCTGCTTCAGGCGAGGCAGATCGAGTCCGTTATCCAGGCTTTTTTGCCAGAGTCCCATGTGCTCAAATTGAAAAATCATATTGAACTTCCCGCGTTCTTCACCGACCCAATGGTCCGCTTCCGACGCCTTCACCCCGCTGGCTTCCCCGACGGTCATAATGTCATGCTTATCGAAGGTCGCCTGCTTCAGCTCGGACAGCAGTTCATGAATCCCTTCACGGTTCATATGTCCTGCCTCTGAAGGGAGATAGCGAAGCTTGCTCGGATTAGGCATATCGGGGAATCCCGTCGTTTTCTTGATATGGGAGATCGCATCGACACGGAAGCCGTCGATTCCTTTGTCGAGCCACCAGTTGATCATTTCGTAAATTTCCCGGCGCATCTCGGGATTTTCCCAGTTCAGGTCCGGCTGACGTCTGGAAAATACATGCATAAAGTATTGTCCAGTGTGCTCGTCATACTCCCAAATCGATCCTCCAAACAAGCTGGCCCAGTTATTCGGCTCCCTGCCGTCCTTCGGATCAGCCCAAATATAATAATCCCGCTTCGGATTATCAAGCGAGGAACGCGATTCAATAAACCAAGGATGTTCATCCGAGGTATGATTGACAACCAGATCCATGATTAACCGCATGCCTCTTGCATGCACCTCTCTCAGCAGATCATCAAAATCCTCCATCGTGCCGAACTCATCCATAATGCCCTGATAGTCCGACACATCGTACCCATTGTCATCGTTGGGTGATTTGTAGATCGGACAGATCCAGATGATCCCAATCCCCAGCTCCTTCAGATAATCCAGCTTGGAGATCATACCGCGCAGATCGCCAATTCCGTCCCCGTTGCTGTCCATGAAGCTCCGCGGATAAATTTGATAGGCTGTTGCCTCTTTCCACCATGTTCTCTTCATGCCGTTTCTTCACTCCTCAAATCTCTTTCTCTATGCCGGTATCTTAAGGGTTGCCCGCTATCTGTATCGGCATTCAATTTCGGCTGTTGTGTCCAACTTATTATAGCGGTTTCTTATGCTTTGCGCAATCGTTTGCGCAAGAGATCGGAAAGATCATTCGGCAAAGGACAAAGTAAAACCCGCCATTTAAACATTGACGGGTTTTACGAGCCTCTACTATTATTTAACTTGCTCTGGACGTTCTGCGTCGGGCTTGGTTGCTTCACTTTCTTCTACCTGAAACACACTGAGCGACTGCTTAAGGGATTCTGACAGCTCCTCCAGGCGATTAGAGAGCTTAACAAGCTCCTCACTGACTCCGTGCTGCTCTGAAGCGACCGAGGCAACCTCCTCCGTCGAAGCGTTCGTCTGCTGTACTACCGAGCTGACATTTGTGATAAAGTCCCTTAATTGCGATTGGGAACGGATTAATTCCTTCACGGAAGCCGAAGAGTTCTCGATTTCTTCGATGAAGCTGTTCATTTCCGTGCTAACATTCCGGAAGATCGACGAAGCCTCCTTCACGGACTCCAGCTGTTCCGCAAACATCGGCGTGACCTCGCCCAGCACATGCAACGTGGACGCAATCGCCTCCTGAATTTCCTCGGTTATGGCGGATACATTCTGGATAGATTCGTTGGAGGCCATCGACAGCTTCCGAATCTCATCTGCAATGACAATAAAGCCTTTACCCGCTGCCCCTGCCCGTGAGGCTTCAATTGAAGCATTGAGTGACAGGATATTCGTCTGCTTGGTCATCTCGATCATTGGCGCCAGGATATTCCGTATAGAATAGGTGCTCTTGCTCAATTTATCGGAATTGTCCTCGATGAGGCTCGTCATTTGAGAAACAGATTCCGTCTTTTCAACTAAATGCTCCATGTATTCCTGTCCCTGGCGGCTGACCTCAATGACCCGCCCTGCCGATTGATCCATCGTGGTATTAAGCTCGACAACACGGTTCATTTGAACACCAATCTCCTCGGCCAACTCGGTTCCTTTTTCCGCCTCTCCGGCTAACCCGGAGGCTCCGCGAGCAATTTCTCCGGTTGCCATGGCAATTTCTTGCGCAGTATTCGCGGTATCCCGAGAAGCCTTCGACAAATTTTCTGCGGTGGACAACAATGCTACTGTCGAGCCCTGGGTATGCTCCACCAACAACGAAATCTGCTCCAGCATCCGGTTAAAGCTATGGCCGAGCCGCCCGATTTCATCTTTTCCTTTAAAGCCAGCACGCACCTTCAGATTTCCTTGCTCCCCCTGCTCCATCAGTGTCGAGAGCTTCTGCAGCGGCTTCCCGACCATCCGGTACAAATAATAACCAATGGCCAAGGCCACCAGAATAGAGGCAACCAACACATACAGCGTAACTCCGATCAGCTTGTCCGCCGCGCTCAGGAAATCACTTTCAGGCGCATAACCGATCAGCCGCCAATTGACAGATTGCAGCTGCCGGAAGACAACAAGCTGATTCGTGCCCGCTTCATCCTTCGCGGTGAAGGATTCCCCCTTGCTGATCCGCTCCTCGCTGACCGTAATGTAGGATTGCGTCTCCAGGAGATTCTTGTCGAAAGCATGCACGATCACCTGCTCCGGGCTCACAATCCGGACCTCGCCGCCATTTCCGATCTTCAAATTCGCCAAGCTCTCGGTAACAGCTTCGCTTTTAATCTCAATGAGCAGCACATACTCCGCCTCCTGATTATTCAGGTTCTGCAACAGCCGCCCCATCGTAATCGTCGGCTCATTGGATGACTCAAAAAAGCCCTTCTGAAGCCCCGGGATCCAGACTGGCTTGCCGCCCGCATCCACGATGCTCTGAATTCGGGATTTGGTAGCCTCCGTGGTCTGAGTTCCACTGGCGCCGGAGGAAAAATAAGTCTTGGACATATCCATGCGATTGATCAGACGAATGCCTGTCAGCCTGTTATCAGAGCCCTTCAATGCATCCAGCTTGTTCTTGATTCGGGTCTCGGCGGCAGTCTTCTTGATAATGTCGATATTTGCATCCGAAACCGCTTCCAAATCGCTTTTCAAGGCTTGGTCTACCGCCAACTGTCTGGAGGAGGATTCATACTGGGCGAACAAGAAATCCAGCTTGTCCGCTGCTTGCTCAATCGCCTGGGATGACGCCAATCCCACCTGCTCGCGGATGATCTCCTTCGACATTAAGTAGGAACTGTAGCCGAGTATTGCAGACAAAAAAACAACCGTAACAAAGAGAATCATAGACACCTTCGTGCCCACGGATTTGAACTGCAGCTTCATCCTGTGTCTCCCCTTTTTAACTCTTGTAAAAAAATTTAACTAATATGGTCCCGGATCAGGCAGGCGTGTGAAAAGATCTTAATCAATATGTATTAAAAAAAGGGTATAGCTCCCTTGTAAGTAAGCTATACCCTGATGGACAAAAGGATGTTTACCCCTTGCTCGCTCCCGAAGTCAAACCTTCGACAAGGAAGCGCTGCATGATCATAAACAAGATGGTAATCGGAACAGCAATGAGGACAGCACCGGCAGCAAACACGGTAAAGTTGGAGTTCTGCTGCGAAGCCACCATATCCCACATCCCGACAGCGAGCGTCCAGTTCTCCTTGGAACGGAGGATCAGACGGGCGAAGATAAAGTCCACCCACGGTCCTACGAACTGAAGAAGAGCCAGATAAGTCAGAATCGGACGGGACAGCGGCAATATAATGTGAGCAAAGATTCGGAAATTGCCTGCACCGTCAATTCTGGCCGCTTCGTCAAGCGAGCGCGGAATCGTATCGAAGAAGCCCTTGGCAATCAGTGTTAGTCCCAGCGGCGCTCCACAGGAGTATACCAGTACCAGGGCATAAGGATTATCCAGCAGCGACCATTCCTTCAAGAGCAGGAAGATTGCGATCATACTCATGAAGCCCGGGAACATCCCGAGAATCATCAGAATGGACAGAAAATTCTGACGATTCTTGAACCGGAAACGGGACAACGCATAGCTTGTCAGGAGCGTTAATGCGACGCCGAGCAGCATGGAGAGCACCGCAATCTTGAGCGTGTTCATATACCATTGCGGGAACAAGATGATGCGGGAATTGAACAGCTCGCTATAATGCTGCAAGGTGAAGCTCTCAGGAATAAGCGTCTTGCTGTAGAGCGATTTCCCCGGACGAACGGAGCCCAGTATGATCCAGAGTGCCGGATACACCGCACAGACCGCAAGGATAATCAGCATAAGATAGCTGAGCGCCAAGCGCACGACGTTTTTTTGTTTGCGATTACTCATTGGATCATGTCCTCCTCTTTAAACGACTTGGTTCTGCGATAGTTATAAATCGAGAACGAGGCAATGATCACGAAGATAATGATCCCGACGGCGGACGCCATATTGTACTTGTTCTGGGTCAGCGTCAGCTTATACAGCCAGGTAACGAGCAGGTCCGTCGCACCTGCATATTGGTAGTCGCCCTTAACCGGATCACCGCCGGTGAGCAGGAAGATCATATTAAAGTTGTTGATATTGCCTGCAAACTGTGTAATGAGCGTCGGCGCAGTGGTAAACAGCACCATAGGCAGCGTAATAATTCTAAATTTCTGATAACCGCTGGCTCCATCAACCTCGGCAGCCTCATAGAGATCTCTTGGGATCGTGGTCAGTACGCCCATAATAAGCAGCATCGAGACCGGAATCCCAACCCACATATTGACTAGGATTACGGTGACCTTAGCCCAGATTTCATGGGTCAACCAAGGAATCTGGTCGATCCCGAAATATTGCAGATACTGATTGATCGGGCCGAATTGGCCGTTAAACATATTTCTCATGACAAGCAGCGAGATCAACTGCGGAATGGCGTAGGGAAGAATCAGGATCGTTCTCCAAAACCCTTTGAACTTGATGCCTTGCTGATTGATCAGCAGAGCTACGAGCAGACCCCCAAAGTAGGTGGTCACAGTCGACAGAACCGCCCAGATAATGGTCCAGGTCAGAACGCCATAGAACGTATGGCTCCAGGTTTTGAGCGCGAGCAGATTTTTAAAGGTATCGAATCCGACCCAATCGACAAGCTTTACCGGCGGAATATGATTAGGTGACGAATAGTTGGTAAAGGCGATCATCACCATGAAAATGATCGGCAGAATCGTAAAGCATAGAATTCCGAGCGTTGGAATGCTTAACATGGCCATCGGGAATTTGTAATCAAGCACATAACGGACCGTCTGAACGAAATTGTTCGACCGATGGCCTTCCTCACGAAGGCGAGCAACCTTTCTTGCATCGCGAATATTCTGAATGTAGACCACAAGAAAGATGATTAAGAATATAATTGTAATCAAGCTCTCGATCATAATGAAGATGGAATGGTCGCCCTCGATCCATTTTCCTTTGACTAATGTCCGGGGAACATCCCCCAAGGTGACAATGCCCCAGAAGGCCCTGCCCAAATTGTTGATAAAGTAACTGACGCAAAAAAATTCAAATACAAGAAACAGTAACCCTTTAATATATTGCCTGTTATATATCTGTCCCAGGCCCATACTTAAAATCGACAGTATCGTTGCTTTGTTCCGATGTCGGTCCATCACATATTCTCCTCTCCCTTGAAAATCAAGGAATTACCCGCCGCCAAGTGGCGGCGGGTCAACTAAATCATTTAGGCTCGCTGAAGTAAGCTTATTCTGCAGCTCCGTTATTCAAATCAGTAATTTGTTGAATTGCTTTTTCCATTGCAGTCTTAGGATCTGCTTGGTTGTTCCAGATTTCAGGCAGAGCTGCATTCACTGGAGACCATACATTAGACATTTCCGGTATCGAAGGCATTGGCTCGGAGTTCTTGGCTTGCTCAGCAAATCCCGAGATAAATGGATCGTTCTTGATTTGATCTACTTCAAGAGCTTCCAGGTTCGTAGGAATGGAACCAATCTTTTCGTTCAACAGTAATTGCGCTTCTTTGCTGGATGCGAACTGAGAATAGAGTTTGGCAGCATTCGGATATTTCGTATAGGAGCTGACAACATAAATCTTAACTCCGGAGAAGGAGATTGCTGGTTTACCTGCAACTGTAGGAATTGGAGCTACAGCCAGGTTGTCACCAAGAGCTTCCTTATAGCCGGCAAGCTCCCAAGGACCGTTAATGTCCATGGCTACGTCGCCCGTATTGAACAAGCCGCGCTTGATATCCGGGTTGATGTCGCCGCTGTTGATCGGCAGAATTTCCTTCAGGCTTTGGAATACCTTCAAGCCTTCAATCGCACCTTCATTGGCAAGACCCATGTCATCCTTGTTCGTTCCGTTGTCGCCGAACAGGTAACCGCCGGTACTTGCGATGAACGGATAGTTGAAGTACATGTTGCCTGTTTCCCACATCAATGCATATTTCTTCTTGGCAGGATCATTGAAAGTCTTCGCGAAGGCAATAACATCATCAAACGACTTTGGCGGCTCAGGAAGCAAAGATTTATTGTAGAACAACGCTGTTGTCTCCACTGCTCTCGGATAACCGTATAATGTCCCTTCGTAAGTAGAAGCAATGATCGATGCTTCCGTGTTATTCTTTGTCGTTTCTTCACCGAACTCGTCGTTCGCAAGAATCATGCCCGATTGAGCTGCGTTACCAAGGTGATCGTGCGGGATAACCATAACGTCTGCACCCAGACCCGACGGTCCGTCCGTCGTAATCTTGCCGACTTGGTCAGGAACCGCGACTTCTTCAATCTTGATCTTCACGCCATATTTCTCTTCAAATTGCTTGGCAATTTCTTCAGTGAAAGCTACTTCTTCTTTACTTTCCCATACCAGAAGCTCAGCGCCTTCTTCAGGCTGAAGTCCTTCTGTTCCGGTGTTTTCAGAGCCTGTATTGGTTTGATTGTCGGCAACCGGTGTATTTGTTCCGTTGTTTGCTCCATTGTTTGCCGTATTGTTGCCGCCGCCACATGCCGTAAGCGATGCAACCAACGTCAGGCTTGCGAGTAATACCATTGTCTTTTTCAACTTCATAAAGCGAACCCCTCCTAAATTTTGTACAAGCTGCCTCAATTAAGGAATTTAACTTTCAGAAACTTGCGCAAACGATTCCAATCAAAAGCAAAGGATTCGTGTTATTTCGCTGAATCCAGGGATCCAACCTTGCTTTTCTGACCGGAAAGCGCTTTATTTCTGAAATCATAATACAACATGAGGTCCATTTTGTAAAAACGTTTGCACACGTGCTTATTGGGTAATTCCCTTTAATTTTCTTCCATATCCTTCGATATGCTCTCTATTTCATAATAAATCATAATAATTATTTGTGCGCTCCTTTCTGTTTCATAGCTTGTACCTTCGAAAAACGAATGTTATAATGCCGTTATTTTCCCCACCCAGAATGCAATTATGCAACTTGGGGAATGCCATTGCTGTCAGCTTGATTATCAACTGAGGAGGTTTCGTTATGCTGCTTGAGGCTGTGTTTCACAGGCCAAAGCTGAATTGGTGCTACGCTTATGATCTTGAAACCATTCACCTTCGCCTGCGCTGTAAAAAGGGGGATTTGACCGAGGTCTTTGCTTGGATCGGCGACAAGTATATGTGGGATCAAAGTAAAGAATTAGTACCTATGTCTATCCTGACGTCCGACGAATTATTTGATTATTGGGAATGTGCAGTTAAACCGCCTTATCGGCGTCTCAAGTACGGATTCCAGCTGAAATCAGGCGATGAAACCGTATGGATGAACGAGAATAAGTTCTTTACGGAAGAGCCCGCCGAGCCGGACCGTTTATTTGAGTACCCTTTCATCAATCCTGCTGATGTCTACAAAGTGCCCGATTGGGTCAAGGATGCGATATTCTATCAGATTTTTCCGGAGCGTTTTGCCAACGGTAATCCTGACAATGATCCCGAAGGCGTGTTTCCATGGGGCGGCAAACCGGAGCGTGACAATTTCTTTGGCGGAGATCTCCAGGGCGTAATGGATCATCTCGATCACCTTTGCGAACTGGGAATAACGGCGATATACTTCACTCCCCTATTTCTTGCTACCACGAATCACAAATATGACACGGCTGATTATATGGAGATTGATCCGCATTTCGGCGATCTGGAGACAGCCAAGCGCTTGGTTCAAGCCTGTCATGACCGGGGAATTCGGGTTCTGTTCGATGCCGTCTTCAATCACTCCGGCAAAACCTTTGCCCCCTTTGTCGATGTACTGGAGAAAGGAGATCAATCTCAATACAAGGACTGGTTCTCCGTTCGGCAGTTCCCGCTGGAGGTAAAGGACGGAATTCCGACCTATGATACGTTCGCCTTTGAGCCGATGATGCCCAAGCTGAACACCCGGCATCCCGACGTTCAGAAATACCTGCTCGGTGTGGCGGATTTCTGGGTGCGTGAGGTTGGAATCGACGGTTGGCGGCTGGACGTGGCTGATGAGGTCGATCATCAGTTCTGGAGAGAATTCCGCCAGACGGTCAAAGCCGCGAATCCGGAGGCGTATATTCTTGGCGAAATATGGCATGAATCCTCTCCTTGGCTTCAAGGCGACCAATTCGATGCCGTGATGAACTATCCGTTCACGGACGCCGTTCTGGATTTTGTGGTTCGAGGTACTCTGGATGCGAAGGGCTTTGCAGAGAGTATTGGCAGACAACTGTCGCGTTACCCGCGTCAGGCCAGCGAGGTGGCCTTCAATTTGCTGGACAGTCACGATACTCCGCGTTTGTTGACCCTGTGCAAGGGAGATAAGCGAAAAATGAAGCTCGCTGCCCTGTTTCAATTCACTTATTCAGGTACGCCTTGCATTTATTATGGCGATGAGATCGGGCTTGACGGCGGGGCTGACCCGGATTGTCGGAAATGTATGCCTTGGGATCCTCGGGACCAGGATCTTGAACTCTACGAGTTCTACCGTACGCTGATTCGGATCCGCAAGGATTTGGCTCCGCTTCGGACGGGCTCTATTCGTTTTCTGAGCGCGGATGCCGGAGGAAGCGCCCTAGTATTTGAACGGAAGCTCGGCAAGGAACGGGTGATCGTGCTGTTGAACAATCTGGATACTGCCCAGACGTTAAAGGTGAATCACGGTGGTGCAAATTGGGTCGATGCATGGACCGGCAATCTCTTTGAAGCCTCTGAGGAGGAAGCCCCGCTGCAGGTTCGTCTTCCTGCCTATGGATACGCGATCTTGAAAAAACAAATTTAACCAAAGCCCGCTACAGGCCGTTCTGCGCGCTTCTTGCCCACGGGCAGCCTGCCCCTGGTTCTCAGTCTCATTTTTCGCGCAAACGTTTGTATTTTTAAAGCACTTTTGTCACATTCAAAGATTGATTGCCCGGTGTATCTATTTACTTTCCTGAGTCTTTAGATTAATATTACAATGTAAAGCAAACGGTTCCACAGAGGAGGTTTTTTATGGCTGTAACTATTAAAGATGTTGCTAAAAAGGCCGGTGTTTCCCCCTCTACGGTGTCCCGGGTGCTATCCAATCATCCAAGAATTAGTATCGAAACTTCGAGAAAAGTCAAAGAAATCATGGATCAACTTGGTTATCACCCCAATATCATGGCTAAGAGTCTGGTCTCCAAGACGACGAACAGCATATGCATTATGCTTCCGAAGTCTGCCGAGGAACTCTTCTCGAACTATTTCTTTATGGAATTGATTCGGGGAATTGTAACCCAGGCGAGCAAGCTTGGCTATGATATCCTGATTAGTTCAGGCGCCAACGAGAAGGAAGAGGTTGAATGTGTCTCCAGGCTGCTGAACGGTCGGCGGGTTGATGGCGTCATTCTATTGTATTCAAGAAAGGATGACCCTGTTGTCCGGTTCCTGGAAGAAAACGGTCATCCCTTCGTCCTGATTGGCCGGAGCGAGCATTATCCCGAATGTCTGTCCGTGGATAATGATAATGTGCAGGCTTCCTATGATGCCACGAAGCATCTTATTTCCTTGGGGCATGAACGTATTGGATTCGTCAGCGGTCCTCCTGATCTTGTCGTATCCAGAGATCGGCTCAAGGGATATATGAACGCCTTGAATGATTCCGGATTGGAAATGCGTCCCGAATGGATTGTCGAGGGAGAGTTTTTGCAGGAAAGCGGCTACCGGGCGATGTCCTTTTTCATGAATTTGCCTAATCGTCCGACAGCCATTGTTGTCATTGATGATGTGGTGGCTTTCGGTGTATTGCGCGGATTGCATGAGCTGAAGTACAAGGTGCCGGAGGATTTATGCCTTGTCAGCTTCAATAACATCCCGATCGCCGAGTTGTCCACGCCTCCATTGAGCAGTATTGATATCGGCATCTACAATCTGGGCTATACCGCTTCCCAGGTGCTGATCCAGGCAATTCAGAACAACAACGACAAAAAGTATCAACGCAGACAGATCATCCCTCATCGGCTGATCGTGCGAGACTCATCGATGTATTCTGTCTCCAAGAAATGACTCCATGACGAATAAAAGGAGCGACAGCCGCTTCTTTTATTTTTCAAGTATTGTTCAAACGTTTGCGCTATAAAGGGGGAAATAAATAATGACAAATTCAGTCAAGGCCTGCCTATTCGATCTTGACGGCGTATTGGTGGATACCGCCAAATATCACTACCTGGCCTGGAAGCGTCTTGCAGAGGAATTAGGCTTCGCGTTTACCGAGCAGGATAATGAGCGCCTGAAGGGTGTCAGTCGAATGGCTTCCTTGGACATACTTCTTAGTATCGGCGGAATCAGCCTTGAAGAAGCTGCCAGACTGGAGCTTGCTGAACGCAAAAACAATTGGTATGTCGACATGATCTCGAAAATGGATCGTTCCGAGATTTTACCCGGGGCCCTTGAGTTTTTGCAGGAATGTCGGAATAACGGAATCAAGGTTGCGCTCGGCTCAGCCAGTAAAAATGCAATGACCATCCTCAATAATACCGGGTTGACACCGTATTTTGACGCGATCGTCGACGGAACCAAGACCGCGGCAGCCAAGCCTGATCCTGAGGTATTCACCCTGGGGGCTGCTGAACTTGGAGTAAGCCCAGAGGAATGCATCGTCTTCGAGGACGCCGAAGCCGGGATTGAGGCCGCGGCTCGCGCCGGGATGCGCAGCATAGGCATCGGATCGGAAGAAACCTTGGGCGAAGCGAATCTGGTCATTCCGTCGCTTGAGCATATGTCCTACCGACGTCTTTCAGAGCTGCAGGCTTAATCGTATCTCTTGTTCAATACCAGAATAAATTTAAAATGCGAGGTCAAAAAGTCGGCTTTTTGAACTACCTCTAAAAGGAGCAGGTTTTCATGAGACAATACTTAAAAATGGATGAATGGTCAATTATCGAGGAATCCTTTGACCCGTCAACCCATGAGATTTCCGAGAGTATTTTCAGCATCGGCAATGGATATATGGGACAGCGGGCTAACTTTGAAGAGAAGTACAGCGGCGCGTCCCTGCAGGGTAGTTATATGGCCGGTGTCTATTATCCCGATAAAACCCGTGTCGGCTGGTGGAAGAACGGGTATCCGGAGTATTTTGCCAAGGTGCTGAACAGTACGAACTGGATCGGTATTCATGTGCTCCTAGACGGAGTTGCCCTGGATCTGGCTCAGTGCGAGGTCAAAGCGTTCGTCCGTGAATTGAATATGAAGGAAGGCTACCTCTCCCGCCGGTTCACGGCTGTCATGGAGGACGGCAAGGAGCTGAGGGTTGAGACCGTTCGATTTGTCAGCATGAAGCGCCATGAAATCGGGGCCATCCGCTATGCGGTCACTCCGCTTAATTTCTCAGGTATGATCACCTTCGTCCCTTATCTGGACGGCGATGTGAAGAACAAGGATTCCAACTATGAAGAGAAGTTCTGGCTTGAGGTTGAGAAAAATGCCGGACCGGAGCGCTCCTACCTGACTCTGAAGACGAAGAAGCTTGATTTCCACGTCACTTCGGTAATGTCCTTTGATGTAACAAAGAATGGAACGGCGCTTGAGCTTCAGCCTGTGCTTGTTGAGAACGAGAAATATGTGTCCTCCGAGGTTTCCTTTGAGACGGCTAAGGATGAGACGCTGACCCTTTATAAATATGTAGCCAATGTCACCTCCCGTGATCATGGTCTGGGCCAACTGGTTGAAGCAGGGACAGCAGCGCTGTCTGCAGCGAAATCGGCCGGATTTGATGTCCTC
Source organism: Paenibacillus apis (assembly GCF_018333295.1). Classification (NCBI taxonomy): domain Bacteria; kingdom Bacillati; phylum Bacillota; class Bacilli; order Caryophanales; family Paenibacillaceae; genus Paenibacillus; species Paenibacillus apis. Next base: position 13,348 of record NZ_BORS01000003.1, read on the forward strand.
CTTCAAGAACAGGCTGATGCCTGGGCGGAAAAATGGAAGGGCAGCGACATCATCATCGAAGGGGACGTATCGGCACAGCAAGGAATTCGCTTTAATATTTTCCAATTGAATCAAACCTACACCGGGGAAGACGACCGTCTGAATATCGGGCCGAAAGGCTTCACTGGTGAAAAATATGGCGGCAGCACCTATTGGGATACCGAGGCTTATTGTGTGCCTTTCTATCTCAGCACGGCTGATTCGTCCATTGCCCGCAATCTGCTCATTTATCGTTACAAGCACTTGGAAAAGGCTAAGGAGAACGCCCGCAAGCTTGGCTTCACCAAGGGTGCGCTGTATCCGATGGTTACGATGAACGGGGAAGAATGCCACAACGAGTGGGAAATTACGTTTGAAGAAATTCACCGGAACGGTGCGATTGCCTACGCCATTTATAACTATGTCAATTACACCGGAGACAAAGCTTACTTGGGTCAATATGGACTTGAGGTGCTTGCGGAAATTTCCCGGTTCTGGGAAGAGCGCGTTAATTTCTCCAAGGAAAAGGGCAAATACGTGATGCTGGGCGTTACCGGTCCGAATGAATACGAGAATAACGTAAATAACAACTGGTACACGAACCGGATCGCAGTCTGGACGCTGGAATATACGTTGGAAGTGCTGGAGGAGTTAAGCAAGCATGAGCCGGCGCGTTATAAGGAATTGGTTGAGAAGCTAGGCCTTCGTGAGGAAGAAACAAGCAAGTGGAAGGATATTATCGCGAATATGTATTATCCGTTGGATAATGAGCGCGGCGTCTTCCTGCAGCAGGATGGCTTCCTGGATAAAGAGCTTGTTCCGGTCAAGGAATTGGCGCCGGAGCATCTCCCGCTGAACCAGAACTGGTCCTGGGACCGGATTCTCCGCTCCTGCTACATTAAGCAGGCAGACGTGCTTCAAGGGTTGTATTTCCTCGGAGATCGTTATGATCTGGAGACGAAGAAACGGAACTTCGACTTCTATGAGCCATTGACGGTTCACGAGTCCTCCTTGTCGCCTTGCGTCCATTCGATTCTTGCTTGCGAACTGGGTTACCAGGAAAAGGCTTATGAGATGTACCTGCGTACTGCCCGCCTGGATCTGGACAACTACAACAACGATACGGAAGACGGCTGCCACACGACAAGCATGGCGGGAACCTGGATGGCCGTTATCCAAGGCTTTGCCGGATTGCGTGTACACAATAACGAGCTGGTGCTCCGTCCTTTCGTTCCGTCGCACTGGATGTCGTTCTCGTTCAAGGTGATGTTCCGCGGCTCCCGCCTGCAGGTCAACGTCACCGAAGACAGCATCATCGTCGCCAACGAAACGGAAACGCCGGCGGCGATCCGGATCTACGACCAGAGCTATACGGTCGGCGCCATGGGCGAAGTCAGATCGAAAAAGTCGTCGATGACGGTCTGATCGGCAAAGACAAATCAAAAACAAATCAAGGACAGGTCACGAGAATTCGTGGCCTTGCCCTTGATTTCATAACCTAAAACTGAAGTCATGCATGTAGCGCAGAAGCAAAACCGCCCTTATTTTCGCGGGTAAGGAGTTCATCAACATCGCCAATTCTTCCGCCGATTCCTTTTCCTCCACCTGTTGATCTACCGCTCTGCCTTCGCTAGCTGCAAATAAAGATGGATTGGCTGATATTTTCCGCTCCAGACTGCGGCGCCTGCGCATGTAATTAAGGCAAAGGTTGACCGTAATTCTCATAATCCATGCCTTCATATGCTCGACGTTTTCCCGGTTCTGGCGAAAGAGGGTCATGAACACCTCCTGGGTCAGATCCTCGGCGTCCGCCGCATCATGCAGCATAAAATAGCATGTCCGGTATACGTCTCGACGATAGGTTTCGAACAGCTCTCGATGGCTCTCCAAATTTAAGACCTCCTCTCCTCTGGTTTAACTTTATAACAATTGGGCGGCGGAAAAGGTTCATTCATTCCGTAAGTTCGGAGGCCGGTGGATTTCCCTCGCTCATCATTTGATCAAGAAAGCCGCAGTGGACGCAAGAAACCAAGGAATCAAGCGGGAGAAGGCCGCTTAGCTCCTTGGTTTCTATATGAATATCACTCTATTTTGTTATCAAAGTGTCCCAGAATTTTACTTCGGGACACCCTCTTCTTTTATCATGCCCTATTCCGAATTCAGCAAGAAGTTTATTGCAAATTGGGCCGCTTCAGCTCTTGTTGCAGATTGTGCCGGTGCAAAATGATCCCCTTGGCCTTTAACAAGTCCAAGCTCGGCAGCAGCATGCACACTCGCGCGAGCCCAGGAAGCGATGCTTGAATCATCCTTGAAGCGGGATGAATCAGATGGTGCCGGAGCATCTACATCCTGCTGCAATTCCAAAGCGCGCATCAGAATAGTAACAATTTCCTGGCGGCTGATTTCGGCATCAGGCTCGAAACGGTCCGCTGAGCGTCCGCTGACTAAGCCGAGCTTCACTAATTTGGCAAGGTCATCCTTGTACCAAGCGTCTGAAGGAACGTCATTGAACTTCAACTCGCTCTGCTCCTTCAAGTGCAGTGCTTTGGCAACAAGGGTTGTAAATTCTGCCCTAGTAATTGTTCGGCCGGGCTCGTACTTATTACCCGGCACACCTTGCGTCCAATGCTTCGCCGCAAGGATTTGGATAGCATTTGCCGCCCAATGAGTATCCGAAACATCCTGGAAGTTGACCTTATACTCCAGAAGCGCGTAGGTCCCTGCCTGCTCAACCTCCAAGCCCATCACATTACCATTTCGGGCTCCCCCCAGATAGGTCAATGTGCCATCATTATTAATCAAGTAGATTCCCAAGAGGTCGGCATTCAGACCGGTAGTAATCGGCATCTTGATGTTCAAAGGCTGAATGGTGGGTTCCGTAATTTCTTTTACCGTCACCCCTTGATTATCGACAACCTTCAAATCCAGCTTAACTGTCGAGCCCTTGAGCGATATTTCTGAACTGGCGGTGACCCCAGCCTGATCCAAGGATATCGGTTGGATACCGAGCTGCAATTTATTTGTGGAGAGAGGAGAATCCCCCAACAAATCCTTCATTTGCTTCAGCACTTCCGGCGGAATGTCCAGGGTCAGTATATCCGTTTCAATGCGAAGAATATTTTGCTTTAACAGTTCTCCGGCATTTAGAGGCAAGTCGATGCTTGTAACTTCCGGTTTTACGGTGATGGCTACAACTCCCGCCTCGCTGGCTTTCAACAAATCTTGCCCCGAGACAATCATTTGGGACGGGTTCGCAGGAGGCAATGGCGAAGTTCCATTTTCCGTCTTTGTTCCTCCGCTATCTCCGCCCGCCCCTTCGTTCGTACCTGTGCCTGGGGATACAGGGACATATAGCTTGAGAATACGGCTCCGAGCCTGCATCAAATTCTCATACGCAGTCCGCACTATATCGGCTGGGCTATCTGCCGTTAAGGCAACAGCCGCAAGATACGCTGAACTGGACTTCAACTCGGCAATGGACTGGGCGGTATATACAGCATCATTTTTCAACGCTCTGATTTGGTTAATTAGGGAGGATAACAGACTCCATTCCGCAGATTGTTCTGTCTCCACCGTAAATAGCACTTCATCGCTTTCTTTTACTCCAATATAATCTCGTCCGTACAAGTGAATGGTATGCGTTACTTCAACCTTATAGGCACCCCCGTCGGAAGCGGCTGCACTGTCAATTGTATAATCCGCATTTGTGGCTCCCGCTATAGGAGCTCCATCTTTAAACCATTGATAGCTCAATACTCCCTCGCCGGATGCTTGCACTGTAAAGGTAACTGTATCGCCAACCTCGGCAGGATTTTTCGAAGCCGCTACCGTATGAATTACCGGATCGGCATTCACAACGAGCGGGGTCACATGCAGGAGCAACTCATTGCTAACCGCTGTGGAAGGGTTACTGCCGGCAATGCCCTGCAGCACTACTCTGAACAGAGCGCCATCGTGCTCAGCTTGAGCCGTAAAAGTATAAGTGCTGGAGCCTTCCCCTACCTGGGTCCATGTGTCGGAGTCCTTGAGCTTTGCTTCCCAGACCACTTGCTCTACATCACCGGTGGTGCTTACGAAAAGAGTAACTTCCTCATTCTCCTTCACTGTCTTTCCTGCATCCAAGTTCCTTTCAAAATCAGGAGCTACGGGATCGGCTGACGCCGGTGTGACGGTTATTGCAGTCTCGGCTTCTCCTACTCCTCCTTCCTCATTGGTGACAATTACTTTGTACTTGAATCCTTCCATGTCCAGAGTAACCCGCGGGATCGAATAGACGGTATCGGTCACGGAAATGCCGTTATAGCCGCTTCCCTCATCGACAGCCCACGAATAAGATAATGCTCCTTTACCGGTAGCAACCGCCTTTAAGGCAGCCGCGGCGCCTTCACGGAAGGAGCCCTCCTTAATAAGCACGACTTCAGGATCCTTAAGCTTCCATTTGGCTGTCAGCGTCAGATCCTGCTTCACGCTATCTGCCGCAAAGTTCCACTTGGTATCGCCATTATACCAGCCCAGGAACTCATAGCCTTCTCTGGTCATCATTGTTGAGGGTTCACTGATCTTGGCCCCAAATGCAGACTCCACGGCTGGAACTGCATGCTCTCCCCCATTCGGATCAAAGGTGACCATGTAGCGCTCCTTGCCTCGCAGATATACTGGCGCCGACTTGTTCCCCGCATAGTCCTCCATCACCACATAGATATTTTCTGCAGTGGAGCTGAAGCTCAGGCTGGCTTTGGTGGTTCGCCCGCGTATGATCCGGTCTTTATTGCCGGCAGCACCGCTGATATAGGTTACCGGGAAATTTTTCAATTCACCATCCTCATAGAAGTACATATACCGCCAATCCCTGGTATTCGGCATCGGCAGACTTAAGGTATCTCCGTTCCAGGCCCATGGTTCTGCGTAAGGCTCGGCAATCTTATCGATAAAGCTCCCGCTGGCCATTACAGACTGTCCGCCGGCAGAAGAGACCGTAACCAGGTAATCGTCGCCATTGACCGGCATATTGTTAAACACAGCAGAGGTGGAGCCGGACGGAACGACCGTTTGTTCATTGACGGGTTGTTCCGTTGTGATCCAGTTTCGGGATGTTACGCTGACGGTAATATCGCCGCTAGTACCAGGTGCATTTATCCAGCTTACCTCCAGCACCCCGTCTTCCCGAGAGTCTACAGTTATGTTCGACGGAGCCGACGTCAAGTCGTAAGGAAGCGTAGCAGCCGGGCCCTCGCGTCCATCCGCCCCAACAGCCGCAACCTTGATAACCCCTGAATCGGCAGGCAGCTGTTTTACATAAAACACTTCATCATATTTGCCGCCCATGTACACATCATTTACGTAGACATTGTATTGTTTTACGCTGGAATAATCGTTGTCCATATTCCACTTAATAATCAATTCCTTCGTGTTCGGGTGGAGCTCTGAAATGGATAATCCGGCCGGAGTGTCGGGTACAACAGCAGAACCGTCGGAAATGGAAATTTGGCCAATGTTCATTTGATAGTCATTCACGACGCCTGCGCCAGGATCGAATACTAAACCAAGAACAGCAACAGATTTACCTGTATATGCGCTCAGGTCGAGCTCTGCGGTAACCCAGCCGTTCGTTTCCTTTCCGCTATCCTGCACAGCAACCTTCACTACATTAGCAGGATCATCCTCAAAGATGAGGCCCGCCTGCAGCGTAGATCCGTCATCCTGGGATGATTTGTTATAAGTAATCGACAGCTTGGATCCCGGATTCACGCTTAGATCCGTTTTGTATAGCCGAAGAAAGTTCTCCGCATCCAAATCGCCGTTAATGACCAGAGAACTACCGCCTTGATAAGCTCCAATTTGCTGATAATTAAAACGTTGAGTTGAGGAAAGGCTATACTCCGGCCCATAATCAAAATCAACGGTCAGCCGGTTGCCATCGGTATCCTGCCACCATTGCCAGGTTACCGGAATATCCTGGAGGCTCATATTGGACCATTCGCTGTCATTCGATACATTTCCGTCAACATAGTAAGACAGCCCGTGACCGGTATTGAAATTCGTATAGAAATTGGTATCGCCAATGACTGACCTTTCCGCGATGACGGAGGCGATTCCCGGCCAATAGCGGTTGTCGGCATAGACATCGGTGGCCGTATTTACGCTCGATTTTGCCGGATTTTTCGGATCAATATTAGGGCCCGACCACCATAGCTGTTCCCGTACCTTCGTCATCCATTGATAGTCATTCTCCGCGCGATGATTGACAGGCCAGGCAAGTCCCATGTCTTCATCCAGACCGGCATGAACAAAGTCAGCTCCCAGTGTGGCAATGCTAACTTGTGGTAAGCCGTTGGAGAGCTTGTTTGACAATGCCGTTCCTTGAACGCTCTTGAAGCGGTCGCGCCCAGCCTCCAGGCCGGCAAATCCGACATCGAACAGGTCAAAATCGGTGCCGTACTGTTGGTTCAAATTATTTAGATAGGCTTTGGCGGAAGTGATCAGGGAGCTCCCCATGCCATAGTCGAAAAAGAAGGATTGCGAAACCTGCTCCCCTGCGTTCTTGTCATACAGGAAGGAAATATTATTATCATTAATCGTTCTGGCAAATGTATTGCTGCCGGTCGCTGTATTCAATGAATCATACCACTGAATATACAGTCCGCCCTTTTGCAGCGCTTTCATAAATCCGATGTAATCGGGAATATCTGCTACGGTGACATTGGGCCCTACTTCCTCTTGGTTGATGAAGTAGCCGTCATACCCGAAATACTCGGCCATTTCAATCAGCTTTTCCGCTACAGGATAATTCCCGTCGTCATCCTTCACGATCATTTGCTTGTAAGTTTGCTGACCGCGGTCATTATTGGAGAAAAAAATGCCGGCCAGCGACATTACCCCATTCTTATGGGCGGCATCGGTGTAGGTCGGATTGGGGATATTCAGCATGCCGAACTCAAACCATTTCTGCTGCCAGTCCTTTTGTGCAAGATCATCATAATATTCCGGTGGAGTATAGGCTGTAGCCGTACCATGCCAAGGAGACCAATAGTCTACATACTGCCAGAAGCCGAAGTGATATTGAGCAAATTTATTGGTGTATGGAGCATTCTCAATAAAAGCATTACCGTAATCGCCGCTGACGTTAGTCATTTTGATATTCGGATCCAGGTCGGGATTGCTTTGTGTAGCGGCCAGCGGGTCAATCCGCTGTTGCAATGGCACTCTGGATCTGAGCAGTTCAGCGCCCGGATCACTCTCGGGGCTCCAATTCAAAACATGCCCGCTGGTATAACCATGTACACTTGGCTGGTTTTCACCATGCGCGCTTTCCCCGGTAAACGGCCAAGTGTCACCCGCCTGCACGTAAAGCGGGAAACTGGTTAGCACCAAAGCAAATGTCAGTATAGTCGAGGCTATCTTTATCTTTTTCTTGTTGCCAAAATTCATTACCTAACCTCCAATTCTTAGTAGACTATAATGTCGTTCGAACTGGCCTGAGATCATCCCATGCCTGTCAGCCTCTCTTCGATCCCCCCTCCTCACCAGCAATTCTCATCAAAAATTTATCCAATGAAAGCACTTACAAATAGAGGAAAAACTAAAGATATACTGGACAAATTAAAGAATTTTAATGAAATCAACGCTATGCATGAGCAAAAAAAAGGAAAAGCCGCTAAAACGGCCCTTCCTTCCACTATTATTTCCAGTATTATTCGTTCACGGCTGTTAGCTGCCGCAGCATCAGTTCAACGCTGCCGACATTGTATCCGGCACAGGCGTATATGCCGGTCAGCCCGCCAGACAGTAGAATGAGCACAGGCAGCCGCGCCCCGTCGACGCCCATATCCATCGCTGCAGCCGCGCAAGCCTGCTGGGAATCGTAGCACACCTCGATTCCCGAGAGTGTCTTGAGCACCTTGCCAAAGGCAGCGTTGCTCCGTTCGGCCGGATTCCGCAGAACCAGCAACATACGAGCATTCGTCTCGTTCCAGCGAGAAGCCCCCGCTAACAATTCATTTAAAACATGCTCGGTCGGCTCCGCCCCCACTCCCAAAAATGCCAACAGCGTGGGGCGCTCGTCAGTCAGCTGGGAAAGCTTGATTTGCTCGCCTGATTCCGTTTGCAACGAAACATCGCTCAGCTGGCGGTTCACCAGCAGATTTGCTTCATCGGCTTGCGCCAGCAGCAGTTCTACTGTCTTGCGCTGTCCGCTCGCCAGCCGGAATACCCGCTGAGCCGCGAGCTGGTCGCCGCTAGGTAAGCGCCGCGTGGTGATCAGGCGATAGATCGCTGGATCAAGCCTCAGCTCCAGATCGCCCTGTTCAAAGGAACTGCCTGCATAGTTCAGCGTATCGAAACGGACGCCATCCAGCTTGCTGATTGTCCAGGTCTGACCATACTTCCACTCGCTCGCTTCCATTACCTGCAGCACCAGAGTCGCCGAACCACCCGTGCGCAACGCTTCGCCCTGACCGAGTTCCGCTTGATCCTCGCCACGCGGCTCGACTGCTCCCTGGGCGTACACGCCCGGCCCTATCGCGGCTACTGACTCTGCTGTCGCCCCCGCGCCAAAGCCTGCCGGTACGGCGAACTCGCCGTCCCGCCAATATTCCGGCGTCTGTGTGACCGGATTCAGTCTGGCCGGGATATTCAAGCTGCGGCAGATCGCCGCAAACAAGATCTTCCGTGCGAGCGGATTACCATGCCGCAGCTTCAGGCAGCCAATCGGGGTGGCGCAGATCGCCGGATAATCCGCATCTGAATCATAATCTATGGTATCTGTGATGTACTGCCAAATCTGATCCGGGTTCTGTGCAAACTGTTCCTGCTCTTCTTGTGAAAAATACTGCCTGATAAAGCTGCGGTAAGGGGTTAACTCCTCCAGCCAGATTCGCGGACAAAGTAGAAACCGCTCATAGATTTCCGCAGGCAAGCTGCCCTGCTCACAGCTCAAGTGATCCTCAAGAATCTCGCTGCGCAGGTCTTTGCCGTCCTTGATCACCAGGCTGTTCAGCAATTGCCGCCGGTTCGGATTGTCATCCCGGGTCAGGAATTTTCGCAGTTCTTCGGTGTTCTCACCCGCAACGCGGATCAACTCGGCGGCCTCAGGGTACGCGGCGGCCAGTTGCTCATCATAGAGAGCCGCCAAGCGCTGTTCACGAATTTGGACAGCGGCTTGCATCCGCTGCACTTTCCGCGCGGCTTGCTCCGCCGTCTCCTCACCAAGATGCAGCGGATGCTCCTGCGGTGCGTGCAGCGTCGTCTGCTCCCATTGGTCAGCCGGCCAGCCTGGATCTTCCACAGCGCGTTGAAGCGTCAGCTCGATCAGGCTAGCTGGGGCCGAAGAATCTGTCGCCATCGTCGGATACGCCTGCTGCTCGGCGAACGCCCCATCCTTCCAGGCTCTGATCCGCACATCGCCCAGCCCGATCGTCAGCCGCGCCATTCCTCCGTCGTCCGTCTTCACGGTGGCGGCGGGGTAATACTCCGCCATGTTCAGGATCTCCACTGCAACCGAGGCTCCGGAAACCGGCTGTCCGGATTCATCCTTCACCGCTACGGCGAGTTCTCCCGTACGAGCATAGAAAGCCGTATTATTAACATAACAGAGCAGCCCTTCCCGACCTATGCGCTCTTCTGTCGAGCTTAAGCCAAAATCGGAAAACATCCGGCTGTGGATCAGGATCGCACGGTTAGCGGGTACCGTGAACCACCCGCGATTCAATGCCTCCTCCGGCTCGCAGGCGCCGAGAAAATGCCACTTGCCCTGCAGGTACACCTCCACCCAGGCGTGGTTGTCATCGCAATGCGCCCAGCGCGGTGTGTAGACTTGCCGGGCCGGGATGCCGACGCTGCGAAAAGCCGTAACGGTAAAAGTCGACTCTTCCCCGCAGCGGCCCTTGCCACAGCGGAATAGAGTCATCGGCGAAACCGTGCGCCCATCCGTCGATTCATAGACGACATGCTCCGCGCACCAGTAGTTGATTTCGATCACCGCTTGCTCCGGCTCCATGCCCTCGATTCTATCCTGCAACTTCTCATAGAAAAATTGCCGGCAGTCACTGATCTCCTCCGTATTGATCCGATAATAAAGCACATGGTGGATAAAAATGTCCTCCGCCAGCTCTCGGCACCAAGGCACGTGTGCCCGCAGCCAAAGGGAATGCCGCACATAGCTCAAGAAAACAGAAAAAGTATATTCTCCCGCATCACGCACCGGCATAGTTCCATAAAGATAGCGCATCAACACGGCTTCATCTTCCGTGCATTCACCTAAGGCCGACTCGATCTCTTGCCAGAGCGGACCATAGACTGCCTTCCTGGACTGATACCGCGTCAGTGCGAATTCTTGCAATTGAGCAGACAACATACGCGAAGCTTCTCCTTCCTCCGTCTATTTATCCAGTTCTTCTCTTATGAATGGAATCAACGTCCCGGTCGGATCGGAGCGGTATTCCCAAAACATGATGCCGGCCAAGCCCCGCTCCCGGATATAGGCAACCTTGCCGGCCAGTGACTGCTGATCCTCATAGCTGATGAAGGTGCTGCCGTCAAACAAATAGGGAACTCCGGCTTCCGCATCCCAATAGCGGCGATATTCGCCACGCGGTGCATGATCCTCCGGATTGCCCCGATCCGCCGGGCCGATGTAATCGACCAGACTGCCGTAATCCGGACCATAATGACCGATCGTCTCCGCTTCCTGCCCGAGGCCGTCGCCGCCGCCCTTTACTCTGTCCCATTGACGAGAATAGAACGGCACGCCGACCACCATCTTCTCCGCTGGCAAGCCGGCTTCACCGAATACTCGAACCGCTTTGTCCACACACGCATCGATCAGATTGGTCCTGCCTTGATACAGCGCCGCGTGATGACCTGTCACAGTCTGGAACCCGCCCTGCAGATCATAAGTCATCAGCATGACATAATCGAGATAACGGCAAATTTCCGGGATATCTGTCTGTAAGGTAAAATACGTATCGCCGCCAGCGGCGATGGTTAACATCCGCCCAGGACCGGCGGCATCCAGCGTTTCCCGCAGCTGCTGCAATAGCAGCGTAAAGTTCTGTTTGTCGTCGCGGCAGGCCGCGATCCCCGCAAGGGAGGTCCCTGGATATTCCCAGTCAATATCAATACCGTCCAGGCCATATTCATCCGCCAATTCGGCCGCACTGACAGCCAGCCGCTCTCTTCCCGCCTGATTCGCCGCTGCCTGCGAGAACCCGTCCGCCCCCCAGCCGCCGACCGACAACGCCAGCCTGATTCCGGGATGGATCCGGCGAATTCGCTGCAGCGCTTCGCGACTTTCCTCGCCGCCGGGCCAGACCACACGACCCTCCACCAAGCCGGCAAAGGCAATATTAATAACATCGAGGGAAAGGATATCCTGCTCTCGTACCGTGGAAAGATCCCTCGTACCTACGTAACCAATTACTTTTTTTCTCATCTGTTTACTCATTCCGTCTCCAATTTGTAGACCCGGGCGATCGGAGCGCCTCCCTGCTGTTCGCCAGGGACGTTCACTGTAATCCCTGCCTTATCCGCAGTAAAGGGCAGCTCCTCCCCCGTATCCAGTAAGGTTATCTTGTGCACAGTTCCCAGGTAAGGGATTGTTACCACGGCGGGAACCTTCTCCGTCTCGTGGGCAAACAGCTCCAACACATAGACTGCCTTATCCCCTTTGCGGGTGAAAGCAAGGTTTCCCGCCTTGTACGGTGCGCAGACGCGGGTGCCATAGATCGCCTCGCCATAGACGGCGAGCCATTCGCCCAGCCCGCGCAACGTCGTTACCGCTCCGCGCGGCAACCGGCCGTCCGGCTGGGGACCGACATTGATTGCCAGATTGCCTCCCTTGGCTACGATATCAACCAGCAGGCAGACGACCTCGCGCGGCGACTTGTACGTATCCTCATAGGCAAAGGAGAATGAGGTGCCCAGCGTGATACAACTCTCCCAAGGCACGCCAAGCGGCTCTTCAGGTACGCACTGCTCCGGTGTAATGTAATTCTCGTAAGGACCGCCTACAGTGCGGTCAGCGCACAGCATCCCCGGCTGCCAGGTCCGGACTTGATCGATCACCTCGCCCAAACGAATGTCCTGACCGGACTCCTTGCAGACCCAGCCGGCATCAAACCACATAATATCCAGCTTGCCATACTGGCTGGCCAGCTCCTTAATCTGGTTATGCGTAAACTGAACGAATTTTTCCCATTCTTCAGGGTGCTCTTCCGGCACATAGGCCGGGCCTCTCCACATATAGTCTCCCCGCTGGTAATTCGAGGACCAATAATGCTCATTGTGCCAATCGGCCTTGGAAAAATAGGCGGCAATGCCGATTCCCTTTTTGCGGAATGCTTCAAACAAATGCCCGCAGATATCGGCATACCGATTGGTATGATAGGGACAATCCTCCGCCGTAATCTTGTAATCGGAATAAGCGCTATCCCACATGCAAAAGCCGTCATGATGCTTTGTGGTGAAAACCAGATAGCGGATGCCTGCTTCCGCAGCCAGCTCCGCCCATTGTTCCGGCTGAAAGCGGACAGGATTAAACGTTTTGTTCAATCCGAAATACTGCTGCTTGAATTCCTGTGCATTGACACCCCAGTCGATTCCCGTCCTGGACCAGTCGGCATCGGCGTCGGACAGCGCCCAGGATTCAACCACGCCAAGCTGGGCATACGGTCCCCAATGCATCATCAGAGCCAGCTTCTGATCCTGAAACCACTCCAGCTTTTTCCGAACCTCCGGATCGGTTGGCCAGACATAATCCTCTGCGGCGCTGTAATTGTGCACGCCCTGCTCAATCCGTGCCTCCATCGCTTCCTCCGCCGCTGCCGGGCCCTCCCCTTCTGCTGTATCGATGCCCCCTAATGATAGTTGGCGGCCAAGTTCGTCATTTGCCATTGTCGACTGTCCCTCCGTTATTGCAACCTTTATTTGGCGATCGTTTCAATTCCGCGGATCTTCATCCAGTCCTCCAACCCTAATGAGCTGAGACCTTTTACGTATTCCTCCCATTGAGCGTCATTGTTTACATCCTTCTCCCCGGTCACAAACAAGGCTTGCTGTTGGGTGAAATAATCCTGAAGCGCCGTACTGATATCGGCGTAGCGGTCGACATCGTCGAGGCCGATCCAGGGATTGGTGATGATGGCCTTGGTCAAATACGGCTCATAAGTTTCCTCCATCATATCCTTTTCCTTGTATGCAGGATTGTCTTCGAGGAATTCAAAGCCTGCCGGCAAATACTTCGGCAGCGCCTGCGGCCACAGATTGCTCCAGCTGAGCGCTTCCTGTTCCTCCTTCGGCAGGGTTTCAATATCAATCGACCGATATTGGTCGCCTTCCTTGAAGGTCATCTTTCCCACCGGACCTCTATTAACGCCAATCCCGTTCTCCAGCTCAAACACGTTATCAAACCAGCGAACGATGACTTCTGGATTTTTAGCGTTATCGGTGATCACGGCCTGAGTCTTAAACACGCTGAAGCCATTCGTATCCCGCAGCCAAATTCCGCCCTTATCCGTATTCAGCACCGGCAATACGTCATAGTCGCCTTTATCCTTGCCGGCATACCCGGTGAACTCCTTGCTGCCGTAAGCGATGGATACACCGTAGAGATCCTTGTTGCCCTTGCCCTCCCAGGTCGATTTGTCCTGAGTGAACAGCTCTACGTCGATCAGACCTTGCTTGTTGAGACCGGAAAACCACTTGAGGAAATTACGGTACGCGTCGCTGGCGCCGCCATATACCACCTCTCCGTCCACGATCGCCAGCCCGAACTTATCCATCGGCATACCGAACCAGCCGGCCATCGCTTCAATGTGCTTGTTGTTAGGATCAGTGGAGAACGGAATTTCATCGTTCGGATCGCCGTTGCCGTTAGCATCCTTGTCCTTAAAGGCTTTCAGCACAGCTTCGAATTCCTCTGTCGTTGTCGGCATGCTCATACCGACATTTTGAAGCCATTTACTGTTGATGTAAGGAGAATAGTTAACACTGGTGTCTCCTGTTACGTAAGGAATCGTATAAATATGTCCGTCCGGTGCCGTCATCTGCTCGCGCACACCAGGCAGATCAAGAATTGCCGAGATATTCGGCGCGTATTCCTCAAACAGATCCTCCAGAGGGATAAATACCTTTTGCTGGACACCATAGGTCAGGATCATGCTGTCCGTTAAGGTCCAGCCACCGACCACATCGGCATAATCGCCGGAATTCAGGTCCAGATTCAAGCGCTCTTTGGCTGTTGCATTGGGGAATATACGCAAATCAACCTCGACATTGGTCTGCTTTTGAAATTCATTAAGCATGTAGAACTCACCGGTAGGACTGGAATCATCGACGAAAATGGAAAATTTATACGCACCCTCATCGACGAGCGGCAGCCCTTCTTTGTACATCAGTCCGTTAACCTTGCCCTGTTCATCCACGACTGCCGGCGCGGATGTGTTGGCCGAGCCTCCGTTGTTTGCAGATTTCTTGTTGTCACCGCTGCAACCCGCTAGTGTTGCCGCACCCATGACTACGGCCAAAGACAATGCGATTATCCTTCTCTTCATGCTTAAAACCCTCCTTTTTTATCTAGCAGCCGATACGAGAACTCCGGCACACTATTCCTTACAGCATTGCACTCAACCTTTGACCGAGCCGATCATGACCCCTTTGACAAAGTGCTTCTGGATGAACGGGTACAAGACCAGCACCGGGATGCTGCTAATAATGATAAGCGAGTATTTCATCACAGAGATAAGCTGCTGCTTTTCCCGCAACGCTTCTCTTGCAGCTTCTGAGGTCGCCGTTTGCGACAGCGCTGCCTCATTCGTGATCAGAATGTTACGCAGCACCAGTTGCAACGGATACATGTCCTTATCCGAGATATAGACCAACGCGGAGAAATAGGAATTCCAATGCCCTACGCCGTAATACAGCACTAGGATGGCAATGATCGCTTTGGACAGGGGCAGCGCAACTCTGAAGAAGAATTTCCCCTGGGTACAGCCGTCGATTTCCGCCGCTTCATAGAGCTCTTCGGAGATGTTCATTTTGAAAAAGGTTCTGGCGACAATCATGTTGTATACACTCAGACTGCCCGGAAGTATAAGCGCCCACATCGTGTTGATCATATGGAGGTTTTTAATCACCAGATAAGTCGGAATCAACCCGCCGCCGAAGAACATCGTGATCATGTAGAAGATCGTGATCGCCTTTCTGCCGCTGAAGGTATTGCGGGACAGGGCATAGGCTGTCGGCAAGGTGACCGCTAGATTCACCAATACACCGGCAACCGTGTAGACAATGGAGTTCCAAAACCCGCGCATAACTGCACTATCCTTGAATACTTCGGCATATCCCTGCAAAGTAAACCCGATCGGACGCCACAGGACTTCACCGCTTGATACGGCGCCCGGATTACTGATCGATGAGATGATTACCCAATAAAGCGGGTACGCCACAATGAGCAGAACTAAGGTCAGTACGATAAAGTTGATCGTATCAAACACGACATCTTCCTTGCTGCGCTTGGCTTTAACTTCAAGCTGGTTGGCTACAACCGGTCTCAACATATCTGATCCCCCCTTACCAAAGGCTGTTGCCGGAAAGCTTGTCGGCGGCTTTATTGACCGCGAGCAGCAACACCAGATTGACTACGGTATTAAACAGGCCTATCGCCGTCGAATAAGAAATATCGTTGTTAATCAGACCGACTTTGTACACATAAGTAGAAATAATCTCGGAAACCGTCAAATTCAGGTTGTTTTGCAACAGATAAGCTTTTTCAAACCCGATAGAAAGAATACTGCCGCAGTTCAAGATCAGCAAAATGGTCGCTGTTGGCAATATGGAAGGGAAGTCAATGTACCGAATCAGTTGGAACTTTGTTGCTCCGTCACAGCGCGCCGCCTCGTGCAGTTCGGGGCTAATCCCGGCTAAAGCAGCAAAAAAGATGACGGAACTCCAACCAGCGCTTTGCCAGACGCCGCTCCACACATAAATGTGTCGCCAATACTCTTTCTTTGCCATGAAGTTGACCGCATCAATACCGAAGAATTCCAAAACACTATTGATAACGCCTATCGTAGGTGATAGAAACAGGATGATCATCCCGCACATGACAACGACAGAGATGAAATTAGGCGCGTATGTAATGGTCTGGATCACCTTTCGATAGCGCTTGTGCTGAAACGAATTCAGCAAAAGAGCCAGAATAATCGGGATCGGAAACGACACCAGCAGGCCATAGAGGCTTAAAACTAAGGTGTTCCAAATGGTAGATTCAAAATAAGGCGAATCGAAGAATCGTTTGAAATAGTACAGCCCTTGCCATTCACTCCCCCAGATGCCGGCTCTGGCATTGAACCTCTTAAACGCCAGCAGAATGCCATACATCGGGACGTAACTGAAAATGAACGTCAATATAATACCCGGAATGCAAAATAGCCAGAGAGATGCGTCTCTTTTTAGCACCCGTGCGAGGCGGCTTTTCCGTTTAATCGCCGTAGAATCCATGAACTCCCCTCCCATATTTAAGCTGCTTCATAAATCTTTCAAAAATTCGATGGCTGGTTCATTCGAGCTGCCCTTCCACCCAGTGTGAACTATGTTCTAAATTGTTCATTTTTGTTCACTGTTTTTAAGGTGATTTTATTGAACAAACTTTAACACGCGTCCAAACTATTTGTCAATGATTTTTTGAAAGTGCTTACATACCATGTTACCTCTATGTATATGTTCTGTAATCTATATATACTCCGTTTGTTTTTTCGTTTTATGTCGAGTTAACCAATGTTCATTAATGTTAACTTTTTTATTTTAATAAAACGCTTTCTGTGTTATAATTCAACTCATCATCAACTATATGCGCTGTTGGCGCAGAAGCGAGGTCCCTGTGGCTCCTGTTCGAATTCCTATTCCTGCAGTTGGTTTTAATCCTCCCGTCTATGCCTGCAATCGGGCTACCGTCCCCTTTCAATTAGATGGAAAGCTGGATAAGCCCTTTTGGCAAGACGCTCCCTTCACTGCCGATTTCCTCGATATCGA
Source organism: Paenibacillus apis (assembly GCF_018333295.1). NCBI lineage: Bacteria > Bacillati > Bacillota > Bacilli > Caryophanales > Paenibacillaceae > Paenibacillus > Paenibacillus apis. The sequence goes on from NZ_BORS01000003.1 coordinate 30,391, forward strand.
AGGGACAAATTTGCCCAGACCGCGTTTTCGCACTCGGGCCAAGCTGCTCTGGGATGATGAGCACCTTTATATTGGCGCTCAACTGGATGGCGATGAAATCTGGGGTTCCGTTACCCGGCGTGACGATGTCATTTTTCAGGATAACGACTTTGAAGTCTTCATTGATCCTGATTCTGATACGCAACAGTATTACGAGTTTGAAATGAATGTACTAAATACCGTATGGGATTTATTTCTCCCGGTCGCATATCGCGATAACGGCAGCGCCTTGAATGGTTATGATATCCGGGGGTTGCGCACTGCCGTATTCGTGGACGGGTCGATCAATCAGCCATCTGCCGCTAATCGCAGCTGGTCTGTGGAGATTGTCATCCCTTTTGCTGCCATCACCGAATGCTTGCCTCAGCAGCGTCCTCCGCGAGCAGGCGATTATTATCGAATCAATTTCTCGCGAGTGCACTGGAAAACCGATATCGTCGATGGGCAATACAAGAAGCAAACCGATCCGGTGACCGGCCGGGCGTTGCCGGAAGATAACTGGGTGTGGGCGCCGACCGGTGTGATCAACATTCACTACCCGGAATTATGGGGCTTCGTTTTTTTCGTCGACTCCAGTCAGGAAGCGTCCACGGTCGTCATCCCGGAAGATGAATACTACAAATGGGAGCTGAGAAAGCTCTACTATGCTGAGCAGATTCATCTCGATCTGCACGGATGCTATTGCGATCAACTGGAAAAGTTGACGGATATTTTGACAGTCTACGCGCCGAGCGAGGAGAACCGATCGCTGCTACCATTACCTTATGTCATCGAAACGACGTCCCGCACCTTCGTGATCTCCTGCCCGACTGCTGATCGGCAGAGAACGATCTTAATCTATTCGAATGGAAAAGTAGAAATAAAGTGAGGATTCCAGATTCATGAGGAAGGTTTGGAGGAAAGTATGAGGAAGGTTACAATTCAAGAAATCGCCGATTCACTTGGCGTTTCCCGCACCACAGTCTGGAAGGTCTTTGGCGGTCAGGCAGGGGTTTCCCAGGAACTGCGGAGTAAAGTGATCGCCAAAGCCCGGGAATTGAACTATACTGTCCCGGAAAGCTCCGGTCTGGCTACAGATTCGGTTGCCGACGCGCCGATCAATATCGCCCTTGCCGTATGTCGTCCCGAGACCTCGACGTTCTGGATGACGATCATTCATCAGATTGCCAAGGAGCTGTCCCGGCATGATGTGAACTTGATCTACACGTACCTGCCCCTATCTGTTGACGCAGGTTATACCTTGCCCGCTTCGCTGACCAGCGGCGGTACGCATGGGATCATTATCATCAATGTCTATGACGAACAGCTGCTGCGCCTACTGTCAGCATCACCCATCCCCAAAGTGTATCTCGACACTTCCACCGCAGTTCCTCCCTCAGAGCTGAACGGAGATCTAGTTCTGACGGAGAATCGATTTAGCGTCTCCCGGATTACGGAGCAGTTGATCGCCAGCGGGCGGCAAACCTTCGGGTTTATCGGTGATATCGATTATGCCCAGTCCAACCACGAGCGATTTGAAGGGTTTAGCAAAGCGCTGTTGCTACATGGCCTGTCTGCGGATCCGGAATTTAGCCTGACCGGTCCTATCGGCCGAGATACCTATAAAGAAGAAATATCCGCTTTTCTCGCCGCACTTCACGACCTGCCGGATGCCTTTGTCTGCGCCAGCGATTATGTAGCCTGCATTGTCATGCAGCTGCTCCTGGGGCGCGGCGTGCGTATCCCCGAGGATGTGGCCGTATCCGGATTTGATGCCAACCAGGAGGATTCACTGGCCGAAGACCTGACCACCGTACAGGTATTCAATCCGCATATCGGATTTCGGCTGGCACAACAAATTTTGTTCCGGATCGAATATCCGAATATCCCCTACGAAGTCATCACGATTGCTTCTCAGGTCATTTTTCGGGGTTCAACAGCCGCTTCTTCTCGCGGTAATTGAGCGGAGAGTATTGAGCGGAGAGAGTGATGGCCTCCATCTCCCGGAGCGCCGGGTGAAGGCTTCACCACACATTTCCAACGACTGTCCAGGTCTACTTTGTATTCCATAAAAAAAAAGAGCGGGCTATCTTTTCGATAGGCTGCTCTTTTTCCCTTTTCTTTGATTTCTGTGTATTTTTCTAGTTCAACTTATATAGTTACTCGTCCTTAACACAACCATACCAATTCCGTTCACTCGGAGGATCCCCTTGCCCGCATCCAGGGCCTCCACCCATTCGCTGCCATAGCACACTTCCCATGCTCCCAGATCAGGAAGCTTGAGAGACCGGGACTCCGCATTGGCGTTGTAGAGCACATACAGATGGCGTGCAGGATCTCCGCCTGCATGGTTGCGTAAGGTATAAGCTACGGCATGCTCCGGGGCATCTTCAAAGAATAAATGCTCCCGAATCTCTTGAGCTGTCCGCAGCCGGAATGCCGGATGGCTCTTCCGCAGGTGGATCAGGCTGGCCACATACAGCACATCATTTTGATGTTCCGCACACCGCTCCCAATCCAGCCAGTTTACCTGTACCGGAGATTTATAGCTATTCTCATCGCCATTCTTCGTGCGCATAAATTCCTGGCCGGCATGCAGGAACGGGATGCCTTGGCTGGTGAGCACGATCGCCGATGCCAGCCGATGCATCCAGCGGCGCTGCTCCTCCGTCTTCTGGCTCGAAGACAACTGAAGCTTATCCCAAAGGGTGTGGTTATCATGGCATTCGACATAATTTACATTTTGAACCGGTTCCTGAGCAAATTGTCTGATCGAGCCGCCGTAATCAATTCCACCAACAACTCCCCGCTTCACGCCTTCTTCCATTCCGGCTCCCCCGCTAATGAAGCCTTGAGATCCATGAATAAAGGTGCTGCCCTTCACACTATCCCGAAGTCCATCATTGAAATGGGCAATTCGCGGCATTTTCCAGGCATTTCCTTGATGAGCCCTCTGTTCACCCGGCAGCACAGTCTCCATATTCCAGCCTTCACCGATCATTAAGATCGTCGGATCGATCTCGTCCAGCCTGCGGCGGATTTCATTCATCGTTTCCGTATCCATCAGACCCATCAGATCAAAGCGGAAGCCATCCATATGGTACTCCTGAACCCAGTGGACAACAGAATCTACAATGAATTTCCGCATCATTTTACGTTCTGTTGCGCACTCGTTGCCGCAGAACGATCCGTTTGAGAAGGAACCGTCCGCTTGATAGCGGAGATAATATCCTGGAACCAATTTAGTAAAGTTTACAAGGTATCCGTCGTATACATGGTTATAGACTACATCCATGATGACGCGGAGCCCGCGGTCATGCAGCGCCTGAACGCAGCGCTTCAACTCGGTAATCCGGGTTGCCGGCGTATATGGATCTGTTGAATACGAGCCCTCAGGCACGTTGTAATTTTTAGGATCGTAGCCCCAATTGTAATGAGGCAAATGTAGCTTTGTCTCATCAACACTTTGCGTCGAGTAATCATATATAGGAAGCAACTGAACGTGTGTCACGCCAAGCCCGGCAATATAATCAATTCCTGTTGGAATGTCGTTCGGTCCGCGGGTATCCTTTTCCACAAGACCAAGGTACTTGCCAGGATACAGAATTCCGCTGTCCGGATGAGTCGACAGATCGCGAAGATGAAGCTCATAGATTACTGCATCCACTGGTGAATCCAGTTGAGGCTTCTCCATGTTCCAGCCTTTCGGATCCGTACTCCGCAGATCAAGCACTACCGCTCGATCTCCATTGACTCCAACAGCCTTTGCATAAGGATCGGCCGCCTCGTTCCAATCCAACCCTACTCTGACCTTGTAGGTATAATAAATGCCTTTGCAGTCCCCGGTCGCTTCATGCACCCAGGTTCCTTGAATATCACGGGTCATCGGCATTTCTCTGACCGGCCCGTCGTTCCAGTTATTATAGAAGACAATTTTTGCTTCGGACGCAGTCGGCGCCCATAGACGAAAGAAGGTTTTCTCCGGAGAATAAGTTGCCCCTAGATCATTTCCTCCATAATAGAATGCCTCATCAAAAGCAGGATCAAATACGGAAATCCCGTTCGTTACGGCAAGATCGCCATAATCCGTCACTACCTCAAGCTCTTTCTGTACCGACATGTGATCACTCCCCCATGTACAGATGAAGTCTTTTCAATACTCCCACTGTAATCGCTTCCTTGAAAATGGCTTCCGATATATCATATGGCATGGATTCCTTGAAACGTTCCACGGCCTCCGCGCTGAATACAGGGATTTCTCAGGCAGGACAAGCCCTTCCCTCCTGTATGAGCGCATTATATCATCGTTCTTTTCTATAGGTCAATCGTTTGCACAACAGATAATCCCAGTCGGTACATTTGCTCGGGGGGAAGGAGGGGGACTTGCTCTAACGGACATTACGTCTCATTACAGCCCAATAATGATCAGCCCAGAACTGTAACGGACATTTTGGCTGCTAAGAGAGTAGATTTGAGTCAACCGGAGCCGTTTGAGCGTCCTAAGTGCCGAAAATGTCCGTTACCCTCTAAAATGTGTGAAAAAGTCGGCTAAGAGTCTTAAATGTCCGTTAACGAATCCCAGATATTCCATGGCGAGTCCGGGATTATTCCGTTGGCCAATCCAAGATATTGAATCGGTATATTTGCCTGGCCGTCCCTCTCTTCTCTTACAATCCCGCCTGTTCCATCATGCCGCGTGCAATCCAGACCCCGGCTGCGCCGGCCTGAGCGAGGCCGCGCGTAATTCCGGCGCCGTCTCCTCCGCAGTACAGTCCTTGAATTTCCGTCTCCAGAGAAGCTGACAGCTTCGGGCGAGCCGAATAGAATTTAGCCTCCACCCCGTAGAACAGCGTGTGCTCCGAAGCAATCCCCGGTGTAACCCGGTCCAGCGCCTCAACCATTTCAATCAAGCTCTTCATCGTGTTATAAGGAAGGACAAGGCCCAGGTCCCCCGGAACAGCCTCCTTCAAGGTCGGTTCAAGGAAGCCTTCAGCAATACGTCCGGTCGTGGAGCGTCGTCCCCGTAAAATATCTCCATACTTCTGAATAATGACTCCGCCGTTCGACAGATCATTAGCTCTCCGGCAAATTTCCCGTGCGTACTCGTTCGGCTTATCAAACGGATCGGTAAATTTATGAGATACGAGCAGAGCAAAGTTCGTATTTGCAGAGCCCAGTGCAGGGTCTTTATAGGAGTGTCCGTTAGCAGCCATCACGCCGCTATGATTTTCGACAACTACATGCCCGGAAGGATTACTGCAGAATGTACGAACCTGAGTACCCACCGACGTATTAAATATAAATTTCCCCTCATATAGATGCTCATTAATTTCCCGCATAACCACGTCGGATGTCTCAACCCGGACACCCACATCGACTTGATTATTCGTCATTTTCAGGCGGCGACGCTTCAGGATATCCGTCAGCCATGCCGAGCCATCGCGTCCCGGTGCCACCATGACCTGATCGGCTTCATAGGTGTCCCCATTCTTCAGGACAATCCCGCGCACGGTGTATTGATCTTCCGACTTTTCAGTGATCAGGTCCTCTACCTCAGCCTTATAAATCATGTCAACCCGGGTTTTCAGATATTCATATATCGACTTCAAAATCTCCAGGTTCTGCTCCGTCCCCAGATGGCGCACCTCGGCCCGCAATAGCTTCAGCCCGGCAGCATAGCCCCGTTGCTCAATCCCGCGAATGACATCTGTCATCGGATCGGTAATGACCTCTGTAGCCCCATGCTCCAAATTAATGCTATCCACATAACGGATAAGCTCCAGCACCTTCGATGGTGTAATATAATCGGTCAGCCATCCGCCGAATTCCTTGGTAATGTTGAATTTCCCGTCGCTGTACGCCCCGGCACCGCCAAACCCCGCCGTAATAGAGCATGCCGGCAAGCAGCCTGCAAAGTCTTTTTTGCCTGCGGCAGGCGGACAAAGGGTGATTTTCTCTTCAAGAATCGGACAACGTCTGCGGTAGATGTCATGTCCTTTATCCACCAGCAATACCTTCCAATGCGGAGCCTTTCTTGTCAGCTCGTAACAAGCAAAAATTCCGGCAGGTCCAGCCCCAACAACGATCACATCATACTTACTCATACGGTCGCAGTTCCTCCTAAAGATTGATTTTCAGCAAAAAAAATCCCGGCTATGAACAGGTATGCGAAACACCCCGTTCGTAGCCAGGAATTTATGGTTCCTTGTAGAGACCCTCAAACCGTATCTTTGAGGTTATACGAATCGATCAAGCTATTTGTCATTTGTTGCATTACGGATGTAATATTATCTCTAAATGGCGAATAAGTCAACTCTTAAATTTCTTTTCGTTCGTGTTTAACAAGCTTATACGAGCTATTTTTCCATAATAAAATGTATATATCGACAAAACACGAACGTTGTTTAACCTTTTTTGACGTTCTTGCCCGTTCGCTTTCTCTATCCACATGCTATATAATGAGCATATGTTTTTATATTTTAAATATCTTAATCGACAAAAGGAGTAGATGGTAAGAATGGACAGTGACAGGCTTTTGGTATTAAATTTGGTTTTGGTCGTCGTTTTGATCGCCCTGACGGCATTTTTCGTAGCGGTGGAATTCGCTATTGTTCGCGTGCGGGGCAGCAGAGTCGATCAACTCATTGCCGAGGGGCGCAAAAACGCGCTGGCTGTAAAGCAGGTAACCTCCAATCTTGACGGTTATTTGTCGGCATGCCAATTGGGCATAACGATTACAGCACTCGGACTTGGCTGGCTCGGTGAACCGACGGTTGAGCAAATTCTGCACCCGGTGTTCCACAGCCTCCAAATACCTGAAGCAGTAACCGGTATTCTTTCGTTTCTGATCGCATTTATTGTGATCACTTATTTACACGTGGTAGTCGGTGAGCTTGCGCCGAAGACTATCGCAATTCGCAAGGCGGAAGCCGTAGCCATGCTGACGGCAAAACCGCTGATTCTGTTCACCAAGATTATGCGCCCTTTTATCTGGACACTGAATGGCTCCGCCAACCAGCTTGTCAAGCTGATCGGAATCAAGCCGGCTTCTGAGCATGAAGAAGCCCATTCCGAGGAAGAAATTCAGATTATTATCAACGAGAGCTACGAGAGCGGTAAAATCAATCAAAGCGAATATGGCTATGTAAACCGCATTTTCGCATTTGATAATATGCTGGCAAGAGAAATCATGGTTCCCCGTACCGATATGGTATGTCTTTATACCGACAAGACTCGGGATGAGAACCTTGAGATTATCGTGGAGCAGCAATATACAAGATTCCCGGTTATTGAGGAAAACAAGGACAATGTCATTGGTATTATCAACACGAAGCAATTTTTCCTGGCGCTTAGAAACAATCCGGACCTGGATGTCACCTCGATCCTGCAGCCGGTCATGGCTGTATCGGAAGTAACTCCGGTGAACGAGCTCCTGCAGCGGATGCAGAAGGAAGGTACGCATATCGCGATCCTGATTGATGAGTACGGCGGTACGGCAGGCCTGGTGACCATCGAAGACATTCTGGAAGAGATCGTCGGAGAGATTCGGGACGAATTTGATAAAGAGGAAGAGCAGCCTATCGTGCAGTTGGGCGATAATCATGTTATCGTCGATGGCAAGGTGGGTGTCAATCAGATCAATGATCTGCTATTGTCCGAACTGGACACCGAGGACGTGGACACCATCGGCGGTTGGCTGTACGGTACACATCCGGAGATGAACGTCGGGGAGACACTTGAGCATCAGAACCTGATCTTCAAGCTGCTGGACAAAGAGCCTCACCGCTTCAAACGGCTGGAGATCGTCAAGATGATTCCTGAGACAGAGCAATAAGATAAGCTTGATTGGATAGGAGGCTACTCAGTACTGAGTAGCCTTTTCCAGTGTACTACTCCCATATGCACTATTTGGTATACGGCACTTCAATGCAATGGAACAAGGCTCGCACAGGCAGAACGTGCAATTCCGTGCTTTTCATAACAAAACAGGACCGATGCATGGGATGTATCTGCATCGATCCTATAAAGATAGCTTACAGGTTAAGTTTATCCTCTAGCAAAAAGCTGTAGCCACTCGAGTTGTTACCCGAATGATCAACTGACTGTATGGTTATTGTATAGCCTTCATGACCAGACACACCCGGCAGCAGTACCGTCTGTACCCCGCGCTCGACTTCCAGTGTTGCGCCTGTCTGCTGATTGCACAAATACAATGAAATCAGCACCTTGGAACCGTCCAGATCATATGGGCCATCCCAATACAGGCGAACCTGATTGCCATCGAGTACCGCCCTCACATTCTCAACCTCACCTGGAGGCACGGTATCGGTGACTGGCTCTGGCTCCGGTTCTGGCATTGTGAATACCGCTGGATCACCGAACGTATACTTATCCACATTGAACAGCCAATCCGAGCCCTTGAACAGGAAGAATACGACATGCTCACCTGTGACCTGTGTCTCAAGGTCTGCCGAGAACACCTGGAAATTCTGCCAGCCGCTCGTTCCGGTCACCGGAACATTTGCAATGACAGGCCCCTGCATACTGTCAATTCTTACTTCAACTACGCCGCCAGAGGCATCACTGGCTGCTTGAATGTAGAGCTTCTGCGGACTGGTTGCTCCGAAATCCACATAGTTGTACATAGCGTAAGGATTATTAGGCCCATATAATCCTGCAAGATAAGTCTGACCTCCGCCTGTCTCTTTGCCCAGACTAGCAGCATTCGTGTAGTCTTCAGCTTCTATTTTGCCGGAAGCCTCCCACTCTCTGCCCTTGACCGTTGTGAAGTTGAACCAGTCCAGGTTGCAAGGGAAATCATTGCCATCCTTCCCCTTGAATACAAAGTAGACATCATGCACTCCGACAGCCGACTGATCATCCACAATCCCCATCAGACTCACCCAGCTGTTCCAATCATCTAGCGCCGGAACGGGAATCTTGCTGATGACCGGACCTGTCAGACTATCCAGACGAATCTCAACGCTTCCCCCCTGGTGACCACTGGCGGCGAATAACGTAACGCCTGCAGCCCCGCTGCCGAAGTCTATATCCCGATACAGCGCATAGGCTCCGTTCATCACATGATCCACATATGTTCCGCTTCCATTTATGCTCAGGCCTACCCCATCATCCAGGTTCTCGGCCTGCAATTTCGTATAGGCATTACTTCGTGTTGGATCATTCTTCGTGAATTTGAACCAGTTCAGATTAAATAGGTAGTCATCCTGCGTCTTCTTGAACAGGAAATACACATCATGAACGCCCGTAACCTGTACCGGATTCCCCGATTCGTCCTTCAATAAGGCTGCGGCATCCATAAAATTGCTCCAGCCGCCAGTGCCTTCCACCTGAATCGTACCGACGACAGGTCCCGTCAATCCATCCAGCCGAACCTCTATCGTGCCTCCGCCGGTTCCGCTGGAAGCTCGGGCAATTACGCCGGAAGCCCCATCATTGCCGAAATCCACATTTTTATAAGCCGCATAATGTCCATCCTGAACTCCTCCAAGCTGCAGAGAGCCTTCCGGACTTCCTTCTAATACAAAGCCTTTTCCAATGTTATAGGTACGTACTTCAATCTTCTCATACGCATCCCTGGAGACATAGTTCAGGCTTGCTTGCGCAGGAGCGAATACCGTCAGAGCCTGCACAACATTGGAGGCCGTCCATGAATCATAAGTTCCGGATACCTTCTGACCAATCCAATTGCCATCGACAAGGCCATCTGCATTCCGGTGACTCCAGGCCATCTCCGTATTGAAGGCAAGCCAGTCACTCAGTTCCTCGCCAAACTGCAAATGCGCCGCCGAAATTCCACTTCCCTCCAGAGCCGTCAACAGATACGCAAAATTGCGAAGCAAAATGGTCTTGCCGCCCTTTAAATCTACGTTCGGTCCCTCGTAATTAAGCATACCGTTATCGTCCACCTGATGCTCCTTGACGAATTGAGCTGCTTTAATCGCATCGTCCAGGTAGACCACATCGCCCGTTATTTCATATAAACCTACGGCAGCGCCAATGAAGGTTCCCTGATTGTAATGGGTTGCGTGAGGGATAGGACCCGCTACCGGCTCGATCCGGTCAAATATCTTGCCATTGCCATCGGACAGAATTGTCTTGCCCCAGCGATAGATGTCTGTTGCTGCATCCAGATAATGTGAATCACCAGTAATGTTATACAAGAATACGGCAGCTTGGGCGGCCGGGAAATTGACACAGGCATTCTTGGTCACATGCTCACTGTTCAACCACCAGATTCCCCCGCCGAATTCATCGTCCCTCTGGGTATCATACACAAAGTCAAAATAGTATTTCGCTTTGTCCAGATACTTGCTGTCATTCGTGATCTCATAGGCTCTTGCACTGCCCATAGCCCACCACATAATGTCATCATTAAAGGGGTTATCAAGCCAGTCGGAGCCATACTTCGCCACTGCGCCATCAAAGACATCGTCAATCTGGGCGCGAAGCTCCGTCTTTAGCACCGGGTCAGAGGTGTTAAGATACGCATCCATCACCAGCTCCCATAGCTCCGCCTCAATCCAGAAGCTCTGATACGCATCGCCTTGATTCGTATTCTCCCAGAAATACTTTGCTTGCGGGTCCCAGAACTTCTGATTGAAAGCCTTCATTGCCGTATCGGCATCTGTACTTTGATACGCCTTGACCGGAGCTGCACCTCCGCTGAAAAATGAAGTACCAACAAGCGCTAATGCCAGCAGACAACTGGATACTCGGGGGAACAACCATTTACCCTTCTTCCGATTCATTCGCAACCTCCCGGGACTCGTATTATTTATTTCATTTTAATAGCCAGCCCACACAGACTGAGTACAAATTCAACAAACATGGCATTCGACCAGGAGAACCACTCCCGGGTATACTGGTGCGGATCATCCTTATGGAAGCCCTCATGCACAAGATTGGTGCCCGCATCGGAGCGTTCGAAGATGTCCAGTAATGCCTCCTGTTCGGCTGCATCCGTTGAAGTAATGCCTTGAATCGACAAGGCAATATGCCAGATATAATCCTTCGGTGTATGCGGACTTCCGATTCCCCGAGCACAGCTGCCCTGATAGTAATAAGGGTTCCGTTCGCTAAGAATCATACGACGAGTATTCAGATAGATTGGATCGTCCTTCAGGCAGTAATCAAGGTAAGGCAGGGACAGCAGACTGGGAACATTGGCATCATCCATGATATTGATGCCGCCCAATCCATCCACCTCGTAGGCGTACACCTGTCCGAATTCTTGATCCTCAATAAGAGCATAATCTTCAATCCCTTGACGGATTTCTCCCTGCAAGGAGTCAATTAGCGCCGACATGGCTTCATCCTTATAGAACAGCTCATTAATCTCGCGCAAGTAACCCAGGACAACCACCGCAAACATATTGGAAGGAACCAGATAACCATACTCGCAGGCATCATCGCTGGGACGGAAGCCAGACCAGGTCATGCCGGTATAACCGACCTCCCCGGGAAGCGTATTCGTCTTTCCTCCGTTCGGTCGCTCGAACGAATAAGGGGATAATTCGGCATGGCGTTGCTCGACACGCCAGGTTTGCAGAATCAACTCCGCAGCCTGCTTGAATTCTTCGGAGAAATGGTGGGTAACGCCGGTGTTTTTCCAATATAAATAAGCAAGCTGAACCGGATAGCAGAGGGAATCAATCTCATATTTTCGCTCCCAAATCCAGCCTGTCAGTTCCGTGATATCCTGATGATGACCGTGATAATTATCGAACTCGTTGAAGGCATTAGCGTAAGGGTCCCGCAGAATCGATTGACATTGATAGCGGAGCACGCCCTCTATCACTGCTTGCAGTTCGGCATCCTGGCCAGCCGGGATCAGGTAGGGTCTGAGCTGATTAACCGAATCCCTCAGCCACATGGCCGGAATATCTCCGGTAAGCATGAAGACAGTACCATCCTCGTGACGGTGAATCGTCGTCTCCAGCGTATTTTCATAGCAGTTCTTGAACATCGTTACAATCTTCGGTCTATGGCTCATTTTTTGCTCAACCAGTTGTATAATATCGCGTTGGCTTAATCGTTCAGTCATGCGTATTCTCCTTTATCAGTCTTCATTCTCCGCTATTCCTTCACCGAGCCCAGCACAATGCCGTGGATCAAATAGCGTTGAAGGAAGGGATAGATCATCATGATCGGAATCATGGACACCAGAATTTTTGCCGAGTTCAGTGTCGTATTGGAAATTTTATTGTATTGCTGCAATTGCTCCACGGACAGATTTTGCATCTGATCCCGGGTCAGACTGAGCTGCTGCAAATAGGTCTGCAACGGAATCTTGTTCTGATCGTTGATGAGCACAATCCCATCGAAGAAATTGTTCCAGTGCCCGACAATCACGAACAGTGTGATCGTGGCCAGGCTGGGCAAGGATACGGGCAGGAAGATTCGGAGCAATATGGTAAGCGGACCCGCTCCATCCATAAAGGCCGCTTCCTCCAGTTCCTTCGGAATGCCCTTGAAGAAGTTCATCAGCAAAATAACATTAAATACAGGAACTGCTCCCGGGAGCACCAGCGCCCAGATCGTATTAATCAGCTTCAATTCACTGATAACCATATACCAGGGAACGATCCCCCCGCTAAACAGCATCGTGAATATAATGACCCACATGTAAACGTTTCTTGATCTGAATTGACCTACACTTCTCGACAATGGATAAGCCATCAGAATGGTCAGCACCATATTTATGGCTCCGCCGAGAACCACACGTTCCACTGAGATCAGAAAGGAACCCCAGAACTTGGTATCGTTCAAGATTTTCTCGTAGGATGAGAAATTAATGTCGATCGGCACAAAATTCACTCGTCCTGCATTGACCGCCGTACTGCTGCTAATCGAGATGCTGATTGTATTGAGTAGCGGCGCCAGCGACATGAACGCGATAATAATTAACAAGGTCGTGATGATGACGTTAACAAGTCTTGATGCCAAGGTTTGCGACTGTACCATATAGTCCTCCTAGAAAATCCTGTACCCGGCGTATTTGGAAGCCAGCTTATAAGAGATGATGATGAGCACAAAGCTGATGGCCGATTTCATTAATCCGATAGCCGTAGCAAATGAGTATTGCATGTTGATCAGACCCATTCGATAGACAAATGTATCAATGATATCTCCTGTCTCATAGACCAGCGGGTTATACATGTTGAATACCTGGTCAAAGCCTGCGTTAAGCACATTGCCTAAGCTAAGCGTGCCCAGCAGCACAATGGTCGGGAAAATGCCCGGCAGGGTGATGTGAAGCATCTGCTTCCATCGGTTCGCTCCATCCAGAGCCGCCGATTCATATAGGGCAGGATTAATGGCTGTCAGTGCCGCCAGATAAATGATTGTGCCGTAGCCAAACTCCTTCCAGGTATCCGTGAAAATCAGCAATGGCCGGAACCAGGTGTTACTTGCCAGGAACATGATTCGTTCCATTCCCAGCCATTCCAGCAAATTGTTCACCATGCCATCATAAGAGAAGATCATCGTCAGCATTGTCCCCAGAACGACCCAGGACATAAAGTGCGGAAGATATACGATCGTCTGGACGGTACTCTTGAACACCTTTAGCCGAACCTCATGCAGCAGCAGTGCGAAAATGATCGGGACAATCAATCCCAGGACAATTTTCCCGACTGCAATAACCACCGTGTTGATGAAAATTTGCGTACTGTCCGGAAGCTGGAACATATACGTAAAATTGTCCAGCCCTACCCAAGGGGATCTACTGATCCCCTTGGCAGGAATGAACCGCTGAAATGCCATGACAGCACCGAACATAGGAACAATCGAGAAGATGAACAACATGATCATGCCTGGAAGCAGCATCGCATGATAGGCGAGCCCATTCATCCGTTTCCGGATGCGGCTGTTCCGCAGTGGTATTTGCGTTTTGTGTGTTAATTCAGTTTCGGTCTGAGCCATGCTTATCACATCCTGCGTTCAAAGTCATTAACCATTGATTTCCGCCAAAATCTCGTCTCCGCCTGTGCGGTGCCAGGTCTCAACGAACTTGTCGAACTCGCTGATCGGCGCTTCGCCCATAATAATCTTCAGGATGGTTTCCTCCTCCATCTTCTCCAAGTTGGCCCACTTGAGCTTCATCGTCTCCGTCGTGCCATAGAATCCGCCAAGAATGACTTCAAGGTTCGGGTTATTGGCTTCACGCTGTCCTTCAATACGCGAGATATATTCTCCGTACGTATTCACATCAACGTCATTGCCCTTTTCCTTGAATTCCTGATATGCGCGAAGGGATACGATACGGTCAGCCTGGATGATGGACTCATCGCCAGCTTCGTCAGCCTTGATAATATCCTCGTAGTATCTTTTTAGAACATCGTTATAGTCAACCTGCATTGGAATTTGTGTCGGGTCATTGTTCCAGCGGCTGTTGTCTGTCAAAAGCTCATCCGGATGCTCCTTTTTGTAGTTCACTGCATCATCTGTCAAGGAATATAAGAAATCGGTTGTCAGGTTAATTGACTTCATGATCGCTTCCGGATGTGGATAGCTCTTCTTCACAACTACAATTCCGCCCCCAACCGGGTCCTGACGAATGGTCTTGAACTTGCCATTGTCATCCACAGGAGCCGATACCGCTACCCATTCAGCCTCGGGCGTTTGCTTGATCGAGTCTTTATAGTTCGTATAGCCGATCCACCAAGGGTTGAACAGCATGCCCACCTTACCGTCGATTACTAAAGCTTCCTTCTCTTCATTGGAACGAATAACGAACTGCTTGTCGATCAGACCTTCCTTGTAACGATCGCTCAAATCCTGAAGTGCTTCCTTCATTTCAGGCTGTACAGAGCCATACACAACCTTGCCTTCTTCATTTGTGATCCATTGGGTCGGGAAGGCATTGTACACTGCGAACACCGGAGAGAAGTTCATCGCGTTCTGATCCATAACGAAGCCGCCAGTTTCCCCTGTTCCTGAGACATCCTTCTCAATAAAGGTCCGTGCCAGATTCCACACATCATCCAGAGTCTTAGGAAGCTCTGCGCCTACTTTATCCACCCAGTCCTTTCTCACCCACAGCAGCTGATGCTGGTTACCGATGTTGGTCATTGGCAGACCCATAATCTTGCCATCCACTGTCACCTGATCAAGCAGCAAATCACCATAGGAGCTGTAGAATTCCTTTACACCACTTGAGGCTGTCTTCTCATATACCTCGGTCATATCAGCAATTAGATCGTTATCAACCAACTGATTGAACAATTCACGGTCAACCAGCATAACATCCGGCAAATCTGAAGTTGTCATAGACAGGGACAGCTTTTGCTTCATGTCATCTGTCTCCCAGGCTACCTTCGCTCTAACATTGACTCTGCTCTCTACATAGCGCGTAGCCAGGTTGTTCTCAATCGTGTCGCCTTCAGGCAAATTGTTCACATGGTTGGTGTGACGGCCAATCGTAAATTCAACGGTCTCATCATATTTTCCATAAGGCTCATAATTGACCCCGGAATCTGTCGAGGCGTTCCCCCCGGAAGTGCTCCCTCCAGAAGCATTGCCGCTATTACTGCCTCCACCGCAGCCGCTGACTGCCAGCATACTGAGGCAAATAGAAAGAGCCAAAGCCAGTTTCCACTTTTTCTTCATGTCACTAACCCCTTTATCAGTTGATGCCCTAATTGTAATCGGTTTCAAAAGAGGTTCCTATGCAACGTTTTTTTGATTTATAGCAAGATTTATATCCCTTTTCCAAACCCGCTCATACAGACCTGTACTCTGCATCATAAGGAAGACGAATGATCACCGAAGTCCCTACCATGGCTTCACTAATCAGCTCCAGCCCATAGGCAGAGCCATAATATAGCTTGATGCGTTCATTAACATTGCGAATCCCATATCCGCTGCTCTCTGCAAGCAACAGCCTTTGCTGCTGTGTCACAGACATGCCCATCCCATTATCCGTTACCTTCAAAAAGAGGGCATCATGCTCTGCATGAACAGAGATCACCAATTGATGCTCGTCCTCTCCCGGCTCTGCAAAGCCATGCTTGATCGCATTCTCCACGATCGGCTGCAAAATGAAGTGAATAATGCGATATTCGAGCAGCTCGTCGTCAATCTGATAGTCCACTTCAAAGCTGCCGTCATGCAGTATCAGCTGCAAATCAATATAAGCCTTAATATTCTCAAGCTCATCCTGAATCGTTACCTGCTTCTTCCCTTTATTCAAGGCCGTCCGATAGAACTTGGCCAGAGCGTTAACCATATAGCCAGTCTCGATATCCTGCTTCTTGACCGCTCTCCAATTAATAAAGGACAGGGTATTGTATAGAAAATGCGGGTTGATCTGGGCGATAAGCTGGTTGTATTCACTTTCTTTCTTGGAAATTTCCGCTCGATATACTCGACTGATCAGGTCATTAATGCGTTGCAGCATCTTCCCGATTCCATTCGTCAATTCCCCAAATTCATCTCTGGAATGGCTCTGGATGATGATCCCCAGATTGTTCTGCTCCACCTTGTCTACTTTGTTTTTCAGATGAACAATCCGTCGTGTAAAGCTGCTGGAGAAAATGTAGATCAGGCTGAATGTGATCAATAGACTTAATAAAATGACAAAAAAGGTGATCTGAAAAAACGTTAACGCATTCTTGTAAGCATTGGCATGGGATACTGAAAAGTTCAGAGTCCAGTCATTATTGTTCAGACTCTTCTGCAATTCCGTTGTCCGTTCAGACCGCATAAGCTGATCGCTCGTCTCCGGAAAGATCAACTCCTGCTGATCATTCCGAATAGAGACCGCGATATGATCGGAGATTCCCTCCAGACTGGAGAAGATGCTGTCATAGCTAATGGAGATGACCATATAGCTGCTTGTCTTTCGATTGCCAATTAGTTGTTGCAGCAAATACACCTGCTTGTCATATACAATCCAGCGCGTACTGTCATTCTGATCGAACCAGGGCTTGTTCTGTAAATCACTTAGCGGGTGAATATCGCCCCGAATACCCAACAAATCGCCCGAGGTGTAAAATTCGACCTCTTCAATATCACTATCCATGAACTTGATCTGCGAGATTATCGGGTCCAGCACATCGCGAAAATCCAAATAAATATTAAAGTAGTTGTCCTCGTAGTTCTTCAGAAAAATCCGGGAGAACTCGCGGTTCAATACGATAAACTCACTAAGCATATTGTAGCGATTGATCTTGTAATCGAGAATATTTACCGTCTGTTCCAGACTGGACGTAGCTTCGCTGTTCATTTCTTTCATCTGAATATTGTAGGATTGCGAGAAGGATAAGATCCCCAATAGCAGGATTGGAATTAGTGCGATGATAAGGTGGGATAGCAGCAGCTTGTCACGAAATTTCAGGTCATTGAACACGCCTTTAATCAGCCTGATCATTAAGCATCAGCCTTTCTGTACTGAGCAGGGCTAACACCAAATTTCGTCTTGAACAGCTTGCAAAAGTACGAGGGGTTATCAATGCCTACGAATTCGGCAATATCGTTAATCTTCATATTGGATTGACTGAGCAAATAATTGGCCTTACGCAACCGATAATCCGTCAAATACTTGGAGAAATTCACACCGGTCTCTTTTTTGAACAGAATGCTCAAATACCCCGGAGAGAGATATACCTCATTGGCCGCATCTGATAATGAGATATTCTGTTGAAAATGATTCTTTACAAAGTCCTTTACCTGCTGAATCACCTTGGATTCCTCTGTAGTTCTGTCCGGTTCCACAAAGGCCTTCACTTCTGAAATCTCCTCCAGCACTTCCAGAAATTCATCGTGAATTAGAGGCTTTAACAAATAGTTAACTACCCCGAGCTTGATCGCACTTCTTGCATATTCAAATTCCCCATAGCCGCTGCAAATCACAATCTTTAAATTCTCCTGTACCTTTCTAGCCACCTGGCACAATTCAATGCCGTTCATTAATGGCATCTTCACATCCGTAATCAGGATGTCGATGCTGTTGCGGTTCAATATCTTCTCCGCTGCCTGACCATTCTCTGCCTCCAGAATGCGGAAAGGAAATTTATGCTGTTCAATCAAATTTTTGATTCCTTCTCTCTCTGTGCTTTCGTCGTCAACCACCAATACGTTCATCATACAATCGCCCCCAGAAGATAATGTGAAATTAGAGTTTAATACCAGGTCTCACCTTAAGTTAAGCGCTTTCAGTTGATATAGCATATTATATATTTATTTGTATAATGAAACCATAATAGGAGGCCTCTCATTCAGGCCTCCTGCTCTATTGGCAATCACGTCATGCCATCTATACGGTCGCTACGGCTGTATCTTATCTTTAAGCAATTTAACTTCTTCATCTCCAGGCTGCCGATCACCATAGCGTACCCGGTAATACGCCTCCAGAAGGGGCTCCATTACATCGCGGTTCGTGTACGCCGCTGAAGTTCGTCTTCCTTTTCCATCAGTCAATGATACCCGCCGCCGAAGCTCCTGCTCCTGCTCTCTCGGCGTGAGCGAGAGTTGCTGCGATAGTCCTCTCGCTTCATCCAACTGCCGTTGCTTTCGATAGAGGTAGCGGATCCGATCCCGATTATCGCGAAGCTTATCCCAGGCCTCCCCTTGCTTGAAAAGGCGTGCGGTCCATTTGCCCGCCCATTGTCCCCGGTTCTTTCCTGCCTTCCCCCGGATGGTGAGACGAACTTCTTCATCCTCATATTCCTGCCTGGCAGGCTCTATCCCCTTGCGCAGGAAAAATTTCTTTAACATGCGCAGCAGCCTGGACAACGTTGGACCCGCATATTTATAGATTCCGTATCCTATTAGAGCAAGCACTAGCAGGAACAACACTCCTGCAACGATATTGTAGAGAATGTCCAGCACTTGGGATAACCAGCCTGGCGGTCCCGTCTCCTCCGGCAATACCATTTCAGCAGGCGGACCCTGCGAAGAAGGCGGCTCCGGTTCATTTGCCGGCTCATCCGATGGGCGCAGCAGCCACTGCACGATTCTCCTCAATAAGCCTAACAGCAAATTTCCCGCCCAACGCCCAGCACCAGCAGCCAGTAATAGCGCCACTACAAAAATAGATACAATCCATACGGTATTGTAGCGGCGCACTCCTTTGGGAATTGCGCTTTTCTCTGAACTAGAGGCAAGCGAACTGTAATTCAGAAATTGCCGGTTTGTGGTGAACAACAGGATGGCCAGGCTGAGAATTCCGCATACGGTCACTATCGGTATATTTTCCGAGAGCTTCTCGAAACGCGGAAAGGCTATCCCGGCTATAAAGTAGATGGTGATCCCAATCCAATACAGCTTCAACCGATTATCCCTGCTCGGAGCAGTCATGGCCTGCATAGCCAGAATACCTCCAAGAACCGCATGAAGAACAGGATTGCCGCCCGAAAAAATCACTAGCCCTGCATAACCCAGACCCAGCAAAAGTGCCGCAAGTGCCTGTTTCCATCTAACTCTGAGTCCCAGCACATACCCTCCTGCCCCAAGCAAAGAGACTACAGGGAGCAGCCAGACTGCGGGCCAAGAGTAGTATTCCGGAACCGTGTAGGTGTATATAAGGAGCGCTAAGGGCAGAAAAAATAAATTTTCTGTTAAAGCGGTTATCCAGCCCCGAAACCATGCGGACATGCCACGACGAATACGGATAAAGTTATTCATATCCCACCTCAGATTCACATTCGGCCATTATGCGTTTCCTCCTTCATGAGCGGGAGGCGCTTCCTGCCCCGGCTTACCCGGTAATTCGGGGATATCCATCCATTCTACTCCATTTCCCAGCTGCTCCAGCTTTCTCACGACCTCCTGGAGCTTCTCGCCACGGTGACAGGATATAATTAAATAATCCATATCCGTAGTCCCCAGCTCCACTTCTTCTTCAAGAAGCTTCACCATTGATACAGTACGCTCCAGTATCAGGCCCGCCATAGTCTCAAGCAGCCATTCCTGCTGTCCTGCATGTCCGGACGGTCCAATTCGGACGGAATCCCGTTCTCTCCCCTGAACCCATCCGTTGCATAGCATCCCGGTCTCAATGCCGTTCTCCAAAGCATAAGCGGCAACAGACACTGCATAACGGATACCCAGCTCAATGCGTTCCGGCTCTAGAATGGTACGCCACATGGATTCCGCTGATTCCACGTTCAGACAGATCATCAGCCGATGATCCGCGGTGTATCCGCGTTGATGCACCTGAAGACTTCCTGTTCGAGCCGTTGCCTTCCAATTGACACTTCGAAGCGTGTCTCCGGAACGAAAAGCACGCGTTCCCTGAATCAGAAAGGGATCCTCAACAATCCATCGCCGTACAGCCAGATTTCCGAGCCAGCTGTGATTCGGGAGCGGCAGCTCGGGAATGGCAAGAATCTGCGGATATACAAGCAGCTTCAAATTCAAGGTGAACTGCTTCGCTTTCGAGCTGAGACCCAGGGGATCCCCTCCAGTCATCGTTGCCGTCTCCAGCGAATAATGACCACGTCTTACGCAAGTCAGCCGATGTCTCCGGGTAATTTGTCTGTAAGATCTCAGATGAAACAGGCTGACATGATTCTGATAGATATTCCCTTCGGACACCCCCAGGTTGTCCTGCTCTCCGAATCGAAGAGCCACAGGCATGCTGGACTCCAAACGAAGCCAGGGCAGCGGCAGCAGCTTGGCATTGGAGATAACCTCCACCATATCCAGGGATTCATGCTCAAATATTCTCTGCTTAGAAAAAGTACGGGAATAAGCAATTCCTTTCAGCCCCCACTGGTCATAAACCAGGATCAGAAGGCCTGAAATCAGCAGAATGCTGATGATCATCCAGGTAAGCATGGATCAGTCCACCTGCTTCCCCTTTGCATTCTCCTCCGCAGGTACCGTTACTTCGTTTAAGATCTGGCGAATGATACCTGCTTCTCTGGATTCCCCCAGATTGAGGCCTTGCCGCAGCAATAGACGATGTGCCAGCACCGGAACAGCAATAGCTTTAATATCATCCGGTACAACATAGTCTCTGCCTTGAACGAACGCATAGCCTTTGGCGGCACGTAGAAGAGCTCCGCTTGCACGAGGGCTTGCCCCCAGACGCACCTCCGGATGCTTGCGGGTCGCTTCGGTAAGAGCCACGATATAACCCAACAGATCCCGGGTCACATGAACCTCCGAGGCTCTCTGCTGAGCTTCCGAAATCTCCTTGGCGGAGGCTGCAGGAGTCAATTCCAGCAGCGGATTATGACTGCTATAACGCTCTAAAATATCAATGCCTTCCTGATGGCTCGGATACCCCATAGTGATCCGCATCAGGAATCGGTCCAGCTGAGCTTCCGGCAAGGGGAAGGTTCCCTGATTATCAATCGGATTCTGAGTCGCCATGACAAAAAATGCGCCTGCAAGCTCATGGGTTACACCATCAATAGTAACCTGACGCTCCTCCATGCATTCAAGCAGACTGGACTGTGTTCGCGGGGTTGCCCGGTTGATCTCGTCTGCAAGCAGGACCTCTGTGAACAGGGGGCCGGGCCGAAATTCAAACTCTCCTGATTTTTGATTGTAGAAATTAATTCCGCTCAAATCAGAGGGCAGCAGGTCCGGGGTGAACTGAATACGCCGGAATGATCCGTCCATCGAACGAGCAAGCGCTTTCGCAAGCAGCGTCTTGCCCGTACCGGGTACATCCTCAAGCAGCACATGTCCGTTACCCAGCAAGGCCGCCAGCAGCAGGTCGATCACCTCTTCTTTGCCTACGATCACTTGAGCGATATTAGTGCGAATTCGTCTTGCCATCTCCATAGCATCCTGCATCTTCATGTAGACTGGCACCGCCTTTATGTAATTTTGGTCTATCTAGTTATATATTAATCATATCAAAAAAGTAGAGGTGGACCCAAACGCATTACTTCAACTCATATAGCATTACTAAAAAAAGAGCCGAGCAGGGTGCCGTGGCTTCCCTGTCTCGACTCTTCTTTCGTGTTTCATTTGCTGTTCATTGCATTATGAGAGTCTATAGCAACGTACTAAAGATATCCTCCAACGGAATATCCGCGAACGCCATCACTTCATCTGCCGCTCCATAGTACATACGGATGGTATCTCCGTTCACTAATGCCCCGCAAGAGAAGACAACCCCGCCGAAAAATCCCTTCACCTCATAATCCGCCTCGGGTTCCAAGAATGGACGGGACGAACGGGCGAGCACGATCCCCGGATCGTTCAGATCGAGCAATGCCGCTCCCATACAATAACGATGCTTGGAGTCTGCTCCATGATACAGCACCAGCCAGCCGCGTTCTGTCCGGATTGGGACTGCGCCGCCGCCCATCCGGGCTGAATCCCAGCCCTGCTCGCCCAGTCCCATCAAGAAACGATGGTTACCCCAATGAATCAGATCCGGCGATTCTGCAATCCATATCTCGGGGGCCCCGAACGACTTCGGCACGGGACGGTGCATGGCAACATACTTGCCGTTAATCCGCTCGGGGAACAACATGACATCCTTGTTCTCAGGCGCCAGCATCATGCCGTGCTTTTTGAAGCTGCGAAAATCCTTCGTCTCGGCCAACCCTGCGCCCACGCCCCGGCTAGAGGCCGAGCTGTACGTGATATAATACGTATCTCCGATCTGGGTTACCCGGGGATCTTCGATCCCCCAGGCTTCCAGCTCATGCTCCGGGAACAGCGCCGGCTCGCGCTCAATCTCGAAGTGCACGCCATCCCTGCTTCGTGCTACCCGAAGATGGGATATCGAAGTCAGCATCACCGTTTGCCCGTTTACCGCCACAAACCGGGAATCCGAGAAATCATAACGGGAATCGGATTTATCGTAATGGTGCACGACCACCTTGCCATCTGCATCCAGCAAAGGAACAAGCACCTCGTCCTCCCGCTCAGAGACCGGCGCCTCAGCTACGCGCAGCAACAGGATGGTGTCCTCCCCAACCTTTGCAACACCGGCATTAAACGCACCTAATACTTTAAAATCGGGCCGTGAAGGAGCTACATCTTCGGTCCGGATCACCGGATTTTTCTCACAGCGATATACGTTCATTTTCCCAAATCTCTCCAATCCTTTTCTTATGCTACTTGCCGGCAGTTATCGCATCGATTTGAGCCTGAATTTCATCGATCACCTTCTGGCCGCCGACGCTCATGATCTTGCTATCCAGTTGCTCCTTGCCTTTGTCAGCTGGCAGCAACCCTTGTGCAAGCGGTAAAAATAAGGAATCATGGAACGGCGTGATCTTGGCATACTCGGTCTTGACCTTCTCTGCATCAAATGTAAAGCCGGCGGTCGGACTCAAGGTGAAATTAGCCGGGTCGGTAGAGAAGTCGAACCACTTCTTGTCATCCTCTGTCATCGTATCCGGCGTACGATTCAGCGTCGGGCGCCAGGTCAGCGTATACCCCGGGAAGGAGTAATTCGAGAGCACTTTATAACTGCTGTCGCCGATGGCCTCCCAATCTTTACCCGGAATGCCGTATTCCATCAAGTCATGGTTCTCCTTAATCGACAGCCAGTTGGACACGTCCATCGCCAATTCGGCGTGCTTGGACGATGCAGGAATACAAAGGAAGTTCCACTGCTGGAATGCTGTATATGGCTTGGCCTGATCTCCGTTTGGAATGAAAACCTCAAGCTTGTCGCTGCCATCCTTGAGCATTTCACTATATTTCAATCCTTCAACCCCGTCGGCGGCGTAGTAAGTGGCAGCATATTTTCCTTGTTTGAATAACGTCTCTGCATTTTGTTCTTGAGCGATATTTTTAGATAGAATGCCGTCTTTGTAGTACTTCGTCACCCGTTCAAAAGCATCCGCAATCATCGGGCTCTCCCACTGGCCAACGACCTTCTTGTCCTTGACCGAATAAGCAAACATGTTGACCCCGATCTCCAGCACTTCGTCCAGCGCCATATTTGCCGATTCACTCAGGATGAACGGCAGCTTATCGGCCTTGATCCCGTTAATAACGAACGGTCTGATATCCGTCTCCTGCTCCTTGACGGTGTACAGGAACTTCTCCAAATCCTCCAGCGTCTTGATCTCGGGCAACCCGTACTTCTCGCGCAAATCCTTGCGGATCAGCAAGCCGTATACCGGTCCTTGAGTCGTGCCGAGCGGAATGCCCATAATCTTGCCGTTAAATTTGTTATATTCCCACATTTCCTCCGGGATCGACGACTTCAGCTCCTGGCGCTCCGCTACCATCGCATCAAGCTCCAGAATGGAATTGCTCGCGATCATCTGGTTCATGGACAGCCACGGCGCATCCAGATACATATCGAATTCTTCGCCCGCAGACATTTTAACTGCTACTGAGTTGCCGTAATCGGACCACGGCAGGAAATTGATGTTTAGCTGCGCCCCGATGTTATCATTTTTCAGCTTCTCATTCACCGCTTGCAATACTTCATCGAATCCTACCGGCTTATCGCCGGGAAAATAAGCCTTCAATGTGACCGTTTCTTTAGGCTTTGATGCCGCGGTTTCGGCAGCATTTCCCCCATTGTCGCCATTGCTCTGTCCGGCGTCTCCTGTCTTGCCGTTGCCGCTATTGCCGCCGCAGCCTGCCAGCAGTAATGACAATGCCAGAACCAAAGATAGAGCCATCCCCATAAACTTGTTTGATTTCATTCTTATAACCTCCCTTTCATGTATGAATGCATCTATGCTTAACCGGAGGGTTCCGGCTAATGCCTGAATCCTTGCCTATCCTTTTACGGCACCAACAGTAAGTCCTTTGACAAAATACTTCTGCAGCATCGGATAGAGCAAAATAATCGGTCCGATCGTCAATACGGTCGTTGCCATCCGCACCCCGTAGGTCGGCGGAGTAACCGAGATGGCTGCGCCAGAAGGAATGAGATTCTTGGCAGCCTCCATGTTGGAGACCATTCTGCGCAGGATCAACTGTAAGGGGTACAGCTTCTCGTTGTCTATAAACATCAACCCCATAAACCAGTCATTCCAGTAATTCAGCGCATAGAACAAACCGACCGAAGCCAGAATCGGCTTAGAGATTGGAATCATAATCTGAAAGAAGATCCTCATCTCATTAGCCCCGTCAATCCGCGCCGCCTCTTCCAGCTCCTCCGGAATGGTGCGGAAGAAGCTAACCAGCAAGAAGACGAGAAACGGCTGGCACAACATCGTCAGAATCAGCACCCAGATAGAGTTTTGCAGATCTAGCCATTGACTGACTACGATATAAAACGGAATGATCCCGCCCGAGAAAAGCATCGGCAAGTAACAGAACAGCAAAAATGGCGTTTGCAGCACATTCCGTTTATTAGCCAGAGAGTAGGCCAGCATCGCAGAGATGCATAGTGCGCCCAAGGTGCCTACGAGCGTAACAAACACGGTGACCATGTATCCGTTATACAATACGTCGGATTGAAGTACGGCTTCATAAGCGGCGAGCGATAGTTTTTCAGGAAATAAAGTATAGCCGTGTGCGATCAGTTCTCCTTCATCCGTAAACGAACCTATGACCATCAGCAGGAACGGAAACAGGCAGAATAAGGTGAACAGGATTAGGAATATATAAGCGGTGCCCGTAAAAGCGCGGTCCGAAGCACTCTGTTTCTGTCTCATGATTACCTCCTAGAATAAAGCTGATTCTTTGGATACTCGGCGGGTCACCCAATTGGCAGCCAGCACGAACAGCAGCCCCATTACTGACTGGAACAACCCAACGGCGGAAGACATTCCGAAATCGTGTAACTGCCGCATTGAGCGGAACACAAAGGTATCGATGACATCGGTTGTCGGATACAGAAGAGAATTGTCCCCGATAATCGCATAGATCATCGCAAAATCGCCATTGAAGATTTTGCCCACAGACAGCAAGGTCATAATCATGATGGTCGGAACGAGCAGAGGGAGCGTGATCCGCAGCATAATTTGCAGCTTGGACGCCCCGTCGATCCGGGCCGCCTCATACATATCTTCCGGGATACCGGTAATGGCGGCAAGGAAGATGATAGACAAATATCCTGCCCCCTGCCAGACTCGGATCACCGTCAAAATAGCCGGCCACAGCTTCGCTTCAAACATCCAGTTAACCGGCTCCATTCCCAGCCCCTGCAGCCACGCGTTAATCATGGGTTCTTCCCCGCCGAACAGCGATTGGACGATCATGCCGACTACGATCCAAGACATGAAATAAGGAAGAAAAATGAGCGATTGGGAGATCCGCTTGAAATACTTGTTTCGAATCTCATTGAACATGAGCGCAATCAATACCGCCGTAATGGTCGTAAATACAATAAACAGCAGATTTAGACCGAGCGTGTTGCGCAGGACGATCCAGAAATCGTCAGACGTAAAGAAATAGTCGAAATTTTTAAAGCCAACCCATTCGCTTCCTGTAATTCCTTTGGAAAAGTTGTAATCCTTGAACGCAATCGTAATCCCATAAATCGGGAGGTAACTGAAGATCAAGAAAAACAGTAAACCCGGTACGGCCATTACATATAGAAAAGGATTATTTGCGATTTGTCTCAGCTTCGATCCTCTCCTGGCCTTTCGTTCAGCTTGCATGGTTGTTCAACCTCCTTGTGTCAAGTTGCCTCTAGAAGGGAGGCGTGCGTAAAGCACAGGCTCCCGATGACGCAACCATATCAAGCCCGGGGAAAGCCGGCAATTCCAGCATGCTTCACCCTTTCCTATAAACGCGGATTTCTGCCTTCCCAAAAACAACACGATCCCGGAAATGAACGATTTCTCTGATGAAATCATCCTGTATGCTACAATAATGTGGCTATAGATCTATCAAGTGCAGGGGGTTCCTGTAGATGAAATTCCGATTTCCACTTTTAAAATCATTCAGAAAGCACCCGACTTACATGCGGATTATTTTTTACTTTGTCAGCGCCAACGTGCTGGTTCTGGCTATTTCGTTCCTGGTGCTTTATTCGCAATCCTCCCGTACGCTCGTTGAAGAGATCGGAGAGCATTCAGAATCTCTCCTCGTGAACGGAGCCCGAAATACCGCCCGGTTGATGGAGTGGTCCCTGGACTTCGCGTTTTCTTCCAGCAACGACAGCGAACTTAAAGTATACGCTCTCTCTGACCACTTTAGCGATTATGAGACCTATGAGGTATGGAACCGCCTGCTTGGCATCAAAATGTCCAATCCTTCCATTGATTCCGTCTATCTGATCAATGACTATACAGATACAGTGATCGATTCCAGGCTTGGCCTGAACGAGGCTTCGGGCTTTTATGACCAGGACATTCTGAATCGGCTCCGGGATCCGGCGCAGTCCGACCAAACCGTGCTGATCCCAAGAAAGCTGCCTGAACCGCTCAGCGAGGGCGCCTTTAAGGATGTCATTACAATTGTCAGACTTTATGAAAAAGGCAGCTCCATTTCCGCATTTGTGCTCAATGTCGATACCCGGGAGCTGATGACACTGCTCCAGAACAATTCTCAATACCAAGACCGGATCATCATGGTGCTTAACGACCATAACGAACGAGTGTACAGCAGTATTCCGTTGGATGGAGATCAAATTCAGGAATACAGAGATCGGGCCGATGGCATGAGCGGATGGGAAATATACAAGCCGCGCGATCAGGAGAATCAATTGATCGTGTATTCTAATGCTTCCATTAAAGGGATTCAGAACTGGAGCTTTATCGAGAGCATCCCGAGGGATCTGATTCTGAAGAAGATCGATGTGCTTCGCAACCTCAGCATACTTTTATTTTCGGGGCTGTTCCTGGCCTCGCTTGCTGTCACTGTCTTGATCTCCAAGCGGGTCTACTCTCCGATTCAGGACCTGGTCAGCAATGTCATGAGACAACACCAAGCCGAGACCTTCGGTCATGGACGGTCTGCCGATGAACTGGACTATCTATCCAGCGTCTTTACTGCGCAGCAAGAGCAGATTATCGAATTGACCGACCATTGGAGACATAGCAAGATATTGGGGAGAGAACGATTTTTGCGTGAACTTCTCGGCACGGGGGCACTATCGAGAGAGGAAATAAAGGGGCAATTCGAGGAATGGGCTATTGAGCTGCCGGAGGAGAATGTATCGATCGTCATTTTTCGGATCGACTATTTCCCGGAGTTTATAGACACCTATCCGGAAAAGGATCGCCGATTGCTTCGGTTTGCCATGGGCAATATCGTCCATGAGTCATTGAGAATGGCCGAGCATCACCTTCAAACGGTCGACATGGGACATGATCATATCGCCGTTATCATCTCCGTAAACAGTCAGGCCGAGGATTTTATTGCAAATCTGAAGGTCGCTCAGCAGCTTGTACAGCAATATTTATCGATCGGTACTACTGTTGCTTGGGGAGAAATTCAGCGGTGCCTAAGCGACATCCATGAAGCCTATCTGGAAACCTACGAATTGACACAGGAGCGATTCCGGTTCGGCCACGGAGCCGTAATTGCCAAGACAGGTCTGGAGGGGAATTCAGGAGAGGTTTATCACTTGCCGATTGATAAAGAACGTCAATTGGCCCAAGCGATTCACAAAACGAATGCACCTGCCGCCCTGGAGATTATTCATCAAGCCGTGGATGCGCTGCGGCTGCTGCCTTATTTTGAATGCAAAATGTCACTGATTACGCTGTTCATGGATATGCGCCGGCTGATTCAGGATCAGTCCGCCAAGCCGCTGCCGAGCTCCTTCGGGTTAACGTCGGTGGAGAACCAGATTATCCAGCTTGAAACACTGGACAATCTGGTGCCATGGATAGACCATATGCTGACGAAAGCATTGGACGATCTAGCTGCTGCCCGCAGTCAATCCAAAAATGCCGGCTTTGTTGAGGACGTGGAGAGAATTATCGCAAGTCAGCTTAGCAATCCGAATCTGTCTTCCAAAATGCTGGCCGACGAGCTTGGCTTGTCCGTCAATTATTTGCGGAGTCTGTACAAATCGGAAACCAATCGATCCATCACGGATACGATTTCACAAAAGCGACTGGAGTGCATTTGCCGGGAACTGCTGGCATCCGACTCTCCGATTGAGCCGATTATTTCAGCCTACGGGTTCTCCTCCTTAAACACCTTTTACACGGTATTCAAAAAAGTCTACGGGGTCACACCGGCTCAATATCGAAAAATATATAAAAAAGATGGCAACAAGCTCACTTGAATTTGTTATTCCCGCTTCATGTGATCTAGCAGATGCTCTCTCAACAAATCGCGCAGCCATAGGGTATCCATCCGCAGCTCTCTCAGTCCTGCCGCCTGCGTTACAATCTGAGCCCGCAACACTTCGGGAGCATCTGTCCCATTCAAATATCGACTCATGAAATGAAGGAATACATCTACCTTGCGCAGCCGAAGCAGCAGCGGAATAACGGCAACCTCTTGGGAGGGCAAGCGAAGACGGCTGCCGAAGCCCGCGCAGAATTGTTCCGCCTGCTCTTTTCTGCCGCTGCCAATAAGATCGGCAAGGACGACTGCCGGCTCCATGACCCGGATATCCATCGTACAAAATTCAAAATCTAACAGTGCGCACACTTGTTCAGGATGATGCTCATCGACCAGGAGGTTCGAAGGATTCAGATCCCCGTGAATTAGCTGCTTTGGCAGCTGCTCCAGCTCACTCAGACGGTCAAATACTTCCATGCAAGCCTCGCGCAGCAGTCGAAGCGGCTCTCCAAGATCTGCAAATGCAGCCTCAGGCTGCTCGCAGAAGGATTTGACCGTTTCAGGACTGCATAAAGGATACGCTTTGGTTATCTCGTAGTAGGGCGGATAGGCCGGCTCTAAAGAGGGAACGGTCCGCGCCAAGGTCTCGGATAACTCAGCTGCCGCCAGGCCAAATGAATATGCGCCCCGGAATGCTTCAGGCTTCGGAGATACGCCTTCAATATATTCAAAGAGGCAGGCAAATCTGCCGCTTCCGTCCTCCATGCGAATAATGGTCGTTCCCTCCGGCGTCTTTACGGGCGAAGGAATCTGAAAGCTAAGCGGTTCTGATGCCAGCTTCATCAAAATGTCGTGCTCGAAGGCAACCTTCTTCTCCTCCCGATGCGTCTCATAAATGCGCAGCACGCAGTTCAGTCCATTATTTTCAAGGTAACGGGTTGTATTGTTCCAGCCGCTCGCCCCTTCGCGTGCCTCTCCCTCCCATTCCGGCCAAAATTTCTTTACCGTCTTCTCCGCCATTCAGGCCCACTCCGTTTCTATCATATGTATGTTCAGTATAGTACAAGTTCAAAAGATTAGCTGTTCAAAACAACCTCTATAATATAATCTGTCCAGGAACGCCCGTTCAAGGCCCTACCCGATTCCGGTATTCCCTTGGCGCCACTCCTGTGATTCTCTTGAATATACGAGAAAAATAAAACATATCGTGATACCCTAAATGCTCGGCAATTTCCTTGACGGACAGCTCTGTGTTCAACAAGATATTCCGCGCCTCGGCCACCTTCAGGCGATGTATAAATTCATTGAAGGGATAACCGGTATATTCATGAATGATCCGGCGAAGCGTCGATACTGAAATATGATGCTTGGCTGCGGCAGCAGCTGCAGTTATCGAGGTATCCAGAGACTGGCCCAGATCCTCTATAATTCTCAGCGCAAATTGCTCCCGGTTGCCTGCTGCATGGCCTTCCTTTAGTGAAACAAGCTCATAGAGGAACATTTCCAGTTGCAGCACCGCCCGATCCAGATTATCGGGAGCCCCGCTATCAATCAGTCTGAACAAGCCTTCCATCCGCTGAATCAGCATCTCATCCACCACAACCGGCTGCACCTTTCCATCAGGAAACAACCAGTCCCTGAGCCATTCCTCCAGTCGACTTCCCTCAACGGTGAAATAGTACTCATCCCAATAGCCGCCTTCATCCGGACCATAGTTGAATTCACTGCCTGGATAAAGGCAGAACCAGGAGCCTGCTCTTACCGGCTGAACCTCTCCTTCATCGACCTGATAGTATCCCTGGCCTCCAGTAATGATGACAACCGCCCAGTATTTAAAGACAGCCTTCTCCCTTTGCAGCGTCCGTCCTGGCAGATGCCCTGCGTTTACCATGGAGAGGGTTCTGATTCTTCGCCTCGCTGAATCCACCGCCGGAGCAAATACCCGAATCGGACTTTTGCTGATCATATAGTCCATATACTTTACCATTCTGCACATTCTCTCCTTCAACAAGCTGTGCTAGATTAATCTTAGTTGAATAAATATAACATATTTATATGGAAAGGATGAATCCCGTCATGAAATATGTACACATTGGATTAATCGGCTGCGGCTCCATATCCGAATCTCATTTGAAGGCTTATGCAGCCAATCCCCTAGTTAAACTGGTTGCCGTATGCGACCTCAAGCCGGAACGCGCTCAGGCCATCGCCGAACGCTACCAGATTCCTCATACCTATACGGATTACAGAGAGCTTTTGGCAAACCCTGAAATCGAGGCTGTTAGTATCTGTACCTGGAATAATTCCCATGCTGAAATCAGTATCGCCGCCTTGCAGGCAGGCAAGAACGTGCTCTGCGAGAAGCCCCTGTGCAAGACGGTCGAAGAGGCGCTCGAGATCGAGCAAGCAGTGAGACAGAGCGGAAAGCTCCTTCAGGTCGGCTACGTGCGCCGGCATGCCTCCAACATCGAAGTGCTGAAGCGGTTTATTGATGCAGGCGATCTTGGTGAAATTTATTATGCCAAGGCCAGTCTTGTTCGGCGTCTGGGCAATCCAGGCGGTTGGTTTGCAGACCGGGAACGCTCCGGCGGCGGCCCGTTGATCGATATCGGCGTGCACGTCATTGATCTGTGCTGGTATTTAATGGGCAAGCCTAAGGCAGTGTCTGTAAGCGGCAACACTTACAGTAAACTCGGCAATCGCTCGAACATCGAGAACTATGACTTCTACCAGGCTGCCGATTACGATGCCTCCAAGAATACAGTAGAGGATATGGCCAATGCCTTGGTCCGCTTCGAGAATGGCGCCTCTCTCATGGTCGATGTCAGCTTCTCCCTCCATGCCAGAACCGATTCGGCCCAGGTCAGCATCTTCGGAGATCGCGGAGGAGCAGAAATTGAACCCAAGCTGTCGATTGCGACGGAACAGCACAATACCATCATCAATATTGACCCGCAGATTACCCGTCCCGGATTTGACTTCCAGGACAGCTTCAACCGGGAAATCCATCATTTCGTAGATAATTGTCTCGGCAAATCTCAAAACATTTGCCCTGTCGAAGATGGAGTTGAGATGATCAAGATACTGAATGCGATTTACCGTTCCGCAGCTGAAGGACGGGAAATCCGCTTGGATGGGGAGGATACAAATGCAACTGAACAATAAAATCGGTGTAATTGTAGACAGCTTCGGCCTTGGCGTAACTGAAGGCTTGAGAAAGGCACGCGAGGTTGGAGCAGACGGCGTTCAAATCTATGCCGTCTCCGGCGAGATGGATCCTGCGGTATTGACCGCAAGCAAACGGCGTGAGCTGCGAAGCTTTATCGAAGGCCTGGGCTTGGAGGTGTCCGCCCTATGCGGAGATTTGGCCGGACACGGCTTCCAGGATGCTGCGGCCAACCCGGCCAAGATCGAGAAATCGAAGCGGATTCTGGAGCTTGCCCTGGATCTGGGGACCAACATTGTTACGACGCACATCGGTATTGTTCCAGAGGACAAGAACGGACCGATCTACGCAGCCATGCAGCAGGCTTGTGAAGAGCTGGGCACTTATGCGAAGAGCCTGGACGCTTACTTCGCCATCGAGACCGGACCTGAGCCGGCCGCTCATCTGAAGAGCTTCCTGGATACGCTCAGTACGAACGGCGTCTCCGTTAACTTCGATCCGGCTAATATGGTTATGGTTACCGGAGATGATCCGGTACAGGGCGTGCATTTGTTAAAGGATTATATTGTGCACACCCATGTGAAGGATGGCCGCCGTCATCGCCCGATTGATCCGAAGGAGGTTTACGGCTATCTCGGTTATACGCCCATGGATCATGAGGCCATTGCCGACATGGCTGCTTCCGGCTCTGCCTTTGAGGAGCTCCCGCTGGGTGAAGGAAATGTAGACTTTAACGCGTACTTTCAGGCGCTGCAAGCTATTGGCTATCAAGGATACCTGACGATCGAGCGTGAGGTCGGCGCAGACCCTGCTGCCGATATTTCCAAGGCAGTCCAATTCATTCGGAAATTTCGTTAAGTGAGCCGATCCTGCACGGATCCATAGATGAACGAACAGGGAGATGAGCGAGAATGAAGCTGGGAATCAGCTCGTACAGCCTGTATCAGGCTATGCATCAAGGGCGCATGAATATCGAGGATGTGCTTGCTTGGGCAGCGGAAGTCGGAGCACAGCATGTTGAAATTGTGCCCGGACTAGGCTTTAGCTTCGAAGAAACACCGGAGCTGGTAGAGAAGCTAGTCCAAAAAGCAGCAAGCTTGTCGATAGACATATCCAATTATGCCATCGGAGCCAATTTTATTACTGACAGCGACGAAGCCTATGAAGCAGAGATTCAACGAGTGATCTCTGAGGTTGACCGTGCGGCCCGCTTGGGCGTCAAGCTGATGCGGCATGATGTTGCATCAAGAGAAGACACGTCCATCCTCCGGTTCAATGAAGACCTGGAGCGGATCGCGTCGGCCTGCCGGCGGATCGCCGATCATGCGGCAGGCTATGGAATCACGACGAGCGTCGAGAATCACGGCTATTATGTTCAAGCAAGCGACCGGGTTCAAGCGCTTATCCATGCGGTAGGGCGTCCTAATTTTCAAACGACGCTGGACGTCGGCAACTTTGTCTGTGTCGATGAAAATCCGGTCACTGCTGTGAAAGCCAATTTGCCGCTTGCCTCGATGGTGCATATCAAGGACTTCTATATTCGCCCTTCCCGCCATAATCCTGGCGAAGGCTGGTTCCGAAGCGCAGGAGGCAACTATCTGCGCGGAGCCATTGCCGGTCACGGCGATCTAGACTTGCGGGAAATCCTGCGGCTGATCAAGCGCTCGGGGTATAACGGATATCTGTCGATTGAATATGAAGGCATGGAGGATTGCCTGACCGGCACCCGGATCGCCTTCCAGAATGTGCAGCGCCTCTGGGACGAAGCCTAGCATCTATATAAGTTGAACTATTGATTTTTACGTTTCGGGGCAACGTGTGAAGTGTGCTTACGATCGCTGTTATTCGTAGGTTTCTCTGATTGAACTGAGATATTATAAGGCTGAAATCCACTCACAAAGGCGAACGCTTTCGCTCTATGCTTTCGAAGTGAGAGTGTCCCAAAAGTACACTTTGGAACGCCCACAAGTATTAATAAAAGCCAAGGAGCTAAGCGGTCTATCTTCGCTTAATTCCTTGGCTTTCGGCGCCCGCCGCTGATTTTTTGAGTAGATTGTGGTCAAGAGAAAGCACCCGACCTCAAGGCTTACTTTGGATAAGCCTCGAGGCAGGAACCTTCGATAATGAATTGATGCTCAGTGCCGACCTGGACAGTATAGCCTGGCTTTAGTTGGCCGTTTCGCATGTGGTCTCTTTCATTCGAAGAAAGGTAGCGTCATGATCCGTTTTGCGGTAGCTGTTTCTCTTCCCTAAAGTCGCTGTCGGATATTTTAAACTCGCTAACGGACATTCTAGATCCTTAGCAGACTTATTCTTATGATTCGAAGGGTTAACGGACATTTCGGGCGCTTAGGACGCTCAAACGACTCTGGTTCACTCGATTCTACTCTCTAAGCAGCCAAAATGTCCGTTACAATTCTGGCTCATCCAAAGGCGGATTGTAAGGAGACGTAATGTCCGTTAGACCAAGTCCTTCCTTCCCTTAGATCAAATTTACCGCATTGCCTATATTGGGAAACAGAGTTGATCCTTGTATATCGAATGTGCAAAGAAACCGTCTCCTTTGGGTTTATGGTTGGGTGGTACCTCCATTTTCCCAGAGAGCGGTTTCCTTTTGCTTAACGAAATGAAAGAGGGCAAAAAAGCAAGGGACCTATCCTTGGCAATCATGCAGGGATGGTCTCTTGCTTTTCTTTTTGTCGTATCACATTATTTAGCGGCTCCGTTAATGCCGAGGGTGACAATTTCACAACTGCCGACTGGCAGGGACAGACCGCCGATTGCATTGACTGCCAGCGGCTTGCCTGGTTCCTCCAGAATGGTTGTTTTGTAGATATGATCCGAAGGGATCTCCAGCTTCAGGCTGAGCTCTGTGCCTTGACGGCACATATTGTACCAGCGAAGCAGAAGGTCTCCGGTCTCTTCATTCATTTTCATTGAGGAGAAGGCAAGCTCCGCACTTTCCCAGTACAATGGCGAATAGTTCGGAGCGACCTTTCCTTCATGAACATCCGTCTGGCACACCGTCCAAGGAATCTGGAACTGATAAGCCTCCGTATAAGCACCCAGTGCTCCGCGCTCGCCGCCGCTGTAGGGGATAACTTCCATTTGGAAGGTATGCTCGCCAAGGCATTGCGCCTCCGGCGTCGGGAACAATCCCCAGTCTCCAAGCTCGCCAACAGCGCGCAGAAGAGTGACAGCAATCGTATTGCGTCCGTCACGCAGCACCTCGTATTCATTCAAGCCGAGGTTGGCGACAACCAGCCCTTCTTTTCCGTTGCCAACTTCAACGAAGGCTTGCTGGTGCTGCGTATTGCTCGGATTCTCCCATTCCGGCGCCGGCTTGTTATCGCGCTCAGCGATTTCAAACATCGAGTCCACACGGTGCTGCGAGACCTGGAGATCCGTAGGGAACAGCATGCGTACCCGATGATCCTTCGCTTGATTGTTCAGCTTGGTTTCAATTTGCAATCCCTTGCCGTCTGCCTCCAGCGACAATACCGTTACGATCTCCATCGGAACGAGCGTCTTGCTGCGCTGTGCCTTGCGATTCGGATAATAAACCAGCTCGCGCTGCTCTTGATCCAGCAATTCATCCGCAGAAGCCGGGATGAGCCATTGATGAGCTATTTTCACAGATGCACGGTATGGCTTATCATCCAGCACTGTAATGTCTGCAGGCAGGCCCTTGGTTGTCAGCGGGGACTCCCCTTCCGGCTGTCTGTACATATATTCATTACCAATATCCCCGGTGTTCTCGTAAACCCCGAGATCCCGGTAGACCCGGCCTGAGATCTTGTCTGTCAGTACAAACGATCCGTCTTCGGAAATTTCTATCTTCAGCGAAGTATTCTCCAGTGTCCGGTTACCGGTCAGCAATGTTGAAGCAGCTGATGCCGAACTTTTCGCACTGCGTACCCAGGCATATGCCCGCAAGCCCAATGCCGGAACATCCGCCGCGCGGAAGGTAATCCGAACCTTGCGGCACATATAAGGCTGACGGAACCGGTCATCCGGCAGATCATAACCGAACAGTAAACCGAGGTCTTCTACCGTGCAGTCAACGACATTGCCTTGCTCATCTACCAGTACCCGGCCGCTCAGATCCGTCTCCTTCATTCGGCGGGCGGTTTCTTCAATGGTAAAGCCCTCGCGCAGGTACAATCTTGCTGCATCCAGCTCCAATGTAATCACGCCGCTGCGTGTCCAACCGGTTGTGTTGAAGGCAAGTACCGGAAGCGGGTCCTCCCCATAAGCGGCAAATCCGGAGGTATCAACAGCATCCGCGATAACGGTCTTGCTGTCGTCGATAATTGTCTCCGCCACATCCTTGCTCTTGGCGAACCGCGTAACCATCTCGCGATGCACCTCATCCACGCTGCAGCCGCAAATGCTGTCATGAGGATGGTTCTGCATCAGGGTCTTCCACGCATAGGTGAACAGATGATGCGGGTACTTCTTGCCCAACAGATGCGCCATCGACGCTAGCGGCTCCGCTACTTTCTCCAGCACCGCCTGGCCTTCCTGGTTCATCTGCTTCAAGTAAACCCGCGCCGAGGCGGTATTCACCAGGGTTCCCCAGCCATCCGTTCTTTGGCTGCGCAGCTCTCCTTGTACCGTAGACAAGGTTTTGCCTTCGGATGCCTGTTCCAGCGCCTTTAAGTAATCCGGCAGATTGGAATGGATGAACTCGGTATCCGGATACAGCTTCTCCGCCATAGCAATCGCCTCAGGCAGATCCAGCTGGATCGGCTGATGATCGCACCCGTTCATATACAGCAGCTCGCCAGTCGACGCATATTTCTCCGCATCAGCCAGCTTCCGGTCCCAGTAAGCTCTCGCCGCCTCTTCTTCAACCGGCACTTCATTCCCGTTGGAATACCAGTTCGCGAATAGAATGCCCAATACCTTCGAGCCATCCGGCCCTTCCCAGATCAACTCGGAGAAGGAGGATTCATAGCCCCCGTCCGCTACGGTATTATTGAAGCCCGTAGGCTTTACGCCGCGTCCAAAGAAGGCGTTGCCGATGCCGGATTGCTGCATCAATTGCGGAGTCTGTCCAACCAGCCCGAACGTATCCGGGAAATAACCGATTTTCGCCGGCTCCCCATAGCGTTTGGCGTCCTGATGCCCGATTTGCATATTACGTACATTGGCTTCACCGCTCGTCAAGAAGGCATCCTGCAAGATATACCATGGACCGATTAGAATCCGTCCGTCCCGGATGTGCTTCTCCAGACGCTCCTTGTTCTCCGGACGAACCTGGAGATAGTCCTCCAGAATAATGGTCTGTCCGTCGAGGTAAAAGCTCTTGAACTCTCCGCCCTGATCCAGCTTGTCCAGCAGGGCATCCACCAATGCGATCAGCCGGACATGGTGCTTCTCATATGGCAAATACCATTCCCGGTCCCAGTGTGTATGGGAAATAATATGTGCTCTTCTCTTTTTGGTCATGTCTACGCCTCCCACCCTTTGATTAGTATGCAAATTGCTTTTTTGCGCTCACAAATACACGCGATCACGCAGGGAGAAGCCGCCCTCTTCCTCCGGATGAAGCAAGACAGCGGCTCCTCTAAAGTCCGGACAGGCTTATGCCTCTTCCAGCGGGAACTTCTCCATATATTCGATCAATTCATCTGCAGTTGTGAAGGCAATGCCTGTCACTGTATCTGCACAGCCGTAATAAATAGCGATACGGCCTGTATCGGCATCAGTCAATGCCGCGCAAGGGAACGTTACATTCGGTACGTCGCCTACGCACTCATACAGCTCTTGAGGCCCGAGGATATAGTTCCGCGAACGTCCCAATACCTTCCAAGGCTGATCCTTGTCCAGCAGGGCAACACCCATGCGGTATACAAAGCCATTGCATGTATTAATAACCCCATGATAAATCAACAGCCATCCTTTATCCGTTTCGATCGGAACGGGTCCCGGTCCGATTTTCTTGGACTGCCATGCCGAAGCATCGCCATTGATGGTTCCCATCACATAGCGGTGTTTGCCCCAGAATGTCAGGTCAGGGCTCTCGCTGTAGAAAATGTCGCCGAACGGAGTATGCCCTGTGTCGCTCGGACGGCTGACCATCGCGTAGTTATCCCCGATTTTGCGCGGGAACAGCACGCCGTTACGGTTGTACGGAAGGAACGCATTTTCGAGCTGATGGAAGGTCTTGAAATCTGTCGTATACGCCAGGCCGATTGTTGGGCCATG
This sequence comes from Paenibacillus apis, assembly GCF_018333295.1. Lineage (NCBI taxonomy): Bacteria > Bacillati > Bacillota > Bacilli > Caryophanales > Paenibacillaceae > Paenibacillus > Paenibacillus apis. The sequence continues at coordinate 68,885 of NZ_BORS01000003.1, forward strand.
GTAGCCGTTACACCAGGTAATGTAATAGCGGTCCCCGATTTGGCACACCCGAGGGTCATAACGATACTCCCTTTTGGTGATATACTCGTCGCCTTCGAACTGGATCGGCTCATGATTGATTTCCCAATTGATGCCATCCTTACTGAAGCCTGCAAAAATATCCATGCTGACGGATTTGGAATCACAGCGGAACACCCCTGCAAAGCCTTCTCCAAACGGAATAACCGCGGAGTTGAATACACTGTTCGAGTTCGGAATCGCATCCCGCGGAATGATCGGATTGGCGGAATAGCGCCAAACCGGCGAGTTGGTGCCTGCCGGCTTCTCTTGCCAAGGAATGTTTGGCAGTGCGTTGCCAATAATTTTAGCCATGTTCATATCTCCTTTTTTAAAAAGTTGAACTAATGAATTTACGTTCAGAGGGCAACGTGTGAAGTGTTCTTACGATCGCTGTTGTTCGCGGATTTCTCTGATTGAACTAAGATATTCTAAGGTGGAAATCCACTCACAAAGGCGAACGCTTACGCTTCTTCAGCACACTTCACACTTATGCCCTTTTCAACGTAGCTTTTTATTTCAACTTTTAGATTCAAAAATTCATCTTTTGATCATGAAGCAGATCATCCTTATTACAAAATGCCGTCCTTCATCGCCCGATAGACGAGCTGGGAGAACAGACTGTTCGACCAGGCGAACCATTTGCGGGTGAAGACGGTTGGATCGTCGGCATGGAAGCCTTCATGCATAAAGCCCGTATCCGCATCCGTCGCTTCCAGCATCGAGATCATTTCCAGCTTCTCTTCCGCTGTCGTCGCCGTAATTCCCTGCATCGACAAAGCCATGTGCCAGATATAATCCTTCGGTGTATGCGGACTGCCGATTCCCTTGGCTGCTTTACCTTCAAAATAGAATGGGTTCTCCTTGCTCAGTGCAAAACGTCTGGAGTTCTGGTAAATCGGATCATCCGCTGTGACATAGCCGAGGTAAGGAATCGACATAATGCCGGGCGTTCCTGCATCGTCCATCAGGCAATAGTTGCCGAAGCCATCTGTCTCGTAGGCATAAATCGGTCCGAATTCCGGATGGCGATAAATACCGTACAGCTTGATCCCGTGATCCACTTCCAGCTCGAGCTGCTTCAGCTCCTCCAGGAATTCCAGGTCACGGAATACCCATTCCGCGAACTCCTGCATTTGACGCAGGGCGACTACGGCAAACATATTTCCAGGGATGTTGTAATGGAAATCGCAAGCATCGTCGCTGGAACGGAAGCCGGACCAGATCATCCCGGTATAGTTCACCGGCATGCCGAGTCCCTGGTTCTGCAGCGAGTCCTCCGGAATGCCATTGTTCCGCATGAAGCGGTATGGCGATTGCTCGGCATGATGCTGCTCAGTCCGGAACACGTCATAGATCGTGCGCATCGCTGCCTTGAAGCCGGCATCGAAAATATCGGCGCGTCCGGTCTCCTTCCAGTACGTATAAGCAAGACGAACAACAAAGCACAAGGAATCGATCTCGAATTTGCGTTCCCACACCCAAGGCGACATGTCCGTCTTGTCTGCGGCGTTCCAGTGCCAATCATTAGAGGTTTCATTGAATGCATTCGCATATGGATCGATCTGCACGTACTGAATATGTCGCTTGATCAAGCCTGCTATAATACGCTGCAAATCCGCATCTTCCTTGGCAAGCGGCACATAATGAATGACCTGCTCCACGGAGTCGCGCAGCCAAGAGGCCGGGATATCCCCCGTGATGACGAAGGTCGTGCCATCCTCCATCAGCTTGGTCGTGGTCTCCAGTGTGTTCGGGAAGCAGTTCTTGAACAGCTTGAGCAGCTTAGGGCGATGGGCCAGCTTCTCCTCTGCTTCGGACAGAACGGATTGAACGGCTGCCGGCAACTCCAATGCCGGCATATCTATCTTAGGAAGTCTGAATTGTTCCATGCAGGTTCCACTCCTTTAATCCATAGTTTCCGCTTTTCTTTGTATTACAAATAAATTTTGACCGTCTTGATCTCAAACGGAGCGAAGCTCAGCTCTATACGGCCTTCTGTCGTCGACAGTCCTTCCCCGTCCTCTTCCAATGCATTGGACAGACAAGCTTGCTTCAGACCTGGCCAGCCCAGCGAAACCTGCTCGCGTCCGCCAGCGGATTCATACAAGCGAACAATCACAGCGTCTCCGTCTTCTGCCGGCTTGACCGTATCCAGTACAACATGCTCGCCGGTAAAGTCAATTAAAGATGCTGCAGAAGGCAATTCGCCTGCATGGGGCTCGGCTGCCAGGACAACCGGCGTGTGATTCAGCTCCGCCGCCGCACGCAGGGTATGAGCCGTCTGCCAGTCCCCTTGGTGCGGATACAGCGAATACGTAAACTCATGCTCGCCCAGATCGGCGCTGATATCCGGCCATTTCGGCGCACGCAACAGGGACAGACGCATCGTGCTGCCTTGAATATCGTAGCCGTATTTGCAATCGTTCAGCAGGCTGACGCCATATCCCCGTTCGGAGACATCCGCAAAGCGGTGTCCGCATACTTCGAACTGGGCTTGCTCCCAGCTGGTATTGCGATGCGTCGGACGCTCCAGAGCGCCGAATGGAATCTCATAGGTTGCTTTATCCGTGACAACGTCAACGGGGAATCCGACCTTCAACAGCTTATGGGATTCGTTCCAGTTCACTTTCGTATGGAAATCGATCCGCCGGTCATGATGATACAGAATCATATCCTGAACGATCTCTGACTGCCCCAGACGATAGCGGAATCGCAGCACGTCTTGAACAGGTCCTTTTGCTGCTACTGCACTTTCTATCAGCTTAACATCGCCAGCCGGCTGCTGCTCGTAGCGAGGATCAATATCCCAGGCATCCCACAGCGTCGGACGGTCATGATAGAAATGGAATCGGTTAGCCGCTTCGCCGGCTTTCACAATCTCACGCCGGGCGGTCTTATCCCACAAGCTGACGATTTCGCCGCGCTCGTTGAACTTCAGGCGGTAATAGGAAGTCTCCCATTCCCCCTTTAGCTCCTGCTCCGCCGCTGCTGTCGCAGCTGGCGAAGATGCTCCTGCAGGCTCCTCTTTTCGCAGCCAGACCGTTTTGTAGCCGAGAGCAGGCACGCCAGGCACACGCAGTCTAGCCGTTACATCCCCATCGAGATCTGAACGTACTTCGTATGGAAGACGTACTCCCTGCTCATCATATACAGCCAAGCCGCTTTCGGAAGATAATTCACGAAGGGATACGATCATATCCCGGGACCAGCCAAGACTGTTAAAGATGATATAAGGCTTGCCTTCGCCTGCTGTCGATACTTGGGCTGCCAGTGCTTCCAGACCATGTTGCAGACCGATATTTCCCTTTTCGAAAACCTCCGTATATTCCTTGGTGGAAGTTTCATAGGCTTCGGTAATCGCGGAGCCAGGGATAATGTCATGGAACTGATTGAGCAGAATCAGCTTCCAGCCGTCATGCAGCGAGTCCCGAACCTCGATTTGACGCTCTCCAGACATGGACGGAGCTGCCAGCGTGTTCCAGACCTCGGCTTCACGGTACAGAATTTCCGCCTTCCGGTTGCTGCGCTTGTTGCGTCCGTGCGTTGTATACGTGCCGCGATGCAGCTCAAGATACAGATCACCGTGCCAGGCGGGAAGCTTTGGCTTAGCGGCTTCAATGCCGGCGAAGAATGCTGCGGCTGTACTGTATTCGCTGCCCGGCTGGCCCACCATCAGATCGGCCCGGTCAATGTATTCCAGCATTTCGCGCGTAACTCCGCCGCCGCCGTCTCCATGCCCGTATAAGAGCATCTGCTCCGGATGAACAGCCTTCTCGCGGAAGGACTGCCAGTGCTCGTGCACATCCTTCGGCAGCGTATTTTCGTTAACGCCGTGGTTCAAGTAGGACAGCATCGGCGTTCCGTCAATGCCTACCCAATGGAACAGGTCGTAAGGGAATATGTTGGTGTCATTCCAGCCCAGCTTTGTGGTCATGAAATAACGGATGCCCCCGTGCTGCAAAATTTGCGGCAGCGAAGCGCAGTAACCAAACGTATCCGGCAGCCATTCGATATCCGAGGTCAGCCCGAATTCCTCCCGGTAGAAGCGTTGTCCATACAGCATTTGCCGCATCAACGATTCTCCGCTCGGCAAGTTCAGATCCGGCTCGACCCACATTCCGCCGACCAGTTCCCAGCGTCCTTCTTTGATTCTCTCCTTCACTCGTTCATACAGCTCGGGATCGTTATCCTTCAGATAGGCAAATAGCTGCGGCTGGCTCTGCGCATACCGGTACTGCGGATATTCCTTCATCAGGGCATCCACGGTTGAAAAGGTCCGGCTAGCCTTACGCACTGTTTCCCGAATCGGCCATAACCAGGCGATATCAATATGGGATTGACCCACCATATGAATCAGGCCCTCGGCATTGCCGCCAATTTCCTTTACCCGGGCCGACAGCCGCTGCTCAATCCCGGTTAGCGAGCTGCCTTCGCGGATCGCCGCCTCGTCGAGCGCAACAAATTCATCCATAGCGGTGTACAGCGCCTCGATCAGGCGCGTACGGCGGAAATCTTGCTCAGGCAGCAGAACCGCCGAATCGCGAATAACCGTCGCCGTGTACATTAAGCTCTGTACCGCCCGATTGACGAGCACAAGCTGGCTGTCAACCCGAGTGATCGGAGGCTGAATGACAGCCTGCTTATTCAATGGGTCAACCGGCTCCGGAATCGGGTCATACAGCTCGATCTCCAGCTCCAGGGATTGCCCTAACTCTGCTGTGTTCAAGGTAACAAAGGTATGATTGCGGTCCAGGCCCTGTGCCGATTTGCCGTTGATGCGCAGCAGCCCTTCTCCGCCCGAGGCGAAGACCAGTCCGACATGGCCGGCCTGCCATGGTTCCGGAATGTCCAGCTTCGTCCGGAAGAAGTAGGTTGTGCCCTGTGTACTTGGAAATCTATCCAGTGTTCCGTCCTCGAGATACGGCTTCTCCTCCGTATACTTGCCTGGAATCAGGTAAGTATTGGCGGTAATCTTCCAATCAAGGCTGCGTTGCTCCAGCCACTGAGCCTCTGTCAGCTCCCGGATAAAACGTCTGATCCGTTCCATATAATATTAGTCCTCCCGCACAATAAAATTGGCGCTCAGTAATTCATTCACATGTTTGCCGACATGCACTTGGAACTCTCCAGGCTCGACCACCGGCTCGTAGTTCGCTCCGATGTATTGCAGTTGTTCCGGCCCTACGGTAAACTCAACCGTCTGGGTTTCGCCCGGCTGTAAAAATACCTTGCGGAAGCCTTTCAGCTCTTTGCCCGGCCGAGTAACTGTGCTCGCGACATCCGTCACGTACAGCTGAACCACTTCGGCCCCTGCGCGTTGCCCTGTGTTCTTCACTTCAACCCGCACCTGAACCTCTTCATTCTTATGGATGCTGTCTGAAGAGACACTTAGCTTGTCGTAAGTAAACTCCGTATAGCTGAGTCCGAAGCCGAAAGGATATCTTGGCTGCGAGTCCGCTTCCAGATAGCGTTTGCCGCGCGAGCGCTTGCCGTTGTAGTACACCGGAAGCTGTCCAACATGCTTCGGAATGGAAACGGTCAAGCGTCCGGACGGGTTCACATCACCGAACAAAATATCCGCCACGGCATGGCCGCCCTCTTGGCCTGGGTACCAGGCCTCCAGGATCGCATCCGCATGCTCATCGATCCAAGGCTCGGCGATTGGCCGGCCATTGATATAGACGACAACCAACGGTTTGCCCAGCTTATGAATCTCCTGAATCAGCTCCAACTGAACTCCCGACAGTGACAGCGACAAGCGGTCAATACCTTCGCCGCAGTCCATATCACTCTCGGAGTTGCCGGTTACTTTGGAAGCGCCTGTCTTGAGATCAATACTGCCCTCACCGAAATCCCGGGCACTGGAGCCGCCAACGACCATAACTACCGTATCTGCCTGCTCTGCTGTAGATAAAGCAAATTCAAAGCCTTCCCGGGAATCGCCCTTGATCCGGCAACCCGGCGCATACAGCACTTGCTCAGGCGTATCAGCCAGCTTGGTGCGGATGCCTCCAAGCACCGTCGTCACCTTGTCCCGCGGCTGTGGCGACGTGTAGTCTCCAAGCTGATTATAACCCACGTCGGCATTGGGGCCAATCACAGCGATCTTGCCGGCGCCCGGCGCCAGCGGCAATACCCCTTCATTTTTCAGCAGAACAATACCTTCCCCGGCCAGCTTGCGGGCCAGCTCCACATGCTCTGCACTGCCGATCACCTGCTCGGCCCGATCCGGGTCAGCATAAGGCGACTCAAACAGACCCAGGCGGAATTTCAGCGTCAGGACGCGGCGTACCGCGCGGTCCAGCACTTCCTCTTCCAATTGGCCTGCATGGACAGCCTCGACAAGATGCTTGCCGAACATTTCACCGGACATTTCCATATCGATTCCTGCCCGGATAGCCTGAATGGCCGCGTCACGGCCATCGGCCGCTACATCGTGCCCGGAGGCCAGCATATCAATGGCACCGCAATCGGTGATGACCATGCCGTCAAAGCCCCAATCGTTACGCAATACATCCTCAAGCAGTTCCTGGTTGGTCGTACAAGGTACGCCGTCAATTTCGTTATACGCCGGCATGATCGAAGCCGCTCCTGCCTCTACCGCCTTGCGGAATGGCAAAAGATCCACCTCGAGCAGCTCTCGGCGCCCCATATGCACCGGACCGGCATTTCTGCCGCCCTCGGAGCTTCCGTAGCCGACAAAGTGCTTCAATGTCGCGGCTACGCTATCCTCTCCGTCCAGCTTCTCGCCCTGAAGACCCTCTACGGATGCCACGGCCATTTCACTAATCAGATGCGCATCCTCGCCGAAGCATTCCTCGGTCCGTCCCCAGCGGGGATCCCGAACCACATCAAGCACCGGAGAGTAGGTTACCGCTCCGCCCTGGCTGCGTGTCTCGCGGCCAACAACACGGCACATTTCACGGTACAAATCTACGTTCCAGGTACTACCCAGCGAGAGGGGGACCGGAAAGACGGTCGCACCAATGGCCATGTGACCATGCGAGCATTCTTCTCCGATCAGGATCGGAATGCCCAGCCGCGAATTCTCGATCGCGTAGCGTTGAATTGTGTTGACCGCTTCGGCTCCCTCACGCGGCGAGAGGCCGCTTTCCAGCGTGACCCCTGTCCAGGGATCGGCGCGCAGCACACCGTAAAGCGAACCAACACCCGCTTGCTCAATTTGCTTTTTAAAAGCTTCGGTAAGACGAATTTCTCCGTTTATATGTTCATAGGTCTGCCAACCGAACGGTTGAACCAGCTGGCCGGCCTTTTCTTCCAAAGTCATTAGTCCAAGCAAATGCTCTACTCGTTCCGGAATCGGTTTTGTCCTGTCCTTGTAGATCAACGTCCTCGCTCCTTTTTATTCTTTAACTGCACCTACCGTCAGACCTTGCACGAAGTAGCGTTGGAAGAACGGGTAGGCGAAAATAATCGGCAGTGTTGCAAGCACGACCATCGCCATCCGCGAAGTATCCTGCGGAATAGATTGCAGCGCGGTCAAGCTGAGCGAGCTGTTCTGCGAGTTTTGCTGAATAAAGGCAATGCTTGATTCGATACGCATCAGCATCGACTGCAGCGGTACAAGGTTTGGTACATCGATGTAAAGCAAGGCATTAAACCAGTCGTTCCAATATCCGAGGGTACTGAACAGACCGATCGTGGCTAACCCAGGGAGCGACAACGGAAGCACGATGCGCAAGAAGATATAGAAATCTCCCGCTCCATCAATCCGCGCCGATTCAATGACCGCCTCAGGGACGCTAGTGCTGTAGAACGTCCGTAAAATCATAATATAGAAGGCATTCATAGCCAGTGGCAAAATCAGAGCCCACACCGTATTTTTAAGCCCCATAAGCTGGGAGACTACCATATAGGTTGGGATCATACCGCCGTTGAACAGCATGGTTACGATCGCAAACACCGAGAAAAAGCGCCGGTACCGGAAGCTGTTCCGTGAAATGGCGTAAGCGTACAAGGAAATCATAATCAAACTGATAACTGTTCCGACCAAGGTGACAAAAATGGTCACTCCATAGGAGCGAAGCAGCATATCGCCGCTCTGGAACACATACCGGTAAGCTTCCAAGCTCCATTGAGCCGGAAGGATACGGTAACCATCCGTTGCCAGCGTCTTCTCATCGGTTAACGAGATGATAACGACGAACAGGAACGGAAACACACACAGAAATGCAAATATACCTGCAATCAGGTTCAGCACAACGTTCCAACCTGTACCTACCTGATGAAAGTCCTTATTTCTTCTAATTACTCCCGCCATTGTCTGACACTCCTTTCAGCTGTTTTAGAATAGGGCACTGTCTTTATCGATTTTACGTACAACATAGTTGGAGACCATGACGAGTGCAAAGCCGACTACCGATTGATAAAGGCCAGCTGCCGTACTCATGCCGATTTCCCCGGATGTCTTCAGACCACGGTATACATAAGTATCGATAACGTTTGTAACGGCATACAGCGGACCGGAATCTCTTGGTACTTGATAGAACAGACCGAAATCGGCGTAGAAGATCTTCCCTACCGCCAGCAAGGTCATAATGATAATAATCGGGGACAGCATTGGAATTGTAATATTTTTCACTTGCTGCCATTTGTTGGCGCCGTCAATCATTGCTGCTTCATAAAGCGATTTGTCGATACCCATAATGGATGCAAGGTACACGACGCTGTTGTAGCCAATAGACTTCCACAAGCTTACAAAAATCAAAATATAGGGCCAGTATTTCGCTTCGGAATACCATTGAATTGGATCTCCGCCAAACCAGCTGATAATTTGGTTGAACATCCCGCGATCCATGCTCAGGAAGCTGAACGCAAAATAGCCGACAATAACCCATGACAGGAAATACGGCAGAAACATACCGGTTTGATAAACCTTCGCCAATCTTTTGTTCACAAGCTCGGATAACAGTACGGCCATGGCTACCGACAGCACCAATCCGATAAAGATAAATGCAATGTTATAGAGCAACGTGTTTCGTGTAATTAAAAGCGCGTCATTAGTACTGAACAAAAACTTGAAGTTGTCCCAGCCAACCCATTCACTCTTTGCAAGGCTAGCCCAGAACCCTTCTCTGCTGAAGCGGTACTGTTTGAAGGCAGCGATGGTCCCTACTAGAGGCATGTAAGAAAAGAAGAAAAACCAAAGCGCGCCGGGCAACACCATGAAGAGCATGACTTTGTTTTTGAGCAGATTTCTAAAAAATGCGGCCACCTTATTCCCCTCCTGTCAAAAAATAATGAAAAAGGATCGGGCGATGTTATCACCCGCCCGATCCCGAAACTTCTTTAATTATTACTTGTTGTTCGCAGCTCTCCAGGCATCGAGCTGGGTTTGGGCCTCAGCAATTACCTTGTCAAGACCTGCTTCTTTGAACTTTTCAATCGCTTTAGGCAAGAACTCATCAGGTTCTACAGTACCTGTCATCAGGGAAGACCAGTATTGTTCCTTCACGTTCTGTATAGCCGCCATTTCCGAAGCAACTTTCGTGCTGTCAAAGTTAAAGCTCAGAATCGGCGAGTCAACGCCAGCAGCGTTAAAGGTTTTGAATTGCTCCCATTTATCATCAGGATCGTTAGCATTCAAGTAAAGGAGCATGTTGTTACCCAAGGAGTACGAAGGCATATCGTAGTTCTTCGACTCAGGCAGGTTTTCATAGTGTGTCTCATCCGTCTTGTTGTAGTGAACGCCTTCGATACCGGAGTCAACCATGTTGCGCAATACCGGATCGGTGTTCAGCAAGTTCAGGAATTCCATCGCTTTTTCCGGATATTCGGAGTTAGCGGAGATTGCCATGATCGAACCTTGTACCGATGTGTTCGTGATGATTGCATCACTCGCTGGTGTGGAAACAACTGGGTAGCCATAGCTTTGGGACCAGAGGTTATCCGCAGACGGTTGAGTTTGCGCACGGTCCATGAACCACATCGAAGAAGTCATCAGGTCACTGGTGGAGCCGGTAGTTGCAGCTTCAGGAGCAATGTAACCTGCTTTGTAGTACTTACGCATCAAATCAAGAGCGTCTTTCATTTCTTGGGTTTCAAGGATGTTGACGATTTTATAATCTGTTGTATCAAGCTTTACAGCCATTGGCAGATTTTGAACTACATAGTCGTAAGGGACATAAGGAACGTAGTTCTTATCCATAGCGAACGCTGTGATCGTTGGCTCGTTTTCCTTGATGGTCTTCAACAGCGGCTCAATGCTTTCCAAGGAGCGGACGTTCGAGATGTCCAGGTTGTATTTATCAAGGAATTGCTTGTTAAAGCGCCATACTTCTTGTTGTGGCAGCTCTTTGTTAGCAGGAATACCATAGTTATGTCCATCAACCTTGGATCCTTCGAGGAAGGCAGGGTCGATCGTGTTCTTCAGATCTTGTCCATATTGCTCTAACAGATCATCGAGAACCATGAAGGCTCCCTTTCTTGCATTTTGTACATAGTCAAAGCCGCCGGCGGAAGTGAAGATGATATCCATTGGCTCACCGGAAGCAACGTTTACTTGCATTTTTTGCTGGTAGTCGCCCCAGTCGACCATTTTCATAGTGATCGTTGCGTTAATTTTCTCTTTCGTATACTTGCTGACTTCCTCCATAACGCGATCCACATCTTTTTGCGGTGTCCCGATGGTGTACCAAATCAGGTTAACTGTCTTTTCCGAACTGCCGCCTGTCGACGTGCCCGTGTTACCTTCGGCAGCGTTGTTGTCCTTGCCGCCGCAAGCGCTCAATACGAGCACCAGAGCCATCAGAGTAGCGAGTACGAAAGAAAAGCTTCTTTTACTATTTCTCATGATGATCCTCCCTTTTAGATTGTTTCGTCTAACTTACAATTCAACCTTACCGAATGAAAGCCGTTACAAAAAGAATACAAACTAAATAAATCGAGGTACAAATTAAAGAAAAAAAGCCTACAAGGTATGGAAGACCTATTTTATTAGTGAAGCGCTTTAAAATCGGTCGGCGATATGCCCACGTATTTCCTGAATTGCTTGTAAAAATATCCAATTTCCCAATACCCCACATTTCGGGCGATCTCATGCACTTTATAGTTGGTCACTTTCAAAAGCTCCTTGGCTTTTTCAATACGATATTTGTTGATATACTCCGCGAATGTCCCCCCTGTCTCCTTCAGAAAAAGCTGTCCCAAATAAACCGGATGAATATGATAATGCGCTCCAAGCGTTTTAAGTGAAAGCTCCTCCGCATAGTGACTATGGATATAATTCAATACCTGATGGACAACCGGGCTTTTCACGTCTCTCATCAGTGAGTTGACCGTGATATTCGCCACTTCCTCCAGAATCTCTAGCAATCCGTCAAAGGACTGGCTGTTCTGGATTTGTCCGAGCGCTTGCCTGAAACTATCGGCTTCCTCGGTAAGCTTAATCTCTTGAAGCTCCATCTTGAAGCGAATAATCAATTCCATCGCAGCGCTCTGCAGATCGTCCGGGCGCACACCCTCCCCTTGCTTAAGCTGCTCAAAATCATCTCGAATATTCTTCTTTAGCTCCTCTATATCTCCGGATAAAATCAGCTTGCTGTATTCCGCCCATGGCATAGAATGGCTGGAGAAGGCCATTCCCCGATTTCGTTCCAATTGTCCGTATTCGATAAACAGCCGTTCTGGATAGACGATATAGTATTCCAGCGCTCGTTTGGCCTCTTTATAACTAATCGAGGCTGCTTCCGAGACGGGTTCGACACGGCCCACTCCAATATGAACCGGACGGCTCATGACAGACAGTTCCATTGACAGGTCCTCTACCAAGCGAATAAAGGCTTTTCTCCCATCCTCTTGACCGGACAAGGAAGCAATGAGAACCAGATCTCCATCCACATCCCGGCAAAGGGTGGACTGTTCGTCCCGGGTCTCCAGAAACCCGGCTACCCGCTCAAACAAGACGGACAGGCTTGCTTTTGTCCTCAGGACGCAGACAGCAAAATACGGAGCTCGGAGCTTCAGGTCCAGCAACCCTGCACGCTCGGCGAATTCCGGCGCTGCGATCTGACCGTTCAGCCAACGGTACAGTGTATTATCCTTAAGAATCTGGACGTCATAATCATCGTACTGCTCCTTCGGTTGAATCCGGTCCAGCTTTTGCACGGTATTGCGAAGGGTGGACTCAAGCTCCTCCACATTGATCGGCTTCAACAGATAGTTCTCAATGCCCAGGCGCATACCTTCTTTGAGGTAGTCAAATTCGTTGAATCCGCTTAAGATGACAACCTTCATTTCTGTATGGAGCTTGCGCACTTCAGAAATCAGGCTCAATCCATCCATAACCGGCATCGAGATATCGGTGATCAGCAAATCGGCTGGCGTGGTCTTTAACGCCTCCAATGCCTGCTGTCCGTTCTCCGCGTGCCCTACAATTTCAAGGCCAAACAAGGGCCAGTCCACAATATCGTACAAGCCTTCAACAATAAAAGGCTCGTCATCTACAATGAATACTTTATACATCCTGAGCCTCAGCCTCCATTTCTTCCCGAACCGGGTAGCGTACGATAACGACAGTTCCACTCTCCGGCGAACTCTCAATTTCAATTCCGTACTCAGGTCCGTACAAGAAGCGCAAGCGGCTATGGACACTTCTCAGACCAAACATGCGGCCGGTCTCTTCCTCCCGTTCCAGCTCCTCCCGGATCTCGGCCAATTGGTCAGGCTCAATGCCCTTTCCGTTATCTTGCACCACTACCGTCAAAATATCCCCGTCCTCCTGCACCTGAATCGTTAACCGATTGTCATAGCGATCCGTCCGGATTCCATGAACAATGTAATTCTCAACGATCGGCTGCAAGGACAGCTTCACTACCGATTGTCCGTATAATTCGGGAGCAGCCTGAATCTCATATTCGAAGCGGTCCTTGTAGCGAATCCGGAACAGCTCCAAATAGAGTCGACAAGCCTCCAGCTCATCCTTAAGGGTGTAGACTCTCTTTTGCTGCACCAGGCTTTTGAATAAGACAGATAGACTGTAGATCATCTCCGCAACATCCTTGGCCCCTTGAGAGACTGCACGCATTCGAATGACCTCCAATGTATTGTAAAGGAAGTGCGGATTGATTCGGGCCTGCAAAGCGACAAGCTCTGTCTGCTGCTGCTTGATTTCCGCTTTGAATACCCGGTCGATATACTCATTCAGCTCTTCCAGCATATCGTTAAAGCTTTTGGAAATCTGGCCAAGCTCATCGTCTCTTGTATCCGCAATCCGGGTTGTGAAGTCCCCGTCACGAACCTTTCGGGTAAAGCGAATAATGTTATACATTCTTTTTGCAAAATTGCTGATAAAAAGCGCGGGAATCAAGATGGCGAACAAAATACAGACGGAGCTGATCAGTAGGATCGTATTCCGCAGTCCTTGATAGGTTTTGGCCAATTCCTTTTTCGGCACAGTACTTAATACCGTGAATCCGCCCTGGCTATGGGTTATTTTGGTCGCAATCAAGTCATCCCCCAGTTCATCATTGTCATACACGGTGTTAAGCTCCTCGAAATAGGGATATTTCTTTCCTTGATAAAAGCCCGTGGAGTCAAACAGCACGCTTCCGTCCTGTGACAAAACAAGAATGGAGCCTTTGAGATCCTCTTTATATAGCGCCAGGCTATTCCACACCTTATCCGTATCGTAATAGACCACCAATTGGCCTATATTTTTGAGCGTTAGGGTATTGTTCACCGGAAAACGTACCGAGTAGGTCGAGGTATTCGTCGTCTCAATAGCTCGGCTGACCCAAATATTGGATGGTCCTACCCCAGGGCCTTCCTGCTGATACATCACTTCCGGGATATAAGAGCGAGCTAGGTTGGTCGGGATGATCTTGAACTGCTGCATGTAGTTGTAAAACACATAAAGCTGATACTGATCCACACTGTATAGCATGAGACTGCGGATATCCGGATCATCATCCACCTTGCCGCGGAAGAACGTAACCATATCAGACGAGGAAATACCGTTATCCGTGTAAAACCGCTCCAGGCGATAGTTCACATAGTCCTGGTACGGATGCTCCAGGAAGTAAGACATATTCACAGCCAGCACATCATCACGATAGACCTCGCGCACCGTGGACTGAATAGAATCATACTTTCCGCTAAAATAGTTGCTGACCCTCTCGACCGCTCCTTTCTGGATGTCGAGTTGCCTTTGCACGGCAGATTCGGACATCACCTTGAACATCAGATAGGAAAAGGTAATGATCGTAACGATCGTGATCACCGAGAAGAACAGGATAATCTTCATAAACAAGTTGTTCTTGAAATAATTACGGTAAATGTATCGGATATGCATATCTTTCCTCCTTGGAAGCCTTGTCTCAATTATAGCATTGCCTCTCAAGGAGTTCATGGCACTCCCTTTTGTTGCACGTCTATAAATATCGAACAGCCGGCCTGCCCCGTGAAGAGCAGCCGGCTGATGTTGTTAACTTTTCTTGATTACAGGAATCCAGATCTCGCTTGTATAGTCGGGAACCGTTGTGTCCTTGCCTTCGTTCCAGAGCAACTCCGGCCCTCCCGTCAGTTCGTAGCCTGATGAAGGGAACCATTCTGAATAGATTCTTGCCCAGGTATCCTGCAAGGCTCTCGGGAATTCTCCTGTCGCAGTAAACACCGCCCAGGTGGAAGCTTCTACCGGGAGCACCTCCCAACGGTCAGGAACCGTTTCTGTTGTGGCGACCCCGATATATTGATCCAACTCTCCGCCTTCCTGACGTCCCTCCGCGAAATTGGCAGATACACATACGATGCCTCTAGGTTCCGTATTGGAGATCCGCTTTAATTCAGCATAATCCTCCATCGTCAAACGGGTCCACATCTCGTCGATCTGAGGATTCGTTCCCTCATAAATCAGCGTGATGCGTTCCATGATGCCTGCAATCTGAAAAGGTCCCTTTTCAACAATCCGATACTCCATGGGGTTACCTCCCTTAATCGTTAATTGAAAGGTCATGGGCGGAAAAGACTTCAGCCTGGAAGAACCCTTCCGGGCTTCTGATGGCGTAGTCCCGTGCCAGGCCTGAAACGCCCTGGTGAAGGAGTCCGGTGAATCATAGCCATATTTCAGGGCAATATCAATGACCTTTTCCGTCCGGTTAAGCAGATCCATGCCGGCCAATGTCAACCTGCGGTAACGGATATATTCGCCCAGACTCATCCCCGACAAGAAGGAGAACATCCTGCGGAAGTGATACTCCGAGCAGCCTGCAATTCGAGCGACACTGCGCATATCGATCTCCTCGTCCAGCAAACGCTCTTCAATATACTCCATGGCCTGATTCATTTGCTTCAGTGCTTCCATGCCCTCCAGCTCCTTTCCAGCGCTCCCATAGCTCCAGTTCCTTTCTAGTGTTCACACAGGTCCAATCCATTCCAGTGCCTCCAAAGCTACGATCCATTTCCAGTGCCTCCAAAGCTACGATCCATTTCCAGTGCTCTCGCGGCCCCAGTTCCTTTCCACTGCATCATAACATCCATTATTCGGGCTCCACCCGACATTCCCTCTACGGAATTTGCAGGATCGAAGACAAAAGTTACCTGCGCAGCCCGGATGGAATTAAGCAATGGAGAGTTTATATTCGCATTAATTCGTATTAAATAAAAGCGCATATTCGTATGAAATATTGGATGTTAATCGTCCATTAACAAATCACATTCATACTTAACCTAAGCCGCACAAATTCATACTTCATCTCAGCCACGCAAATTATCACGGGTACAGAAAGGGATTCACATATGGGAATTCACACCTACTTCTATTCATTAAACGACTTGGAGCGGATCATTCGCTGCCCTGGCCGATTCAAGCTTCAGGAGCACAGTGTATCTGCGCATTCCTGGAAGGTTGTTCAATACGCCAAGACCTTGGCCGATATCGAGGAAAGCCACGGGGTAACGGTGGACTGGAAAAAGTTATACGAAATTACCAGCAGCCATGATTATGGCGAAATTTTTATCGGAGATATCAAAACTCCTGTGAAGCATTATTCGTTGGAGCTTAGAGCCATGCTGCAGCAGGTTGAGGAGGGCATGGTCGCTCACTTCATCGACGAGCATATTCCGGAGGAATTCCAGGCCATCTTCCGCAGACAATTGCGGGAAGGAAAAGACGACTCGGTGGAGGGGCGTATCCTGGAGGTAGCCGACAAGATGGATCAGATCTACGAGGCCTTTGCAGAACTGCAGTTAGGCAACACGGAAAAAGAATTCATCACCATGTACCGAAATGCGCTTATCAAGATCAAAGGCATCAAGCTGCACTGTGTAGATTACTTTCTGCAGCATATTCTTCCCGATATCGTCCGAGAGGGGTCGCGCTCCCCGGTCGACATCGAGAAAATCACCAACGAAGCGTTATCGTCTTGATGCTCGGAAGAAGTTGCTGTCCATTAAGGCCCCAAAGCTATCCAACACGTTCCCAAATTAAAAAGTCGGGCGAGAAAAGTGGCGATCCCCATCTTACAATCAGGGGTCAGTCCCAGGTTTTTCGTCCAACTTTTATTGTTCCTTCTCTTTTGGCTTTCTGCGATTAATGCCTTTCTGCACTATAATCGCCGCACGAGCACCCGCACCTGCAATTATAGTGACTTTCTGCACTATAATCATCGCATGAGCACCCACGCCTGCAATTTTAATGCCTTTCTGCACTATAATCGCCGTATGAGCGCCCACGCCTGGAATTATAGTGCTTTTCTGCACTATAATCATCGCACGAGCACCCGCACCTGCAATTATAGTGACTTTCTGCACTATAATCATCGTATGAGCGCCCACGCCTGCAATTTTAATGCCTTTCTGCACTATAATCATCGCATGAGCACCCACGCCTGCAATTTTTAATGCCTTTCTGCACTATAATCATCGCATGAGCGCCCGCACCTGGAATTATAGTGACTTTCTGCACTTATTTCCGTAGCGCACGATGTGGCTTTGGTGAAGAAGGGGGACCCTCTTCTACTCCAACTGCAAACACTCTTGGGTCCCCACAGTCTGCTATGCGGATTAGCCGCGGAACTCTTGCAGCCCTTCATTCAGCGAACGGGTAGCCGCATACACTTGCTGATAAAGCTTGAACAGGCGGCTATAGGTTTCAACATTGGCCGGTACCGGCTCATAGGTTTGCGCATAGCCGATAAATTGATCGGCGCAATCCTTGAGGCTGGCGAACCAGCCGCTGCCGACCGCTGCCATCATGGCTGCGCCCATCGCCGGGCCTTGTTCGTTCTTCAGCGAGACGACCGGTATGCCGAAAATATCGGCTTGCATTTGCAGCCAGACCGGATTCTTCGCACCGCCGCCGATGGAGATCATCCGATCCACCTCGATGCCCGCCTCGCGGAACAAGGCAAGGGATTCAGCCAGCGAGAAGGTGATGCCCTCCATCACGGCGCGGGCCAGATGCTCCCGGCGATGCGTGCCGGACAGCCCGATGAAGCTGCCGCGAATGACGCTGTCTGCATGAGGCGTGCGCTCGCCGACCAGGTATGGCGTGAACAGCAAGCCGTCCGCTCCAGGAGGTAGCGAGCCCACGGGCGCAAGCAGCTCATTGAAGCCAAGCTCCGGCGCCAGCGAATCCTTGAACCAGCTCAGGGAATAGCCTGCTGCCAGGGTAACCCCCATGGCATAAAAGGCTCCTGGATGAGCATGGTTGAAGAAGTGCACCTTGCCGCCGAAGTCCTTGCTCTTGTCCTCCTCGTAGGTGAGGACAACGCCCGATGTGCCGATGCTGCACAGCGCATCGCCCTTGCGGACAATGCCGGCGCCTACTGCGCCGCAGGCATTGTCCGCGCCGCCGCCGAACACACGGGTGTTCGGCGAGAGGCCGCTCTGCTGCGCGAACTCCGGCAGCACCGTGCCGGTGTCCTCCGTGCTGCCGACGAGCGGCGGGCAAAACCCGGCCGGAAGTCCGAAGGCCGCGGTGATCTCTTCGCTCCACGCCCCTTCCGGCACATTCAAGAGCAGCGTGCCTGCGGCGTCGGAGATTTCCATCGCGACCTGCCCGGTCATCCGATAGCGCAAATAATCCTTCGGCAGCACAAAGCGCGCCGCCTTCGCAAACAGCTCAGGCTCATGCTTTTGCACCCACAAAATCTTCGGCAGCGTAAAGCCCTCCAACGCCGCATTCCGGGTAATCTCCAGCAGGCTGTCTCCCAGCTTCGCCTCGATCTCCCGGCATTCCTTCGTCGTGCGGGTATCATTCCACAGGATCGCATTGCGAAGCACCTGGTTCTGCTCATCCAGCAGCACCAGACCATGCATTTGCCCGGAGAAGGATACGCCTTCGATATCTTCGGCCGCCGCCTGCTTACTGTCCAGCAGTTCCTTCAGACAACCAAGCGTTCCCTTTACCCATTCCTCCGGATCCTGCTCGCTGTATCCCGGGCGTTCCTGAATCAGCGGGTAAGAAGCTGTAGCCTCGCCCACAATATCTCCCTGCTTGTTCACCAGCACCGTCTTTACCGAGCTGGTTCCCAAGTCGATTCCAATTACGTACTTCATCGTCCGATACGCCTCCCTTAATCATGTATATAATTCAAAGCTATCTGAATTGAACAAAAGAAGATAAATAAAGGGCATAAGTGTGGAGTGTTCCTCCATCGTACAATTATTAGTCCAACTTATTATGAACCGAAAAAAGGGGACGACCAGGCGCCCCCTTTTTTTAACGTTCATTCACTTGCAGCTTAGCACCAGCTTATTTGGTAGTGAAGATCAATTCGTTCAGACGCGCCTTCACCAGCTCAAGGTGGTTGGACTTGTTGCGGATGTCGCTATGCTCCAATGCATAAGCTTCCAAGGTCTTGAAGTTCGCTTTGCCGGACAAAATGTCTGCACCGATGCCGGACTTGAAGCTTGCATAACGCTCGTCGATCAGACAGTCGATGAATTTCTCTTCCTTCATGCGGGCCGCAACCTTTAGACCCTTCGCGAAGGTGTCCATGCCGGCGATGTGGGAGTAGAACAAATCCTCAGGCTCAAAGGAAGAACGTCTAACCTTCGCATCAAAGTTCACGCCGCCGGATCCCAGTCCGCCATTTTCAATAATTTCGTACATAGCCAAAGTTACTGCATACAGGTCTGTAGGGAATTCATCTGTATCCCAGCCCAGCAGCATGTCGCCTTGGTTCGCATCGATCGAACCGAGCATATTGTTGATGCGCGCTACGCGCAGCTCATGCTCGAAGGTATGTCCTGCCAGTGTCGCATGGTTCGCTTCCAGGTTAAGCTTGAATTTATCTTGAAGACCATATTTTTGCAAGAAGGAGATCGTAGTAGCTGCATCAAAATCATATTGGTGCTTGGTTGGCTCTTTTGGCTTAGGCTCGATCAGGAATTGGCCGGTAAATCCGATTTCCTTCGCATAATCAACAGCCATTTGGAAGAAGCGAGCCAGGTTATCCAGCTCCAAGCCCATATCTGTGTTCAGCAGGGATTCATAGCCTTCGCGGCCGCCCCAGAACACATAGTTCTCTGCGCCAAGCTCAACTGCAGTTTCCAGGCCCTTTTTCACTTGCGCAGCTGCATAAGCAAATACGTCGGCATTGGAGGTTGTTGCCGCCCCGTGGACATAACGCGGGTTAGAGAACATGTTGGCTGTATTCCACAGCAGCTTCACGCCGGATTGCTTCATACCTTCCTTGATCTTAGCAACGATTACGTCCAGGTTCTCATTGGATTCCTTCAACGTAGCACCTTCCGGAGCAATGTCCACATCATGGAAGCAGAAATAAGGAGCGCCAAGCTTCTCCAGGAACTCGAAATTCACTTCCACGCGTGCCTTCGCCAGATCCAGACCGGATACAGTCTCCCACGGGCGAACCATGTTGCCTTGACCGAAAGGATCGCTGCCGTTCATTGTCAGCGTATGCCAGTAAGCTACTGCAAAGCGAAGATGCTCCTTCATCGACTTGCCGAGCACCACTTCATTCTCGTCATAGTGCTTAAATGCCAATGGATTGTTCGAACCTGCACCTTCAAATTGAATCTTGCCAATGTTCTTGAAATAACTCACGTTACGTCCTCCTTACAATATAATGATCTTTTTAGTAAGCCCTTACATCAGTCTTGCCTTAATGATTTTGTCTCATGCTCTTTTCAACTCAATCCTATCACGTTATACTTAGTTTGTCTAGTCAACTAACTAAGTAATTTAGTAAGCATTTTTTATCTATATAAAGTTGAACTAAATAAGATGGCTTCGTTCAATTAGAGAATTCCGCGGACAACAGCGATCGTAAGAACACTTCACACGTTGCCCAGAACGTAACATTCATTAGTTCAACTTATATATGATATGATGGCGAATAGAAAAGCATGTTACCGGAGGAACTTCAATGAAAATTACGGGCGATCAGCAACTGATCAAGAAGATGAATAAAGGCATAGTCCTGGATACTATTCGGCAAATGCAGCCGCTCTCCCGGGCAGATATCTCCGCGGCGATCGGATTAAATAAAGCTACGGTATCCTCCCTGGTCGCAGAGCTGATTGACAGCCAGCTGGTTACCGAGATCGGGCCGGGCGAATCCAGCGGCGGCAGGAAGCCCACCTTGCTGCTTTTCAACAAACAAGCCGGCTATGCGGTCGGCGTGGACATTCGCGTTCACGATCTTCTTGTCGTTATTGTTGATCTGGAAGGCCATATCATTCGCGAGCAGAGCACCCCGCTTGCTGACTATACCACAGAAAGCGTAACGAATCAGATCAAATCCACGATCTCCAAGATCTGTGTTGATCTTCCCGCTACCCCTTACGGGGTCATCGGGATCGGGATCGGAGTTCCCGGGCTTGTAGATGAGACTCAGCAAGTCGTCTCCGCTCCCAACCTGGGCTGGAACAATTTTGATCTGGCAGGACATCTTCAGCAAGAACTTGCTCTGCCGATTTATATCGATAATGAAGCAAATGCCGGAGCCATCGGGGAAAAGCTGTACGGTGCCGGGCTGCATACCAGTGATCTCGTCTATTTAAGCATCGGGGTCGGAATCGGCTCCGGGATAGTCGTCGGCGGCCAGCTATACCGCGGTACGTCTAATTTTTCCGGTGAGGTCGGCCATATGACCATCGCCGAGAATGGACCGCTCTGCCGGTGCGGCAACCATGGCTGTTGGGAGACGCTGGCTTCCGAGAAGGCCCTGCTCGATCAGGCTGCAGCAATTTGGGGCGAGCAAGTCTCCACGATTGAAGAAGTGCTGGCAAAAGTAGAAGAGGGCAACAGCCAAGCTGTCACCCTCCTGAATGAGATCGGCACTCAGCTCGGCATCGGGCTGGCGAATCTCGTTAATATTCTGAACCCCGAAATGATCGTCATCGGCAACCGGCTGTCTCTGGCAGGCAAACAGCTTGAGCAGGCCATGCTGCACTCGATCAAAAACCGCAGCCTGTCTTATCATCGGAAGAAGACTCAAGTCGAATTTGCCAAGCTGGGAATCCGCTCCACCGCTCTGGGGGCGGCGTCCATGCCAATTACGGCCTTCCTGGCGGATTCCGACGTCTCCGTGCAAGCGGAAGCCTGAAATAAGTGCAGCGGCAGCATGATGCGCTAAATATCCAGTCGCAGACTGCTGCCGGCAAGCGCCAATGCATCTTGCTCCGGCACAGGCCGGCTGATCAAGTAACCCTGAATCACATCACATCTCGAACGCTTGATATACTGGAGCTGCCGCTGGGTTTCCACCCCTTCCGCAACGACCTTCAGCCCCATTTTTCTTCCGATCAGCACGATGGCTCTCGCCAAGGATCGACTATCCCCCTCGTCCGGAACCTGCTCAATGAAGGATTTATCAATCTTCAGAGTGGTGATCGGCATCTGCTTCAGGTAACCAAGTGAAGAGTAGCCTGTCCCGAAATCATCCAGCGCAATGCTTATTCCAAGCTCCCTCAACACGGTCAGGCTAGCCACCATCTCGTCAAAGGACTCCATGATCGTGCTTTCCGTAATCTCCAGCTCCAGATACTGCGGTTTTAACCCGGTCTCTCTTAGCACTTCCTGCACATGATCTGCAAAATCATCCTGCAGCAGCTGAATCACGGAGATATTAACTCCGATCAGGAAATCTCCATATCCTTCATCCTGCAATCTTTTCCCGAACCGGCACGCCTCCTTTAACACCCAGGCCCCGATCGGAATAATGAGCCGGCTGTCCTCGGCCACCTTGATAAAATTTAAGGGAGAGACAAACCCAAGCTCCGGACTGTTCCAGCGAACCAGCGCCTCAAAGCCGGAAATTCGCTCGGAATTCAGATCGACCTGCGGCTGGTAATGCAGCAACAGCTCCCCGTTCTGCACTGCTTGACGCAGATACTTTTCTAATTGTACACGTTCATAAAAGGCATGCTGGAAAGCCGGAGTAAAGACCATATACTTCCCTTTTCCGGCCTCCTTCGCTGCATACATCGCCATGTCCGCATTTTTCAAGAGCTCCTCCGGATCGGTTCCATTCTGCGGATATAGAGAAATCCCGATGCTCACCGATATATACAGTTCACTGCCCTGGATATAGAACGGCTCCTTGAACATCTCTATCAGCTTCTCGGCGTAGCGTTCCGCCTGGGCAGCCTCTCTGATGCCCTCCAGCATAATTACAAATTCATCTCCGCCCAGGCGAAACAGCATATCTCCACTGCCAATCACCTCGGACAAGCGTTTGCTGGTCGCTGCCAGCAGCAGATCTCCTGCCTTATGCCCCAAAGTATCGTTCACATACTTGAAATTATCGGTATCGATGAAAAATAAGGCCGCATGTCGATCAGGTGTCTCGGAGAAATTCTCCAGCTCTCTCATAAAGTAATGACGGTTCGGCAAACCGCTTAATTCGTCATAATAAGCCATATAATGCAAGCGATCCTGGGAAAGCTTCAATTCATGAATGTCAATAATCGAGCCTGTCATTCTCTGCGGTTCTCCATTGGTATCGAATACAATTTTTCCACGGGCAAGGAACCAATGATATTCTCCATGTTTCATCCGAAGACGGAATTCGCATTCCAGGAGAGAACGAAGCTCCGCACAAGCCTTCCCGATCTCGCTCGCATAGACCACTGCATCATCAGGATGAATGAGATCCGAGAGCATATCCCGATTTACCTGGTCTTCCTCCTCATAGCCCAACAGTTGAAACCATCTAGGGGAGTAGTAGTTCTTGTTATGTATTAAGTCGATCTCCCAAATGCCTCCGTTCGAGGCCTCAGTTACCAGTCGATATCGCTCCTCGTTCCGCGCCAGCAATTCCTGATTATCAAGCAGCTTCTTGTAATTATCGGCCAGCTCCTCCTGGGCTGCTGTCAGTTCCTCGTAAGTTGCCTCCAGCTCCTGGTAACTGTTCTGCAGCTTGATCTCGGATTCCTTTCGCTCTTGAATATCCATCCCCGCAAGAACAAAGACATCAAGATCACCTTCCAGCCCTTGAATAGAGGTGGTTCGGAACAATAAGGCAATCTTTCCCTCTCCTTCCGAACGCTTCAGGATCACTTCCCGGTCGACGGCAAATTGCATATTCAATGCTTCATCCAGCATTTGCAGCAGCTCCGGATAGTTGTCACACATGCCCTCCAGCTCATCATATGGACGATCCTCTGCCTGTTCCTCTGTAATCCCGATCAGTCGTTCGGCATATTGATTCAACCTAACCGTCCTGCCGTCAGCCTTGACCGCCCAGATAAACAGATTTGCATGCTTCAGCACATCATTTGAGAATTCCCGTTCGCCTTGCAGGGTTCTTCGCAGCCGATTGATATACAATCTGATCAGGATCGAGCCAACGATAGCCGAAATTACGATCAGGACGGCCGCCGTTATATATCGGTTGCGGATTTTCTCATTATAGTGATCGGAATGGGTAAAGAAATATCTCTGATATAGCTCCTCGAACAAAGGATCGCCTTGAACCTGAGTTATCCGCGAATTCAAATAAGATACAAGCTCGGGAGAATCCTTCCGGATTCCATAAGCGAAGTCAACCGGATAGAGTCCTCCCAGCACCATCCGGATCTCATCACTCATGGCTTCCCGAATCATCAGATAGTTAACCACATGCTGATTCTCAAACAGTAGGTCGATCTTCCCTTCTCTTAACGCATGCATCCCTTCCTGAACGGTTAGGAATGTCGAATAATCGGTAATTCCCAACTCACTCTTCAACTGCTGCTCCGTATATTGTCCGGCACCTACACCAATCCTGTAGCTGGACAATGTGTTCAAGGTGACTTCTTCCTCAAAATGAGTCCTGGCAAAAATACCTGTCGTTGTCTTCATGATCGGCTTGGAGTAACTGACCTCGCCCTTTCTTTCATCCAGAACGGCCATGAGGCCTACCGTGTCTAGTTCCTTGTTGTTCAGCTTTGCGTAAACCTTCTCCCAGGCATCAAAGGAATAATAAATCGAGTATTTGTCTTCTTCAAATAAAAGGCGGGTCAGATCGAGGTCAAATCCGGCAGGATAACCATTTTGGTCATACTTGAAGGGCGGGTAGTCCAGCTCGGATTGGTAGAGAATATTTTCTCGAGAGGCGTTTGCGGATTCGGGGTTTAGCAGAAATGAAGTTACCACACTCATTAACAGGAATACTGAGCTTACGAGCTGTTTCATCCTTAACCCTCCCAGGCAAGATCGTCGTGGCACTTTGGTCATAGATTAAAATTTAGTTATATTTTAACATAAATCCCTAACCCTACATAGGTTTCTTATCCTAATTTGTCGAAGAGTGCAGCGCTTGAAGACTCATTCTCCAATCTTAAGTCATTGATTTTTTCTCCAAATAGTCTCCTTGTATTTACAAACCAAAAATTATTGTGCATAATGATAAATATCACATTTGATAATGATTATCATTATTATCTTGTCCTCATATTGGATATAAGTTTATTTAATAAGGAGTATGAAGCCCATGAAAGTATCTGCCCGCAAATCTTCCCTGCAAATCGATGACTATCTGGACCTTCTGAACTTGGCTACCAACCTCGGTGATCTGAAGTGGCGGAAGGAAATTCTCCGCAAGCTGGAATGTCTGCATACCGAATTACAGCTTCCCGAGCCATTGTGTGAGTTGTCCGAGTAATTGACATTTAAGGGATTTTAAAGTATATTTTTTGAAAATAGAATTCTGGAAATTTGGGAAGCACCCGTAAGCTGGCAGTGAATGCCGTCTTGCAGGTGCTTTTTTCTGTATCTCCAGGTTCTATGCCTGCTCAATCCCTAAAAACCATGTAAACAAAGGAGCGATAGGATGAAGAAGTTTCTAATTTTGCTGGTGACCGGATGTCTCTTGTTTGGTGTACCTCCAGTCTCCATACTCGGAGCCTCCCCGGAATTTACGGATTCTGTGAAAGACCAGTTGAAGCTCGCCGTAGAAGACGCAGGTACCGCCCGAAAGAAATCGTTGATCAAATCGTATGATTCACTGTCAGCCCTGCAGAAGGAGCACAAGACTTGGGAGAGCAAGAACACTAGCCTCCATAATACCAATGAGGCCAAATTAAGCGGCGTAAAGAAGAAAATTACCGAACTGGATTCCGCAAAAATCCGCCAATTGGAGCAAAAGGTCAGTACGGTTAAGCAGAAATATCAGCCCCTATTCGATTCATCGGCATTAGCGAATAAGCAGCTCGCCTCTGCCAAGAAGCTGAAGGATAAAGCGTTAACTAAACTGCTGCAAACACAAGCCAACGGATTGAAAACAGCATGCACGCTGGCACGGCAGGAGATTCGAACGAGAGAGGCGGAGCTAAAGGAAGCAAAGGCAGCACGAACGCGGAAAAGTGCAGAAATTCGTAAAATATTGGGAGAAATCGATACGTGGAAAGCCAGGATCAAAACCGAAAAAAGCTCCATCTCAGCAGCGAATAAATCCTCAGCCACCGAGTGGAGCAATTTCAAAGCTGCCTTGAAGAAAAAAGATACCGACCGGATTGCCGGTGCGCTGACCCGGCTGGATACCTTATTCTCGCAAGGATTAAAGTCCCGTAAAAATATACATGTCTACGAGGTTAAAATTGCAGAAATTCTGACCAAGGCGGAGGCAAAATTGAAGTGAAAATTAGGCGCGTAGCAGCCGGTCTGCTGTCAGGTATCGAGTAACAGCCTTGGCCGCTTGCCGGCCCTCTTGAATGGCCCATACAACAAGACTCTGGCCGCGGCGCATGTCTCCTGCTGCGAACACACCTTCCACATTCGTGGAATACGTCCCCTCCGCCGCCTTTACATTGGACCGTTCATCCCTTTCAATACCAAGCTGTATCAGCAGACCATCCTCCGGGCCGGTAAATCCAAGCGCAAGCAGCACCAGATCGGCCGGAACCCTACGCGCCGTCCCTTCGATCTCATGAGGAACGAGCCTGCCCTGAGCATTATGCAACCACTCGATCTCTACAATTTCTAACCCGGTAAGTTGCCCGTTATCATCACTCAGGAATTGGCGGGTGGAAGTTAAGAAACGGCGCGGCTCCTCACCAAATACTTCGACTGCCTCCTTCTGTCCATAGTCCGTCTTCATTACCTTGGGCCACTCCGGCCATGGATTGTCCGGCTGACGGGATAGCGGAGGCATCGGCATAATTTCCAATTGATTCACGGAATTACAGCCATGCCTGATTGCTGTCGCCACACAGTCCGTCCCGGTATCGCCTCCGCCAATCACAATTACATGCTTATCCTTGGCAGAGATGTGTCGTCCATCCTCCAGACCGGAATCAAGCAAGCTGCGGGTATTCAGGGTCAGAAACTCCATAGCTTGATAGATGCCGTCGGCCTCTCTTCCCGGTATAGGCAAATCACGGGCAAGGGTAGCTCCCCCGCACAGCACAACAGCATCATAATCCTTCTTCAAGGCATCGACCGGAAGATCTTTGCCTACCTCACAACGAGTCACAAACTGGATTCCCTCCGCTTCAAGCAATCGCACACGTCGTTCCACGGAACTCTTCTCCAGCTTCATGTTAGGGATGCCGTACATTAGCAAGCCACCGATTCGATCGGCCCGCTCGAAGACGGTTACCATATGCCCCGCCTGATTCAATTGGTCTGCGCAGGCCAGACCGGCAGGACCAGATCCGACAACAGCAACCTTGTAGCCCGTCCTTCTCTCCGGTGGCTCAGGCTGAATCCAGCCTTCCAGGAATCCACGGTCAACGATCGACTTCTCGATATTCTTAATCGTCACCGGCGCTCCATGCTTGCCAACCGTACATGCGCCTTCACAAGGTGCCGGACACACTCTGCCAGTAAATTCAGGAAAGTTATTTATCTTCTGCAGCCGCTTGAGAGCCTCCTTCCAGTTCCCCCGGTATACAAGGTCATTCCACTCGGGAATTAAATTGTGGAGCGGACAACCTGAAGCCATCCCGGAGAGCATGCGTCCAACATGGCAAAATGGGGTCCCGCAATCCATGCAGCGCGCTCCTTGAGTTCTTAGCTGCTCCTCATTCATCGGAACGGAGAACTCCGCCCAAGAGGATATCCGCTCCAAGGGTTCCAATTCCCCGGGAACCTCCCTCTCATATTCCATAAATCCAGTTGCCTTGCCCATACGATTCATCCCCTTATAGATTCGATGTTTAAAGTTCCAGCCTCACTGTCGCTTCCTTGCTATAAAGCGTTAAAATATCAGGGTGCAGATAGACCCGTTCCTTCTAAATGTAATTATGGTAGCATCGCAGCGCTTCCCTGAGTAATGAAGAATATCACTGTTCTTATCCGCTCTGCCGGCAATCGCCCTATAATCTATATAACTGTACTTGCCAAAAACGACTTCCAATTTACTGGAACAAACAAGAGCTAGAAGCATGGTGAACCCTGGGAGCCTGCGTCCGGTATGGGCTTACACTCGCTGTTAAACCCGGATTTTTTGAACGATTTGAACCTGACGAGGTGAAAATCCGGGTTTAAAGGCGACCGCTGTCGCTGTTTCAGCTCCATACCGGACCTCCGGCTACTTGTTCACCACTCTTCCAGGCGATCCGTAATTGTTGTTGCACCTACTCAAACGGAATTCCCTTTCGCCCTTATTCATAAATCCAACGGGCTTGGTGGGCAAGATGCTCTTGGTGAAAAGCTTGTAGGCCTTCAAGAAGCTTGCCCTCAGAGTGGTAGAGAAGAAAGGTGCACGCAAAGGCAAGCACCGTCCAAAAGCGATCCAATGAAGTTGCAGATCGGACCTGATAGTGGTCCAGCCCCAGCTTTATTTTAGTGGTTCGAAAGGTATCCAAATGTGCTACCTTGAACGTATGAGACATGTCTTGTTCTCCTCTGCGTAATGGTGGGTGGTACTTCCATTGTACAAGGAAACACGAGACTGTCTCTATTTTTTTACAAATTATGGATCGAATATTGGCAAGTACAGTATATAAGTTCAACTAAAGAGTGCACAGAAAAGGCATAAGTGTAAAGAGTTCTGAAGTAAAAGCTTTCTGAAAGAAAGCTGCTTCGGGAGCATACGCTCGACAGCGTTCGCCCTTGAGAGCGGATTTCTTCCTTTACATGGCCTAGTTCAATCCAAGAAATTCGCGAACAACAGTGATCGTAAGAACACTTTACACGTTGCCTCCAGTGCATGTTCATCAGTTGAACTTATCTAGACCGGCATTTTCGTGGTCTGCTCATTCGTCTTCTGGTACCTCGCGTTCCCCAAAGCGTTCATTGCCTACAAAAAGCTTGCCGCGATATTCAAAGGGAGAAATACCTTCCAGCTCCTTGAACACCCGTGAAAAATGCCGTGTATTCTCAAAGCCGACTGCTGCACTGATCTCCGACAGCTTGAGCGAGCCCGTTCCGATCAGTTCCTTTGCCTTACGAATTCGGACCCTCTTCAGATAAGTGACAAAGCTCTCGCCGGTATAAGCCTTGAATGCCTCACTGAAGTAGGAATAATTCAAGGATACATAGTTGCTGACAATGGCCATGTTCAAGGGACGATGATAGTTGTTCTCGATATAGTCCACCGCATCCTTCATGTCCCCATTCTCGCTATGTGCGGAACGAATCTCCTTGATATACTCGTTCAGGCTGAACAGCAGCTGCTCCAGCGAACGAAAATAATCATGGAAATGACGGAAGTTGAACAGATCTCCCACTTTGCGGTAGAGCTTGATGACCTCCACCGATGCCTCTCCGTACATCCGGAATACCTCATCAAGGACCTGTTCGTTAATTCGTTTGCTAACCGCGGATAAATAGTCGATGTCTAGCCCTGCCAGTTGATCAATCCGGAAAATCTCATGGAGCAGCAGGCCGATATCCTTATCCTGATTTGTGCCCAGGATATTACCCAGCTTCCGGATATCCTCCTTCGGAACACTATAGCGAGGCCGTTCCGCAGGCAGCTCTTTGAACCAGATCAAGCGCGTCTTCGGAAATACAAAGGTGTAGCTAAGAGATTCGGCAGCCTGACGGTAACACTCGGCAAGGTCCTCCAACCGGCTTCCTTCTTTGCTGATTCCGATCAGCAGGCCGTCAAGCTCCTTTTCGGCAGCCAGATTGGACAGTTCCGCAAACTTAGACTGCGGCCCGCCTACCAGCACAACCCTTCCTTCCCGATCGAGCAGGCAAGCGTTCAGTTGACCATTGACACTCTCAAACATATGCTCGGCCAATGACTTCAGCTCATCTTTCTTCATACGGGTGCCATCCTCGTATTTATAAGTCAGCACCGCCACAGTGAATGGTGAGATATAACGGTCAAAGCCTATTTCCGCGCTCCACAGCTTTACTTCCTCATCCGTGAAGTCCTTCAACAGCATTAAGTCAAGCAAAATTCCCGACTGAACCTGCTGCCGATAGCTCTCCGTTACAGAAAGCTGCTCGGCCATCTGGGAACGCTTGGTTAAAGTATCCTTACATTTACGCAGCGCTCCGAACAATTCGTCCCTGCGAATCGGCTTCAGCAAATAATCTACCGCTTGATACCGGATAGCCGCTTTAGCGTATTCAAAGTCTTCATATCCGCTCAGGATAATAACCAGCGGTCTTCCGGCTTGGGCATTCGGCAATGGTTCGGAAGCAAGCCGCTCAATCAGCGTAATTCCATCCATGATCGGCATGCGGATATCGGTCACAACAATTTCCGCTCCTTCAGTCCGGTATAATTCAAGTGCTTCAGCCCCCTGGGCCGCGGTAATCAATTCAAATTCCTCAGAGAACTCACGTTCAATCATCGTCTTAAGTCCGAGACGGATATTTTTTTCGTCATCAACGATCATCAGTTTTGTCATTCGTGCCTACCCTCCCTGTTAACAGCACTTTCGGCAAAGTCATCTCAACTCGTGTAAATTCACCTTGCTCACTAAATACGCTCAGACCATATTCTTGACCGTAAAAAAGTCGGATTCGCTCCTGTACATTGCTCAGGCCAATTCCATATGGGCTTGGCTCCGGTCGGAAGCCTCTCGGTACCTTATCGGTAAGTCCGACCATTTCCAGCTCCTGGTTCAACTCCTTCAGCACCTCTTGTTCAATCCCCACGCCGTTGTCTGTCACGATCATCCGTACCGCATTCTGCTCCCGGCTCTCCACCCGGATTTTGATCTCTCTTGTTCCAGGCTCTTCTCCGGTCCAGGCATGTTTAACGGCGTTCTCAACAATAGGCTGAAGGGACATCTTTAGCATTTCCATCTCCATGTACTCTTCCGGAATATCCAGCTGAAGCTGGATCGGCTCATCAAAGCGTATATTCATGACCTCGGTATAATTCTCGATATGTCGAATCTCATCGTAAAGCTTCACATACTCGCCAGACCATTTAAAATTGTATCTCATCATTCCGCCAAGCGAGGTCAGTGCGTCTGATATTGCCCGCTGGTTCTCGATCTCCGCTAGCATCTTTATATTCTCCAAGGTATTGTACAGAAAATGCGCATCAATCTGATTATGCAGCGTGCGGAGTTCCGCTTCTTTGGTTAGAGCCTGCTTGTATACAGCTTGGGCTACCAACGTATTAATCGTATTCATCAGCTTGGAGAAATGATGCGCCAATTCTCCGACCTCGCCCCCGCCACGAATAACAATTCCACTGTAAGTTTCCCCTCTGCGAACCTTCTTCATCTCTTCGGTCAGCAGACGCAGGTTTTTCAAAATAAATGCATTTGAAACATAAGCAATCAGGGTTACGAGCGTGATAAACCCGATATTGGCACCGATGAGTATATTTCGTGTATGTGATATTTCCTCTAGTACACTGTCCATCGAGACGATATTCAGCAAATCTGCATTAATGCGTTCAATCGGCTTATGCAGCAGAAGAAATGAGTTTCCGTTTTCCGTGTAATTGATATCCCAATTTCCTGTAGCTTTATATTGTTGCAGCCTTTCCTCAATGACCGCGCTCATCTCGGGATTAGCAGCCAGGAAAGAATCCTGAGCCCGAGTGAAAATTTGGAATTCGTTATCCACAATAAGCATTTGGGACTGGCTGTCTTGAATCACGGAGTATGTCCTTGGACTGAATTTTTCCAACAACATATCCACCTGCACCATCCCGACATGATGAATATTCCTCGGAATACTCATTTCACGAAGCAACGACACCTTAGGCGTCTCCGCCGGGGTCTGCCCATGATATCGATAGATGATGTCCGCATCATTATATAGAAAAGACCACGATTCCATTCCCTTCATCTCGATGGCCTTTTGATACCAAGGCTCATTGACAACACGGCTTTCCCTGAAAAAGATCGGCCAGATCTCGGTTACTTTGCTGCTGGAGAACAGACGGAGATGCTCCACATTCGGATTGTAATACTGGATACGTGTCAAACTTTTAAAGACGTTATTATTGAAATTAACCAATTCTTCCGCATCAGGCTCATTTGTATTGGACAAATACTCTTGTACATCGATATCATCGTAAGCAACCTGAACTGCTCGGACCATCGATTCGATCTGGGTTTGAATATGGAGCTCTTCCATATCCAGTAAGGACTCATTCTTTTCTCTGGCGTCACGTATGTACATATTATTAATCAATCCAAAGGAATAATAGGACACCAAGACGCTGGGTCCTAAAATAATAAAAATATAGGCAGCAATAAGGCGGCTCTGCAAGGAGCGGCGTCCAAACCAGTATTTAAATGAATCCCACAATGATATCGAGCGCTTGGTTCTCTTCATGGACCTAACTCCTTTTAATAAACACCCAAAAGCCCGCGAACCGCGGGCGTTTTGGGAAGAACTATAGAATTGATATTTACATACCGAGCTTCGTTTTGTTCTCTTCGTATTTCGTTTGTTGGAAAGCCTCAACTTTTGCGAGTCCCAGATCTTCTTGTTTCTTGATGTAGTCTGCCCAGATCTTGTCGAACTCTGCTTCGGAAGAAGCCATCAGGAGCTTAGGCAATGTCTTGCCGCGCAGATCCTTGATCTTGCTCAGAATGATACCCTCATCAGAGTTAGCCAGTGGATCGATTTCGTTGTATTCGGAGATACTTACCGTCTTGCCACGAGTCCAATCTTCCAACTGTTTGTAAGGCTCAACCGATTGAGGAGTCCATTGATACGTAATATTCGTATCTTGCATCATCCAGAAGGTGAACGAGGAACCGTATTGCTTGTCGAACGCGGAACGGTCTGTGTTCATCAGATCAAATACTTCTGGCTTGAATTGATCTTTGCCGTCAATTGTATCATAGCTTACGCCTTTTTCTCCAAGGTAAAGGTCTTTCTGTCCTTCTTCACTCATCAGGTAGCTCAGGAACTTGATGGCACGCTCTTTATCCTTAACATCCTTGGAAATCAGAGTTACTGTCCATCCGGAAATGGCTGGGCCGTTAAGTGTTGGAGCATCCAGGTTTGTATTTGCAGGACCGTCTACAGCAATGTAGATCTTATTAGGATCCTGTTGGTACAACGTACCCAATTGAGCTGCAAAGTCAGTGCGTTGGTACAACATCGCAAAGTAACGTCCCTGCACGATTTTTTCTTCCATTTGAGCGCGCTTGTCAATGAAGATATCCTTCGCCAGCAAGCCTTGCTCGTTAGCATCGCGCAATGTCTTCAACCAGCGAACATATTCAGGATCGGTTTCACGATTATACAGCTTGCCGTCTTTTTCTCTCGGAATAGCCAGGAAGTTTTGAATGTAGCCTTCCAGAGAGTCGTTGCCTGTTTGAGTGAACTCATGCAACCCAAGTGGAATGATCGGTTGCCCATCGATTTCCGGGAACATTTCTTTAGCTTTCTTCAGTGCTCCCACAAAGCCTTCTGGAGTCCGCATATCCGGGCTGCCGATGGCTTCATAGATGTCCTTGCGAACTACGAATGTTTGGTTGGATACATAAGTGTCTCCGTATTTCTCGTAGTCTTTAGGGGACGAGGAAGAGTTAGGGTATCCATATACATTACCGTCTGCTTGTGTATACCAGCCCAGTTTGTCAGGGTCTGCCACTTTGAAGAAGTACGGATCATATTCTTCAGCAAGTTTGTTCAGCGGCTCAACGAGACCGCCTTCGATCATTTTCTTCACACCATCTTCATACCAGCCGAGCGTAATGAAGTCTGGCAGTTTACCGGAAGCAATCAGTGTGTTTAACTTTTCGTTCTCGTTACCAGCTGGAACGATGAAGTCAATATTAACACCCGTCTTTTTAGTCACATATTGGGATGTCGGGTCAACGCCCCATTTGTTAGGGAACCAAGCAAAGTTCAGGTACCATTCAAACGTAATTGGAGAAGTGTCGGATTTCCAGCCCGGTTCATCAGCCGATGGTGTAGCAGCCGGCTCGGACGGAGTATTTGTATCCGTCGTTGCTGCGTTGTTAGCGTTTTCTGTTTTGGCCGTGTTATTGCTGTTGCTGCCACATGCCGCCAGAGAAAGAACCATGATACATGCCATCAGAAGCATCATCATTTTTTTGGACTTACTTTTCATGCCCATGCTTTTTACCCCTTTTCTGAACTTATATAATGTAGTGCTATAATGTGCAACTCCAAAGCCGCCGCAAGGCGGCCCGGAGGAGTTACTGAAGGTATTCGGGCCTTTCTAATTAGCCCTTGATGGAACCGATCATCATTCCTTTAACAAAATAACGTTGCAGGAACGGATAAGCAAACACAATCGGCATTGTTGTAACAACCATGGTTGCTAGCTTAATTGATTGCGAGGTAACCGTCTTGGTTACCGCACTTCCTTGAACCGCTGTGGTCATAATGTTAGAGCTGGACTGAGCCACGACCCGGTACAAGAAGGTCTGAATCGGTTGCAGTGATTCCTTATTCACGTAGATAATCCCTGCAAAGTAGTCATTCCATTGGTATACCCCGTGGAATAGGGCAATCGTAGCGATAACGGGCATCGATACTGGCAATACAATTTTCAAGAAAATGGTCCAGTCGTTGGCTCCGTCGATTCTTCCCGCTTCCTCGAGACCATCCGGAATTTCCCGGAAGAAGGTCATGAAGATAATCAGATCAAAAAAGCTAAACAGTACCGGTATAATATAAACCAAGAAGTTATCTAGCAGGTTTAAGTCTCGAATCAGCAAGTAAGTTGGAATCAGACCGCCGGAGAAGATCATCGTGATCGTTCCCATGATAATATAGAAGCGCCCTGCAATCAGCTCTCTGCGCGAGAAAGCATAAGCAACCATGGCGGTGAAAAATACGTGTGCTACTACTCCAAGAATCGTCTTCGCAATGGTAAGCCCCATGGCGGTCATGATCCCCGGGTTAGCGAATACCGCCTCAAAGTTCTCAAGGCTGAACACCCGCGGCCACCAATAAATACCGCCCAGCATCGCATCCTTACCATCATTGAAGGCATTAATCAGTACGTACCAAATGGGATACAATGTGACAAAACAGATCAGAAGCATCCCTAAATTATTAACGAAATCGAAGACAACTTCGCCTTTTGTTCTGCGGCTAGATAAAAACATGTGCGGATCCTCCTTTGCCTAAAACAACGAAGTGTCGTTGAGTTTTTTGGATACTTGGTTTGCTATCAGCAGCAAAGTGATTGCGATAACTGACTTGAACAATCCCACAGCCGTTGAATAGGAGAATCGGCCCTGTGAAAGTCCCGTATAGTATACGTAGTAGTCAATAACGTTACTTGCGCTGTCATTCAATGAATTTCGCAATACCAAGATTTGGTCAAAGTTGGAATTCATCACACCGCTGACGGCGAGAATAAACAGGATGCTGATCGTTGCTTTAATTGCCGGCAGCGTAACGTACCACATTTGCTGGAACCGTCCGGCACCATCAATTCTTGCCGCTTCATACATTTCAGGAGAGATACTCGTAATCGCCGCCAAGTAAATAATCGCGGACCAACCAAGCTCTTTCCAGATATCCGAGGTAATGACGATCGTCCAGAAATATTTAGGCTCGGCCAAAAACGAAATCGGCTGATCGATGAGATTCAATGCCATAAAGATCTTGTTAAAGATCCCTATATCCGAGAGCCATGTTGCTAAAATTCCGCCTAATACAACCCAGGACAGGAAGTGAGGCAGGTAAGAAATCGTCTGAATGGACTTCTTGAATCGTAGGGAACGCACCTCATTCAGGAAAAGTGCAAAAATAATAGGAAGAGGGAATGTCGCTAGCTTCAGCAAGCTGATCCCGAGTGTATTCCTCATAACGTAGCCGAAATTTTCATCAGCCAGAAACTCTTTAAAATGCTCTAGCCCCACCCAAGGAGCTTCTGAAATTGTTCTGATAATGTCATAGTCCTTAAATGCAATAACAACGCCGTACATTGGAATGTAGTTAAAAATAATCATCCACGCGATGCCGAGCAGCGCCATAATTTGAATATGCCGCTGTGTGTAGAGCTTTCTCAGCCATTTCCGCCTCTTATCGGGCGGCGTATTTGTTTGTATCGCGGCTGTGGGCTGTGAAGACTGTTGTATGTCCATCCCCTTTGACCTCCAAGCTGTCTATTTCTGATTTGAAAGCACTTTCACCTATCACACTAATATTGTACTTGGGATGGATTGCTAGGGTAAGGCATCAGATTTCGTATCCAAGGTATCATTTTTCGGGTTGACTTCATAAAAGTATCATTTGATTTCCTGAAGAAGCAGCATGTATGATGGGTACAAAGATGTACTCCCATACCGGACAGCATCAGAATTATACATATTCGGTCTCATTTTCAGGGGGTCTTAGATTGGAAAAGGAACTCAACTACTCACAAATTGAGAGTATTCTCAACTCTTCCGCATTGCTCCGTTCCATCGATTTGATGGGCGTCGGGCTTGCCGTAACCAATCCGAATCTTAAAGACAACCCGCTTGTTTACGTGAATAAAGGCTTTGAGATGATCACCGGTTATACCAAGGAAGAAGTTATAATGCGCAATTCACGGTTTCTCCAGGGTGAAGAGACCGATAAGGATCACTTGGATGTTATTAGAAATGCAATAAAACAAGGAAAAGCCGCTACGGTAACTATTAAAAATTACCGGAAAGACGGCACAACCTTTTGGAACCAATTTATTATTAGTCCTGTCTATGATTCCGAAGACAAGCCTGCTTACTTCATCGGGCTCCAATTCGATGTGACGAACGAGGTTGAGGCGCAGCAGGAATCCAGACAGCAGATCCGTCAACTCTCCTACTTTGATCCTGTTACCGGACTTTTGAATATGGGACGGTTTCAGGAAGCGGCGCAGGAGGATCTCGCTATCCTTGAACACGAACATCGAAGCGGCGCTGTGTTACGAGTTAACTTGAATCGCTTCCGTTACATAAATGAAAGTTATGGAGAAGCCGCAGGTAATGAATTGCTGATCGGCGTAGCCGAGCGAATCAGCAGCGAGGTCGACGAAGACGCGCTTGTATGCCGCAGCTTTGCAGATGAATTCATTATTTTTCTCAATCAAATTAGCAATCCCCTTCAAATACATACTATAGCCAGTAAATTATACGACTCTTTGAAGCAGCCGTTTATCATGGCCGACGATGAAATGAGCATCAGTTTTGCTATGGGCATCAGCATCTTTCCGGACGATGGGGCAGATGTCTCCCTATTGCTGAAGCATGCGGAGCTCGCCATGAAAGAAGCCAAGACCGAAAATATAAGCAACCCTCATTATTTTGACTATTACTTAATGGACAAGCTGAACGAACGGGTAAATATGGAGAAGAGGCTGCCGCGCGCGCTTGCCGAAGGAGAATTCGAGCTCTTTTACCAGCCGAAGATCCATGCGGTCACGATGGAGATTATCGGGATGGAGGCTTTGCTGCGCTGGAATGATCCGGAGGAAGGAATGATCTCTCCCGCTTCCTTCATTCCGGTTGCCGAAGAATGCGGCTTCATTGTCGAGCTTGGCGAATGGGTGCTGTGGGAGGCCTGCCGAACCAATAAGCGCTGGCAGGATCAGGGACTGCCGAAGCTGCCTATCTCCGTCAATGTATCCGCCGTCCAATTCAAGCATCCGCAGTTTGTACAGACCGTGGGGACTGTACTGGAGAAGACCGGACTGGCTCCGGAATTTCTTGAGCTTGAGGTTACGGAATCGCTGCTCAACGAGCCTGCGCTAATCAAGGACCGGCTGGATTCCTTAAAAGGGCGCGGCATAAACTTGTCCATTGACGATTTCGGAACAGGCTACTCCTCGATTTTTTACTTAAAAGAACTGCCCTTGCAGATTTTGAAGATTGACCGGACCTTCATACAGAATACCCCGCACTCACAGCGCGACAGCTTGCTGCTCCGTTCAATCATTCAGCTTGGCAAGTCCTTGGGCTTGACCGTCCTCGCAGAAGGCGTGGAGA
Source organism: Paenibacillus apis (assembly GCF_018333295.1). Taxonomy (NCBI): domain Bacteria; kingdom Bacillati; phylum Bacillota; class Bacilli; order Caryophanales; family Paenibacillaceae; genus Paenibacillus; species Paenibacillus apis. Next base: position 106,670 of record NZ_BORS01000003.1, read on the forward strand.
CAGAACAGCAGCTCCAATTTTTGCGGGAAAATGAATGTGATCAAATTCAAGGCTATTATTATAGTCGACCGGTAGATTGCACGGCGATGACTCGGATGCTGGAAGACGAAAGCACGAACCATAATCTTTGCTAAATATAATAGATAGTTCTCTCAGACAGACATTCTGATCTGCCATGGACGACTGGAGGTAATTGAAATTGATTGAGCTAAAGGCGGAAGACTATAGTCAGGCAACCGCGCTTCTGAAGCAGGTGCCGTTCAACACCTGGTTTGCCCAAGCTGTGCTTCAAGGGTTAAGCCCAGGCCGGGTATTTGTTGATCAACTGGAGCATCCGGAAGCCTGCTACATCCAATCGGCCTACGGCATGTCACTCTTGTGCGGCGAGAGTCATACCCCTGAATTTCTGGAAGCCTTGACCGGGTATCTCGGAAATGAACACAAACAGCGGGTAGAACGGGAATGGCTGCAGGTTTACCCTGATTCATGGAACGTTCTGCTTCGGCGTCTTGCCGAGGATGGCCCAGTCGAGGAGAATACCCGGGTCAACTTTACGTTTAATCGTGCTTTTTTTCAGAGCTTAGTAGACCAAAGCAGTTCGATTCAATGCGAGATTGTAGCTATTGACGAGAAGCTCTTCCATGAATTCGATGGAGCGGTGGTTCCCCGCCACTTCTGGAAGAACGCCGATCAGTTCGTTGCTGCGGGAGCCGGATTTTGCGTCCTGCAACAGGGCCGTCCGGTATCCGCGGCCTTCTCCGCTTATCGGGTGGAGAATTGTCTGGAGATTGGAATCGAGACCGTCAAAGAGGCTCGGGGTAACGGCTACGCTATCCAGGCCAGCATTGCGCTGATCCATTATTGTCTGGAGCATCACCTTGAACCGGTCTGGGCCTGCCGTAGGGAGAATGAGGGCTCCTACCAATTAGCCCAGAAGCTCGGATTCGTTCCAACCTTATGTATTCCTTATTATCTTCTTAAGCCATAGTTAAAAGCACCAAGCTTACCATTGGCAGGCCTCGTAGCTTTAGTGACATTCCGATTATAATCGCCTCACGAGCACCCACGCTCGTCGCATAAGCACTCACACCAGCAATTTTAATGCCTTTCGGCACTTATTTCGCAACGCACGGCGTAACCTCACATTGAAAAAGGTGTCCCTAATCATCTACGATGACTTCGGGACACCTTTTTCTCTACTTCTTATTTATTTGCTCAGACGTTGTCAGGGCTTGTCGCGCCACCGTTAGTCTCGGTCTCTGCCGGTTCGACAGGGGCTGGACTGATCTTGAATTGAGCAGTTGGTGCGGATAGTGCACTGGTATAACCTGATTTCCCTACAGACAGGACAAAGACCTGGTAAGTCTTATTAGCTTCAATCGTTGCACCGAAGGCATCCTGGCTTTGTACCGGCTGATTGGACACATTATTGCCGGTTGCAGCAACTGGCGTGTAATTACCGGCCATAACGTTATTCGCACTGGACAAATTGAAGTTATTTACTTGTTCAGCTGGAACAACTAAAATCCGATAATGGTCAATATTTGTTTCATTAGCCGGCTTCGTGAAGCTTACCTTAATATCACTTGCTTGGCCTGTGCTCGTATCCGTTATCGCAGTTACATTCGTAACAGCCTGCACTAAAGAGCTGTCAGTCAGCGTAATCAATGCCGGGTTAGATAATGCATTACTACCGGCGTAACTGCCGCTGCCCAGAGAAAGTACATAGACACGATAGGCCGTATTATTTTGAATAGTATCTCCGTCAGTATCTCTTGAAGAATAGCCAAAGGCCGCTGTCAATGGATTCGTACTGCCTGATTTGCTTACTGTTTCATAATATCTGTTATCTATTGCCTGCGCAGTTGTTAATGTCTTCGATGCCTTTACAACATACACGCGGTACTGACTGATATTCGATTCTTCTGTGGCGCGATAGAACTGAACTTGAAGATCTCTTCCGTCACCGTAATCACCGATATCCGCAGCAGTCAGTCCACTCACCGTACCCACGCTGAAATTGTTAGTCAATACAACGGTCGAAGAGGATTCGGACAAGGTATACTCGCCAGTATAGCTTCCTCTACCGACGGATAGTACAAACACACGGTAGCTCACTCCGGTCTGGATCTTCGCGCCATCTACATCGCGCGCACCGGAAGGAAGCACATCGCTGAAATCCCGTCCTACACTTGCCTGGATATAGTTGCTGCCGGATACGTTAATGGCCTTGGCTAGCGTAAAGCTGTTTGCGTTGGCAGCCTTCACCACCATGATCCGGTAATGGCTAATATTCGATTCATCCGAAGCCCGTTTGAAGGATACGAACAAATCCCGGCCATCATTATAGTCATTCACATCGCTAGCATACAGATTGGATACGGCACCAACACTGTAGTTATTCATAAGTGTAATCAGATTGGAAGCATACGATAATGCATTGCTTCCGGTGTAAGCGCCGCTGCCAACCGCCATAACGAACACACGGTAATTTACTCCGTTGCGAATTGTAGCACCATCTACATCGCGCGCGTTGGAGGACAGGATTTCACTCTGATTGTATCCGGTTTTGCTCACTTCTTTATAATTGGAGCTAGATACTGCATTGGCACGGGCAAGTGTAAAGTTGCTGTAATCATTTGCTTTGACGACAAAGATCCGATATCCCGAGATCTTCGATTCATCAGCAATTTTCGTGAAGCTAACCCGCAAATCCCGTCCATCTCCATAATCTGTTATATCCTGCACCAGCGTAATGACCGGTGCTGCCACGGTACCAGCAGCCAGAGTTACAGATGGGGAAGCTGTTGACAGCTTATTCGAAGCCAAGCTTGTATTGCTGACCGACAGAACGAATGCCGTATAGGCCACATTGTTCTTGATCAGGTCGCCGGCAGTGTCTCTTGATGACGCGGAAAAGGTTCCGGTCAGTGTCGATCCGCTGCTTGATGTCTTGCTAACCGTGGTGTAGTACTGATTCGACAGCGAGTTTGCCCGAGACAGGCTGAAGCTGCTTGCATCCTTTGTTTTCACCAAAAATACACGGTATTCAGAAATGTTGCTCTCATTCGATGCACGAGTGAATGTTACTGCCGCATCGCGTCCATCCGCATAATCGCTAACGTCGTTGATTCGTACATTTGTCACCGCCGAGACGGAAATACCTGTATCCAACGTTAACGAGTTAGAAGACGTTGATAGTGCGCTGCCGTAAGTGCCTTTCCCTACTGTTAATACATAACCTACATAAGCCTGATTCGATTGAATCAGCGCTCCGTCCACATCACGGGCTGACGAGGACAGCGTGACTGCCTGATCGGTGTTGTTCGGTTGTACAGTTGTGTAATTTGCCGAGCCAACCTTCAGCGCCGCAGTCAGGTTGAATGCAGATGCATTCGATGCCTTTACAATCAACAAGCGGTAGTGATCCACCAGCGATTCGGTTGTCGAACGAGAGAAGCTGACCTGCAGGTCGCGGCCGTCTCCCGTATTGGCCACATCCCGGAGTGTTACATACTGCGCAGCTTTTAAGCTGGAGGTATCTGTTCCGCCGGATCCGGAGAAAATAGTGACCGACCTCGAGGAGGAATTCCAGTTCACTGTAGCTCCAAGAGCTTCACTCACGAAGCGGACAGGAACCATAGTTCTTCCGCCAATCGCTTGGGCAGGAACATCCAGCGATACCGTCTGATTATTAATCGTTGCCGTTCTTGACTTCATCTTCAGCACAACGGTCGTATTGCCCTTCGTTGCCGTTACCGTCTGCTTGGACTGGTTCCAGTCCACCGTCGAACCGAGGCCTTCAAATATGGCCCGTAATGGCAGCAGTACACGTCCTTGCACGGCTACCGGAGCCTGATCAGTCGACAGTCTCGCACCATCGATGTAAATGCTAATGGCTGTCGCAGCCGACGCTGAAAGCGGGGCTTGAAGAAGCATAGGCAGAGCTAGAATAACAGCCAAAAAAGTTATTCCGATTTTTTTCACAGTTTCATCCTCCCTAATATGATGGATCAGTATAAATCCTATTGTCATTACAGACGCGGCGGCAAGGGAAAAAGTTTCTAATGTGCGAAGCTTATTTTACGGAGCCGCTTCAACATGATTAAACCAAATACCCGCCGTATAAACGAAATTCGTCCCAATTCCCCTATAGTGAGAACTATTTCCGTTTCGGGAGCAGCTTTACATACTCGTCCGACAGCTTCATTAACTGAAGCACGTATTCATAATCATTTCGATAGGCGGAAAGATCGGTGACCGGCTCCAGTGTATCCAGAGATACCGCGGTCCCATCCTCAAAGCCCTGACCCGGAATAAACATAACCTCATTGTTAAAGAACGAACCGGTCGGCAAATAATACCGCATCCCGATCACATTCTGCCCGATGCTCAGCAAATCCTGGCCTAAGGCAGTGAAGGATTCCTGCTCCAGCGAAATCCCCAGCAAGCCTGCCATGGTAGGCAGCAAATCCACTTGTCCGCCCGTCACTTGAGAGACTACTCCACCCTGCCTGCCTGGAATATGCGCAATAAATGGAATATTAAAGCGGCTAACCCGGTCATCGTATGGAATTCCGAGCTTCTCCGTGATCTCGGCCGCACTCGTCTCGCTAGGCTGCAGTCCAAAGTGATCCCCATACACAACGAGCATCGTCCGCTCCCACATGCCCTCCGCCTTAAGCCGTTCGATCAGTTGTCCGATCGCATAATCCGTATAATTTACTGCGGTCAAATAATTGCCCAGATTAGTCCCCTTCAGGTTGTCCGGAAGTTGAAGCTGAACCTTATCCTCCGGCACAATAAACGGTGAATGGCTGGAAGTCGTTACAAACTGGGCATAGAAGGCAGTTCCTGCCTGATCGAGCTGCTTGAGCTCCTCTACGCCAACCCGGTACATTTCTTCATCCGAGGCTCCGAAGTCATTAAAATGATCATTCGTAAAGGCCGGCTTATCAAAATACTTATCAAAACCCAGCGCAGGATACAGCCTGTTGCGGTCCCAGAAGGTCACATCGTTGATATGGAATGTCGTCGTCGCATAGCCCTTCTCTTGCAAAAGACGCGGCAGACTCGGAAGCTCCCGGCTTCCAAAGCCGGTGGACATCGCCACGGAAGCCGTCGGATAGATCGAGGTGTTAGACATGAATTCCGCATCGGAGGTGTTGCCCGGACCGATCTGTTGATAGATCTTTGGAAAATAAAAGCCTTCATCCGCCAGCTTGTTCAATACCGGTGTTATTTCGGTCTCCCCTACTTTCAAATGAATCGGGAAGTTCTGGAAGGACTCCATCTGAATGACGATCAAATTCCTGTTTTGAGCAGCTCCGAAATAGGACGCCTCTGCTCCATCCGACTTCACATAAGGATAGCTCGCCTGAAGATGATGAATCTCCTGTGCTACCTCCTGCAGGTTTCCTTCCGCAATCATCCGCTCTTCCTCCTGATTTCTTAACAGGGCGTCTCCCTGAAAATTGAGAAATCCGATCGATTGCGCCCGAACCAGTTCATTATCGATGCCCTTACCGGAGGACAGGAACAGACCTGAACCCCCAAGGGACAGCACCAGCAGGGAAGCAATAATCACCTTCCAGCGGGTACTTGTTCCGTGTGATCCACGACGGTCTGTCCGGAAGCTGAGCGTCCTTCTCCTTCTTCTCCAACCGGCGGTAACCGCCAATATCAGTCCATATAGCGCCCACAGCGCAAAATCCGAAAAATAAAGAAATTGCTCCGGACGAATCAAGGCGTTCACACTTGCTCTCACCTGCGGAATCTGGTTAAGGCCGCTGAGCACCGCATAAGTGGGCACCGTACCAAAATGAGCAAAATATAAGGTGACAGCAAACAGCATGAAAGAATAGATGGCATTTACAATCCCAAATACAAGCCGGAACCTCCGAACCGGAAGCAGCAGCTCAACTAGACAAAGCAAAGCGAGCACCGACAGCCCTTCTGCCAGCATGCCTCGGCCATGTAGCCCGCCAAACATAAAATGCTGCAATAGGGCTATTTTCAGAATCAGGACAAGCCATGTATAGAAAAAGACTCCCTGGCGGGAGGTACGGAAAACTCTCAACATCTGAAACATCAACTCTTCTCTAGGAAAATTTACAGTTTCAAGGATACCCCGTTTGCGCCAGGGATGCAATATTGCATCTATTCTATTCGATCAAACAATATAATCACACATCGATGTAACTGTCACTTCTCCTGCAGTACCAGGACGATAAATCGGGCCGCCGCTCTTTTCGCTTCGATAGAATTCAACCGTGACCGGAAGGCCCGGAATCAGATCAAAGTAATTGTCAGAGAAAATCCCTTCCGTCTCCGTATGCAGCCAGACCTGTCTAGCCACAGCCGTTGTCTCAACGATATAACGAGTTCCCTCGCTGCCTGCTTCCTCCCGAATGGTCACCGAGGGTTTAGGCCAGGAAATGTCACGGCCTGGGGCAAAGTAAGCATGCGCCTTGGCAATCTCGGCACCGTTCTCTTCAAGTGTAGCGAGCAGGATAACCGATTTCGGATCTGCCCCGCCTAACAGGTCAGAGGCCGGCAGCGTACAGATTATCCGTGCAGAATCGGCCGGCATTGTAATGGATTGCGCTCTCGATGCAAGCAGTTCCCCATTAAGATCATATAGAGCCAGCTTCAGTTCCCCTTGTACCGGGCTTTGACGGTCTGATACCGCATGCACCTTAATTTCTCCGTTCACATCGCTGTCCACAGATAAAATCACTTCTGCAAATCCGCGCCGCACGGTGTATTGCAGGGACTTCCATCTTCCGTAGTAATCAATCCCTGCCCAGGATGCAACCGGCCAGCAATCATTCATCTGCCAGTACAAGGTACCCATGCAATAGGGCTTGCGCTTCCGATGGGCCTCAATTGCCGTCTGGATCGCCTCTGCCTGAAGCACCTGGCTCATATACAGAAAAGAAATAAAGTCTTTCGGCTCCGGCAAATATTGATCCATATATTGCTTGATCAGCCGATTCCCTTGGCCGTTCTTCTGATGAGCAAGCATCACCTTCGACTCCAGCTCAAGCTGATCCCGGTCTGCGTATTTCAGGACCGAAGACAGCTCAGGGAACGACTGGAAGCCATATTCGCTCATAAAGCGTCCGACACGCTCGTTATAATTGGAGAAGGGCTCTACCGCATGCCATACTCCCCAATAATGAATGTCTCCTTCTCCGGTTACCGTAGTCGCATGCTGCCGCTGATCCCCGGTTACTTCCCGGATTGGCGATGATGGCCAGTAATCAATCCCTCCGCCAAGACGTTCTACTACCTCTGGAAGCAGATCATGGAATATAGCTTCATAATCAGCCCAGATTTTCTCCCGTTGCTCTAAAGTATAGTCCTTCTTCCAGCCCCAGCCGCCGTCTTCCACATAATGAGCCCAAGCCGAATCGATCTCATTGTTACCGCACCAAAGAGCAATACAAGGATGATTGCGCAGGCGAACCACATTATATTCCGCTTCGCCCTTTATACTCCGGAGGAAATCTTCATCACCAGGGTACATGCTGCAGGCAAACATAAAGTCTTGCCAGACCAGAATGCCGTGCTCATCACACAGCTCGTAGAAAATATTCTCCTCATAAAATCCCCCGCCCCAAATGCGAAGCATGTTCATATTGGAGCGAACTGCAGATTCAATCTCCCGGCGATAACGGGCTTCCGTGACATCGGGAATGAAGCTGTCGTTAGGAATATGATTGGCTCCCTTGGCAAAGACGGCGACTCCATTTAATTCAAAACGGAACGAGACCCCCGTCTCATCCTTCTCCCGTACCAGCTTGATCGAGCGCAGCCCAGTTGTTACGGAACGAGCAGCAATCTCCTTTGCATCCTGCTTCAAGCTTGCTTCAAATGTATAACGTTCCGGACTTCCAAGACCGTTGCACCACCACAGACGCGGTTCGCTAATCTCAAGCTCCACTTCAACGGTCTGAATCCCCGAATTCAAAGCAAGCTCCTTCTTCCAGTTGAGTTCTTCCGTTCGAATCTCAAGCGCGCCTTGCCAATCAGCTGTCACATCCACTTCCACAATCGCTGTCAACCGAGCCTTCTCAGATGAAATCTCATTTTGCCGGATAAATAAATCTGTTATTCTCGGACCTGACCACGCCTCCAGCCTTGCTTCTCTCCAGATCCCGCTAGTCACGAAGCGCGGGCCCCAGTCCCAACCATAATGATAGGGCGCTTTACGGGCAAAAACGCTAACCCGGCGATCGCCGAGACCGCCCAATTCGGATTGGTCATTCGCCGCCGGAAGACTATAACCCAGCGCCTCCAATTTGGGCAGATCCTCATTTACCGGAGAGCGGAATCTGATCCTGATCGTGTTATCTCCAGCCTGAAGAACATCCTTCACCGGAACCGACCAGGCACGAAACATGTTGTCGGCCGACAACACTCGAGTCCCGTTCACATAGACATCTGCATAGGTGTCCAACCCGTCGAAGGAAAGCTCCACCCGTTCCTGCTCCTGCCAAGCCGGAGGAAGTGAAAGGACCGTCTCATATTCCCAATCCTTCTTATCAATCCATTGCAGATCATGCTCATTCGTCCCAAAGAACGGATCAGGAATGAGTCCATTCCGCAGCAGATCCGTATGCACATTTCCAGGCACAATCGCCGGATACCATCTCGATTCATCACATGCTCTAAATTGCCAATCCTTCAACTTAAGCTCTAGCATCTTATAAAGCAGCTCCTTCTGGTGAAATAATAACTATCTTATATCTTTGTTATTGTTTTGTTATTCTATCATTATAACAAAATTATTGTATAATAAAAATAACAAGAGCCATGTCCTCATATAGGCACGGCTCTTGTTAGTATTCCCTTCGATATCCATTAAGAATGATTAATTGTTTTCTCATGCAATCGGCTGCTTTCTTTTTAAATCATCATATTTGATCTTATTGTATTTATTAATTAATGTATCCAACAGCATGGATTGATGAAGAACAGCTTTATGGCGAACCCCGTATTGCTCAGCCAATTGATTGAGCTTCTGTCGCTCCTTCTCAATAGTCATCTTCATATGCTCCTTATTATTCATAAGTTTCTCACCCTATGAATATATTAGTCATTGTTGCTAAAAACTGCATATTGAAACATTTTGCAACTGATAAAATATCCCAAATTTTGAAATCAAACCTTTTCTGATAGGAAGGAAATGGGATTGGCTGGTTGCCAATCCCATTCTCAAGCTTATTTGATTAACTGAACTGCTTAGCCCCAACCATGCATAAAAGTTGTAATAACATTCGAACCTACTACCGCGAAACTAAACATAAGCGAAGCCGAAACCACCCAAGATATTTTCTTTTTCATTTTCCCACACCTCTCTACAAAGTTTAGAATATTCCTTGCACTGTGCCTCTGAAGCATACTGTCTGTAAAGCTCAAAGATCGCCATGCTATTAGTAAGTAGATCCTTGCTGCTCAATTTTAGGGACACTCTCATGCTGTATAAAATATCCTTAATCCCTTCCCGAAACAGACCTTTTCTGAAATTATACAGGGCATAATCCTGAAAAAAGACAGAGTATCTGAAATAGTAAGGAGGTGCCTTGGTGTTATCATCTGTACTCAATCTGCTGGATAGCCAACGATCCTTGCCGGTAAGCCGGTATTTCTCAATCTGGCTTGAAAATCTAGTGATGGCATCATCGACAAAAAAATGATGGCGATTTGCCGACTCTACTAAAGTAATCAATCCTTCAACAATCTCATCCGGATGCTGCTCCAAAAATTCAATATATTCCGGAATTCTTGAGCGATTGCCGGATTTGATATCCAAGCAAATAAAGTTTGCCCTTGCAAAGATTTTTAGTTGTTCAATCTCTGCTTTCCCCGCCTCATCCAAGCCTTCAAACCAACTCAGATCTGCATACTCGTCAATCCATTTTCGGGATTCCTCGTATCGTCCCCGATACTCATAGGCACCAGCAATATATAATGCGGCTTTCCCATAGTAATAGACGAGCGATTTCACAGGGGTGAATTCGGGGTCTTTCCATATTTTCTTATCATACATCACTCTGGCCAACGTCCTAAGTTCACAGGCATAATTCTCAACCTCTGCCCAATCCAGCCTGACTGCATAAGTCTCGGTCAGCATCAGCAAGCCATCCAGAGAGATAGCTTCAGGCACGCGATACCTGTAAGGCAAAAATTGCATCGCAGCCTTGAATCCTTTAATGACGTCGTTCTGAAAAATTTGATACAGCCTGAAGTAGCTCATAGCCAGCCGTTCGGAGTGATTGGATCTCTCGCATTCGATGACGCTTTCATACAAAAGAGAAGCGGCTTGCTTCCAGCCTTCGCTGAACATCATCTCGGCCGTATCATAAATACCGCCAATTTGCTTCAAGTCCTCCAACAAACAGTTCAACACTTGCTTGAGACAGTCGTATCTCTCCAGCTCGGCGCATCGAAGCAAAAAAGGTCTAAGACGCCGCCAATGGGCACCGGGTGGAATCAGGCATTCATTGACATACAAATCGTAGAAATGCCCTTCCGGAAACCCCATAACTGTGGTGATTCGATCCAACTGTCCTACTGAAATTGGTCGATTTCCACTGATAATGCCGCTTAAGGTTCCGACATTCACTTCCGCAAGTTCCGCAAACTGATGAAGGGTTGTCCCCCTCTGCTTGATGTGATCTTCAATTTCTGCGCGAATCGTGGTTGTGGAAATCAAATGGCTATCACCCCCGGAATCTCGCATATTGGCCTCAAAACTCTTCATCCAGAATCTAGAATATGATGTATATATATGGAATTATATTCGTGTATTTTCGATTCGTCAATATGAATTATGTAAAAAATCAATAGTTTTTTAGTGATTATGTTTAAATTTATCATAATATTGCATATATAGTTATAAAAGGTAATATGGTTCGACAATTTTCCCGTTATTCTGCGGAAAAGGAGCATTCAGAAGATAATCCCAGTGCTCCATTCGTTGCAGTTTCTTGCAAGTGAGCAGCAACAGCCAATAGCCGATATAAAGCGATCAATGATTCTGCGTGCTGGGGGTAACGTGTGAAGGTTGCCTTCGATCGCTGTTGTTCGCGGATTCCTTGATTTACTAAGCCATAACAAGGAAGAAATCCGCTCACAAAGGCGAACACTCCGTTTCTGCAGCAACCTTCACACTTATACCCTTTTACGCAGCACTTTAGATCGGCATTGTATTGCGCCGCCGAATGCACTTAGGTAGCTCCACACGCCCCTCCGCAAGTCTGAGGCATGGCAGAATGCACCAGTGTCACTTGCCTAGTCTACAGGCTCGTTCATTCAGCATAGCATCTTGATGCCTGATGCATTACAAACAGTCCAACTCCGGGTCATCATTGGGATGCCCCGATTTTCACAAATCCGCAAAGCAAGGCTATTCCCGGAGATTCTGCAAAATACCGACCAAGTACGCATGAGTACACCTCGCACCCGAGCGCAGCTTCCAGCACGCGGTGTTTCGCAGTATGACGGGATCGGTCGACTACATGAAAATATGACTATTACGCATGTAATGAAAAAAGTTACCTTAAATTCAGTGAAAATGATAGAAATGCGAATATAGTGAATTTTTTGTACTTAAAGTTGACTAAAACGCGGGTTTGGCTAGTTACTGGCGATCTAAGGGAAGTTTTTTCACTAAAGGTGGGTTCGAGTGTCGAATGAAGATTTTAAGGGAAGGAATTTCACTGAATCGCGACCGGATGAGCATGAGCAGAATGAGGGAATGAGGTGCTCATATCGTCTTGGGGGCGATTGAAGTTCGGAGCAAGACCTAGAATGGCAGTGGACAAGTAAAGTTTGAAGGAAAATTTGAGTACTGGCAGAACAGGCAAAGTTTCGGCGCAAGACCGGAGCGTCGTGAGGCGGAGGCGCAACTTTAGGCGCGGTAGGTCATTGGCATCGTGTATAAGCCATCGCGCAAGCTGCCGTTCGCGCTTAGCCCAAGGGATGCGCTTAATCTCCTGCTTGTATGCTGGGAGGTAAGTTAATAGCAGTGCAATTATTGCAATGCGGCTTATGGTTCAGCTATGTGCAAACTGCATTGCCGTTGAACTGCAAAGGCGAAGCGATCAGGGCATAAGTGTGAAGGGTGATCGCAGCAACCCTTCACACGTTGCCCCATCTAACTCGCCCTCTTACGTTTAACTATTTTCCGAGTCGCCCCGCTTAACTCCCCCTCTAATATTAAAGCTGAACCGCAGCTGCATTGGCCTCGACTTGAGCCGGATTCTTGCAGCCCGGAATGACAGCGGTGACCGCCGGGTGACGAAGACACCAGGCCAAGGCCCACTGAGCCATGTCTACGCCTTCCGGAACCTCGGTCTGAGCGATGCGTTCCACCTCTTCCAGCTTGCGGCGAGTTGCCTCAGGGTCATGCCGGTGGCGGACATCCGTGCTATCGAATACAGCGCCCGGCTTATATTTGCCGCTTAGATAACCGCTTGCCAGCGGAACCCGTGCGAATACGCCCAGATCCTGGCGTTCACAGGACGGAAATACCCGCTGCTCAGGAACGCGATCCAATCGATTATAGACAACCTGGATGACCTCGGAGCCGACCTTGGTCGAAGCATCCGTCTGGTGAAGGTTATCATTGTTCCCGATGGAAGTGCCCAAATGGCGAATTTTCCCGGCCTGCTTCTGCTTGTCCAGTACCGTCCACAGTTCATCATTATCAAATACCGCATCCGGACCGGAGTGGAATTGATAGATATCAATATAGTCCGTACGCAGTGCTTTAAGAGACTTGTCCAGTTGCTCCAATACTTCCTTCGCTCCAAATACATCGGTTCTGGTAAAGCGTTCATGGAAATGATGTCCGAACTTCGTAGCTACGATCCAGTCCTCCCGTTTGCGCCGGGACAGATAATCTCCAATCAGCGATTCCGAGAGATGGTCTCCATAGCATTCTGCCGTATCAATCAGATTGATTCCAAGCTCCTTGCCCTTATCCAGAATGGAATCCACATCCTTCTGATCGAACTGGATTCCCCATTCTCCTCCAAACTGCCAGGTTCCGATGCCAACCACGGACACCTCCAGCTCTGTCTTGCCAAGTCTACGATATTTCATTTGAACTCCTCCTGTTCATCTGGGATTAAGACTATTTCAGAAAACGTCTGACAAGCTGCAGCTTCTTCGGAGTATAAGGCGGATACATCATGTCCGGATTAAAGCTTGTTGACTTGTGCAGCACACCCTTCCGGTGAGAAAACGCCTCAAAGCTGTAATGGCCGTGATACGAGCCCATCCCCGAGTTTCCAACCCCGCCAAAGGGCAAATAGGGGGTCGCCAGGTGCATCAACACATCATTCACGCATCCCCCGCCAAAGGATACCCGGCCTAACACTTCGTGCTCTGCATACTTGCTTTTGGTGAAAAGATATAATGCCAGCGGCTTGGGACGACAATTGATCATCTGTATCGCCTGATCCAGACTATTCATCTCCAGTATAGGCAGAATAGGCCCGAAAATCTCCTCCTGCATGACCGGATCCTCCCATGTAACTCCGTCCATGATGGTAGGAGCAAGATATCGCTCTTCTCTGTTGCCGGTTCCTCCCGCGACCACCTTCTCGGCATCCAGCAGTCCGTGAAGCCTGTCCCAGTGCCGTTCATTTACGATTCGTCCGAGATCCGGACTCTTCTGGGGAATCTCCCCATAGAAGGCGGTGATCTGTTGCTTCAGCTTCTCAATCAAGGCTTGTTTAATAGCTCGATGGGCCAAAACATAATCCGGCGCCACACAGGTCTGCCCCATATTGACGAACTTTCCCCAAATGATCCGCTTGGCTGCAAGCTCCAAGTCAGCATCTGCATCGACAATGCATGGACTCTTTCCGCCCAGCTCCAGAACTACAGGCACCAAATGCTCTGCCGCGGCCTTCATGACCACCTTGCCAATCTGCGGACTGCCGGTAAAGAAGATCATATCGAACGGAGCGTGAATTAGCTCTGAGGTCGTCTCTTTCCCGCCTTCGATCACTTGAATCATATCCGGGCTGAAATGAGCAGAGATCATCTTCGCAATGACGGCAGAGACATGCGGGGTATATTCCGACGGCTTGAGCACCGCACAATTCCCAGCAGCAAGCGCTCCGACCAACGGATCAAGCATCAGCATGAACGGGTAGTTGAACGGTCCGATAATCAGCACCGAGCCATAGGGCTCACGGTAAACAGCGCTTTTCGAGCCGAAGTGAACCAGCGGTGTCTTGACGCGCTGTGGTCTCATCCAGCGTCTCAAATGCTTGAGAGTATAGCTGATCGTATCATATAAATATCCGATTTCCGTCATGTAGCCCTCAAATTCGGATTTGCCTAAATCCTGAAGCAGCGCCTCTCGGATCGCCGATTCATGACTTTTCACAGCCTCTTTAAGCTTTTGAAGCTGCGTTCTGCGGAACTCCAGTGTTCTAGTGCCGCCGGCGGCAATGAAAGCTTGCTGCGAAGCAATCAATTCTCCCACTGCCTCCCTTGTCCACACAGCCGTCCCCATGCTTTGCTCCTCCTTGGTATAGGATTAGACCCTTCGTTGCTATACAAAACCACCTTCCCTAAGTGTATGCAACCAGCCCCTGCGAAAGCAAGCGATTGAAAGATTAAGCACGCTTTCCGCTTATGTTCAGTTCTTTTTCAGATAGGCCAAGTAATATGGCCCTATGCCTCAAGCGTGTATGCCCTGATGACCGGCAGCGGTCTTCAATGATACGCAAACAGGCCTCCGCGGATATACGCCAGACATGCTTAAATGGCTGTGCGGTATTCCGGGAGACCGGTTTGAATATGAATATGTGCGGCTCTCATCGACTTCATCTTATTGCTGCATTGCTGCTAAACAAGCTGCCGGCAGCTTGCTCTTCGATATATTAAGCCTGCTGGATTTGCAGCAGGTTCGTGGTGCCCGGTTGACCGAGGGGCAGTCCGGCAGACAGAACTACGGTATCGCCCTTATTCACATAACCGCTTTGAACTGCCGTCTCAATGGCCGCGCGGAACATTTCATCCGTAGTCGATACAGACGGTCCCTGAAATGGAAACACACCTGACAGCAGGCATACCTTCGCCAATACGTGAGGATTATGAGTAATAGCCAGGATCGGCGCTTTTGGACGATATTTCGATACCATCCGTGCCGTGAACCCGCTCTGCGTCGATGTCAGAATCGCTTTGGCATCCAGCTCCAGGGAAGCGCTGACCGCACTTTGGCTCACGACCTCGGTAATATTGGCGGTATGCTGGCTTCTTCGAAGGCTGAACCGTTCCCGGTAGTCGATGGCACCTTCCGCTTGCTGCGCTATCCTGGCCATCGTCTGAACCGATTGCACCGGATATTTGCCGGCCGCCGATTCCCCCGACAGCATCACTACATCCGCTCCCTGGATCACCGCATTGAACACATCGCTCACCTCCGCCCGAGTCGGGCGAGGGTTGAGCTGCATTGATTCCAGCATGTGTGTAGCCACGATGACCGGCTTGCCCGCCATGTTGCACTTATCGATCATTTCCTTCTGCATCATCGGCACCTGCTCGACAGGCACTTCTACACCAAGATCGCCGCGGGCCACCATGATGCCGTCCGAGGCTTCAATGATGTCGTCCAAAGCTCGAATTCCTTCCTCGTTCTCTATCTTGGAAATAATCTGGACATGACCAGCCCCGCTGTTCTCCAGAATATTTCGAACCTGCCTGATGTCGTCACCCTTTCTCACAAAAGACACAGCGATCATCTCAATCTCGTTCTCCACACCAAAGGCAATATGTGCGATGTCCCGCTCCGTAACACCTGGCAGCGTCGTTCGTATGCCTGGCAGATTAACTCCCTTGCGCGGCTTCAGCATCCCCCCGCTGACAATAAGACAGCGGATTTCAGTGCTCCCTTCGACTGCAATAACCTTTAACTCAATCAGTCCGTCATCGATCAGAATCCGATCATGCTCCTGGATCACCTGAGGCAGTTCCGGATAATTCACGGATACCCGATGACAATCCCCATCGAGGATTTCCGTCGTCAGCACGATCTCCTCGCCGGCAATTAATTGGCAGGAGGCCTCCTTCAACCTGCCGACCCGTACCTCCGGCCCCTTGATGTCCATCATGATCGGCACAAATGTCCCCAAGTCCTTCGCGGCCTGTCTGACTAGTTGAATCCGCCGAATATGCTCCTCCGGCTCGCCATGTGCCATATTAAGTCTGCCTACCGTCATTCCGCCCCGAACCATATCCTTAATGGTCTCCAGTGATTCGCATGCAGGGCCGAGTGTGCAAATCATTTTTGTACGCAGCATCGTATCAATTCCTTTCCGCTCATCAGTTATGGAACAATACTACACAGTCTGTACTTCTCTACACATTCTATATACCCTGAAGAGGAGGTTTGCCCTGCATGTTTATAATGACGCGGATAAATCAGCCAGCTGACGAAACATTTCATCGATCCGCTCGGCTGGCACATGAGCTGCCTGATCTCCAACACTAAACTCGAAAGAGCAGGACTTGCCCCCTTCAGCTTCCCGCAGATTGCCCGTCAGCCCCACGCCACTCTTCTCGTACACCAAACAGAGCAACTGCTCCATCTTCTCCTTCGGCGCTGCAAAGTGGATATGGAACATATTTGATACCGGAACCGAGGGACGTACGGACACCTTTGGACAAGCCTCAAAACGGGCTGCCAGTTCAACGGCCCCCCGGTAATACTGCTCCATCTTGCCAATCCGTTCCTCAAAATAATATTTACTGCTCAAAATATAAGGGTACAGACTGATCAAATCTCCGCCATGGCGCCGTTTCCACACCTTGGATTCCTCAGTAAACTGTGATTCGCCTGCCAGAATCGCCCCGGCCAACCCGCCGATTGTCTTGTAGAAGGAAACATAGACACTATCGAACAGCGCACATACCTCGGCAGCCGTCTTGTTGTAGTAGGGCAGAATTTCGAACAGTCTTGCTCCATCCAAGTGAAGCTTGATTCCCTTGCTGCGGCAATAGGCAGAAATAGCTTCTAATTCGGTATACGCAGGCAATTGCCCGCCGATCTCGCGTTGCGGCAGCTCGAGAAGCAGGCAGGCGACCGGTTCGGCCAATGACTTCACATCCTCCAGCTTGATCAGTCGTCCGCTGTCCGCCAACAGAATGGGCTTAATGCCATGCAGCTCCTTGAGACCATCCTCCTCGTGAATCTCCAGGTGGCACAGAGGATGGTAGGCAACCCGCTTATTGTCCGCCCGGTCACACCAAATCCGCAGGGCAATCTGTTGGGCCATAGTCCCGCTTGGAAAAAACACCGCACTCTCCTTGCCCAAATACTCCGCCATTTCCCGCTGAAATTGTTCAATAGTCTCGCCTTTACCGTACATATCGCTGTCCATATCACCGGAAATCCCCTCGAATGCACGCTTTAAAACCTCGACCTTCCTTGGACCATGACCGGACAAGCGGTATTGCGCCGTATTAAAAGCATCGGCCAGGCTTTGTTGTATTGAAGTTACACGTTCCTCTTGATCTTTAGGCTCGTTCATCGTTAAATAAGCTCCTTCCCGTCTCGGGCATTGTTCCATTCTGACTCCAGTATAAAGAAGACGGGCATCGGTTCCAAGGGAGATCATGATTTAGAGCAGTACCTGCCCATACAAAAAATCCGGGCCTGATAGCAGCGTGCTGCCCAAGGCCCGGTCGATAGACAATACTCACTTATGCTTATGCAATTTGAGTGCGTCCTATTTTGTTAGCAGGTTATACAAAATTTGTGCAGTCTCGGCATAATCGGCGATGTTCGCTGCATCGCTATAACCCTCCAGCGTTCCCGCTGTTGCTCCGGCAGGGAGGCGATCCAGCACGCCCAAGTCTACGCTTTAAAACGCTCCGTCAACTGTTCAAGCTGCTTCCCTTTCTCCTGAAGCTCGGTCAGGGAGGACCAGGTTGCCTCTCCGGCCTGGTCCTGCTCTGCCACAGCGCTGGTCATCTGCTCTGCCGAGGAGAAAGCTCTGCCGGACAGCCGCGAAATCTCCTCAACGGAAGCAGCCACCTCCTCCGCTGCAGCGGCGATTTCTTCAGCGACAGCAGTAAATTCCTGCGCTTCTCCTGCCACCACATTCACTTCCTGCTGAATAAGCTGGAAGGCTTCCCCTGCGGCCTGAGCCACGCTTCTGCCCGCTTCAACCTCAATATACTCCTGTCTTGCAGCCTCTACTGCACGCTCCACGCCTTGAATCGTCTCATTAATCAGCTCTGCAATTCGCAGGGTGGAGTTGCCGGACTGGTTCGCCAGCTTACGGATCTGGTCTGCGACAACGGCAAAGCCTCTGCCATGCTCGCCCGCACGAGCGGCTTCGATGGAGGCATTCAATGCCAGAAGATTGGTCTGAGCTGAAATGTCCTGGATCGCCTCGATGATCTCGCTCATTTCCTCCGATTTTTCGGCTACTGCATCAATATCTTCGACTACCCGTTTTGTTGCGTTGTGGATTTTATCCATCTGCTTAACGGTATGCTTGACTGCGATAGAGCCCTGCTCCGCCATGCTGGCCGCCTTGGCGGAGCTCTCGGCGACAAGCGCTGAAGATGCCGCTACCCGCTGTACGCCCGAGCCAACCTCATCCATGGCTCTTGAGGTATCCTCCGCGGCCTTACGCTGAATATCCGCACCCTCAGAGACCTCAACCGAAAGACTGTAAATGCTCTCGCCAAGCTTGCGGGATTTACCGACATTATTGAATAGAACCTGGGCGGAATCTCCGATCATTCCCGAGCTGTCTTTAATGCCAAGGATCATGGAGCTCAGGTCCTCGGACATCCGGTTGAAGGACTGCCCCAGATCCGCAATCTCGCCTTTGCCCAGAACTTCAGTCTTGACGCCCAGTTCACCCGTCTGCACCTTGTGCATATCACGCTTCATACGGATCAATGGATTAACCAGCGAGCGAGCCATTAAGAGCGTAAGGATTAATGCAACTGCCAGAATGCCGACCGAGATCCATATGATCCGGCTGCGCGTGTTGTGAAGCAAAGCATACGCCTCCGAAGCATTGTAATCGGCGCTCATGACACCGAGAATTTCTCCGTTAGCGTCGAGAATCGGTACGTAGGAGGTCATTGTCTCTCCATATTCCTCCGAGGACGTCATCTCTCCCAACTGCGGCTGCTTGCTGTCATAGACCGCCTCCAAGGACGGGTAGGACTCTGTCTCTGCTTCCCCAAAGCCCGATACTTCCTCATCCGGCGCGTCTAATGCCGCTCCGTCAACAACATAGTAATATTCGTAGGATCCGCCCGTATCCCGACGATGCATAATGTACAGATAATCCAGTCCATTAGCCTCTCTGACCGCGCTCATTTGTTCGCGAAGCGTACGATAATAGACCGCAGATTCGCCTTCATCAGCAATCGTCTTGTATTGCTCCGTTTCCACCATAGCTGCCGCATGCTCAGCAACCTTTAACGCTTGCGTGCCAATCGAGTTCAAGAGCAATTTCTCGGAGGAATTGTATACGGTATACGTAAGCACGGCTCCGGAAATAAGCAGCAGTGAAGCAAAAAAGACAATCAGTTTCCACTTCAGACTATGCAGCAAGCGAACGACCCCCATTTTATATGTAGTAATTGGATTTATAGGACAATATTACTACACAGCATGTGAATTTTCTATGGATTTTGACATGGATTTCAAGCAAATTTCTGAGATTTCCTCAGGGAATGGCCCGGTGAACGTTCATTCGACATGAATGCCTTAGACTTGATCAATGGGGGTGAAAAATGTCGCTCACTATGCTACAATACGAAAATGTTCAACGGGAAAATACCTAGGGGGTTATTCGAATCACCATGCTAATTATCGGTATCGCCGGCGGCACCGGCTCTGGAAAAACGACAGTGGCCCGCTCCGTGATCGAGCAGCTAGGGCCGGATAAGGTTACATTCATCTCACAAGATAACTATTACAAGGATCAGTCGCATTTGACGATGGATCAGCGGGTTCTAACGAACTATGACCATCCCTTTGCTTTTGACAATGAATTGCTGATCGAGCATTTGTTGATGCTGAGGAACAGGCAAACTGCGGCGGCACCGGTATATGACTTCACCAACCATACCCGTTCCACTACGGAGAACATCGTGCTGAAGCCAAACCGGATCGCAATTGTCGAAGGATTATTCGTCCTTTATGATGAGAAGCTGCGGAATATGCTCAATATTAAAGTGTTCGTCGATACCGATTCCGATGTCCGGCTCCTTCGCCGCGTGCTGCGGGACATGGAGGAAAGAGGACGCTCTATCCATTCCATTCATCAGCAATACCTGGCCACCGTCAAGCCTATGCATGAAGCTTTTATTGAGCCTTCCAAAAAATATGCGGACCTCATCATCCCCGAAGGAGGACATAATGAGGTAGGTATTCAATTACTCTCGATCTTAACGGAGAAATATTTGTCAGGCAGCGGAAACTGGCCGGAAATCTAGCCTGCAGTTATACAGCTACACGGAAGGACTGGATGACTTTCTGGCATGTTGCTTCGCCACCATCTGGTTCTTGCCGTGTTTTTTTGCATAATACAGACAAGCATCCGCTTCCTCGAACAAGGCAGAGCTGGACTTGCCTCTCACATGCTCCGCCACGCCAATGCTGACCGAAATTCGGCTCCCTTTCATCTCTTCATGCGCTATAGAATAAATAAGCTCCCGGGTCCGCTCCATTTCCTGACAGGCTTCGAACAAGGTCTTGCCGGGAAAAATGACGACGAATTCCTCACCGCCATATCTTGCAATGATCTCATTCTGGGACAATGAATCCTTTAGCGCCTGGGCTACCCGGCTCAACACTGCGTCTCCCACAGCATGACCGTACGTATCATTCACACTCTTGAAGTTATCAATGTCCATGATCGCCAGCTGCAAGGGCATGACGTTATTGTTGCTTTGCTCGATCAACTGCTCCAAATATTCATGCAGCGTCTTATGGTTGTATAAATCGGTCAGCGCATCAATCTTGGCCAGCCGGTCCATGACCGCATTCTTCACCACCAAATCCTGCTCCGAGGTCATCATGCGCATGAAATCAGCAATCATTTGTTTGCCTTGCCCAATAATCTGCAGCGCAATATACAGAATGCCGATCATTATAGCGAAAAAGATGCAAAGATCATAAGGGGTCATGATCGTTCTGAACTCGGAATAGCCGTAATAAATGAGGAAGAAGGTTAACAAGTTCGCTGCAAATGCCAAGTAAAGCAGTCTTTTCCTGAAAAAAAACAGAGAGATCAGGATCGGAAGCACCAGAATATATTCCAGATGCAAGCCCTGATTGCCAATCATTAAGGCGGCCGCGATCAGCGTCCCGCTAAGCACGACCCATTCCGGCTTCTCCAAGGAACGATAATACAAGAGCTCATTCGTCCCGATAATTGCTAGCTGGACCAGTGTGGGCACAATAATTCTCTCCATGAGATACCCCAAGTCTAACCGTTCAATTCTTCCTTCTGCCCACAATAGAGCCCCAAGCCATTCTGCCAAGAGAGAAAGAAACAATATAATCCAATATGTAGTTATGACTTTTCTATATATTTTCCTGCTGTCCGCCAGAAGCGGGACTTTTGCTATCATCTCATTTCTCCCTGCAGCCCGATATTAAGCGGGTATAAAAATACTTTTAATATGTATGTCCGTTCTTCGGCTCAAGTCGATGAATTCTTCTCCGACCTTCACGAGCGGAGCCAACGGCTGATGCGGATTCAAGCTAATGACTTCACCGTGATGTCCGTCTGTCAGCAGCACCGTCTCGCCGATCAGCTTCTCCATTACTTTATCCAGGAACAAAGTGACAACCATCGGGTCTAGCAGGCCAAAGCTGTCGTCTCTCATCTGATCTGCAATCTCATAAAATGCTCTTGGCTCATGGTAGGAGCGCCGGGAGGACATGGCATGGAAAATGTCAGCTACCGCAATGATTTTGCTGAACAGCTCAATGTCATGCTCTTTTGCTCCAAACGGATAGCCCCGGCCATCATTGCGTTCATGGTGCTGAAGCGCGGCGAGCGGAATGCGAGGATCCAAGTGGGGGACCTGGCACAGCAAATCATAGCCGAACTGGGCATGCCGCTTGACCTGCTCGTACTCCTCTTTCGTCAGTTTACCCGGCTTGTTAAGGATATCACCCGATATGTACACCTTGCCTACATCATGCAGCGTTCCAGCCAGAGACAGGATCTCCAGTTCCTCATCCGGCAGCTCCATCCATCTGCCAATAAGCGTCGACAGGATGCCGACTCCGATATTATGCTGATAGGTATACTCATCGACAGCCTTCACGGATTCGAAGAGCTGGAACAGATTGGAGTGCTGCGAGACCTGCAGGATGAGAGGGATTACCTCTCCCTTGATATCCTCCACAGGCACCTTGCCTGTCAGCCCAATGGACTCGAATAATTCTTTGGATCGCAGCACGGCCTGATCCACAAAATTAATGACCGGTCTTGGCCCGGAATCCAAAAGCTCCAGGCTATACAGATCAACCTGATGATTCCCCAACAGCCCGATCAATTCCTCATCCAGCATACTTCCCGCAGAGACTAATGTCACACCGAAATCACTGACTATATCATCCCTAACCTTTTTTCCGACAAATTTCATCATGGAAGTTCCCCCATTAGTGTAGGAAAATAGTCTCACACCCTTACGTCATTGTACAACAACTTGCAAAAAAACGCGCTATACCAAAATAGATTGTCGAATAAAAAAAGCCGCTGGCATAGGCATCTACACCAACGGCTTATCATTTTTTTAGTGAGAAGATGAGATTAACTCGCTGACCGTAATGAGCTCATATCCATCAGCGATCAGCTCAGGTACTAGAATAGAAACTGCCTTGACCGTCTGGGAACGGTCATCAAAGCCATCATGAAAGATCAAGATGCTCCCAGGCTTGACTTCACTTCTTGTCTTCTCCAGAATATGTTCCACACCCGGCATCTCCCAGTCGTTCGCCTCCGAATTCAGCGCGCCTATCATGTAATATTTCATATCCTCCGATACGCTGCCGACCATCTCGTTCTGGTCGAAATAGGGCGGACGAAAAACCTTGGGCCTCACGCCTGTCAACTGTTCAATCAGCACCTCGGTTTGAACAAGCTCTTCCTTCGCCTCCCGCTTCTGAAGTCCTGTCAATGAAGGATGGGTGAAGGAATGGTTGCCGATCTCATGACCCTCTGCATGGACCGCCCGAACCACCTCGGGATGCCGCTCCATTTGACTGCCGATCATGAAGAACGTTGCCTTTCCCTGAGCCTTTCGAAAGATCTCCATCACCTCGGGCGTATATACAGGATTCGGTCCATCATCAAAGGTGATAGCGACGGCCTTTCTTCTTGTAGGAACCTGATGGATCAGTGTATTATACGGCAACATGTTGAACATCCCTTCCGTTCTAGATCAACTTATGCTGATACCATTTGGTTCCGCGGTAACGCCACATGAAGATGGCTCCGCGGACACCCCATTCGCAGTTCATAGCCAGCCAGACGCCTAATATGCCGAAGTTGAAGGTAATCCCCAGCAGATAACCAAGCACGACCCGGAACAACCACATGGTCAGCATGGAAGTGATCGAAGTGAACTTGGAATCGCCAGCCGCGCGAAGCGCCGAAGGGGCAATAAAGCTGATCGGCCAAAGGAACATCTGAACAATAGTATTGATCAGCAGGATGATGAAGATATCATGGACAATTTCTGTTGGCGGATCAAAAATACCGACAAGCGGATAAAAGAACGGCATAATCAAAATACCGATCAAGAACAAAGTGATGGAGCCAATCACCAGAAATGACCTGATGAATTTTCGGGCATCCGCCACATTGCCTCTCCCGATACATTGACCTACGACCGTAACAATCGTCAAGGACAGCGCACCCGCAGGAATTTGCAGCACCGCTGCCAGCGAGCCGGCTATGGCATTGGTGGCTATCGCATACGTTCCCAGGCTGACAATGAACACCTGGGTCAGCAGCTTACCGCCATTAAAGAACATTTGCTCGGCGGCGAATGGCACACCGATAAACATAATCTTGCGCAGCATGGACAACGGAAGGGTGAACAGATCGCGGATGCCCAGATGCAGCGCCGCATCCAGCTTGAATATATAATACAGCGCACATATTGCTCCGGCATAGCGGGCAATATTGACGGATAATGTCATCCCGAATACACCCATATCAAGTACATTGATAAACAATATGTTGAGCAAGACATACAAAAGATTCGTGATCAGCGATAATGCCAAGGAAGCTCTCGACTTGCCTATGCCTCGCAATGCACCGCACACAGCCTGCACAATGGCAATCCCCATGTATGACACACCGCTCCCGATCAGATACGTTCGCGCACTATGGAGCACGTCCGCATCCGCCCCTCCGAAGAGCAGACTGAGAATCGGGGTGTGAAACACGACCAGAAACATACCGATCACCAGAGCCGTGAGCGAGACTGCCGTAACACTGCCGGCGGCAGACTTAGACACCATCAGTTGATTCCCGCTGCCTTTATATTGGGCTACTACTACGGTTCCCCCCGTCGCAATAGCCACAAAGACATTGATCAGGAACATATTGATCGAATCCACCATGTTCACCGCACTGACAGCCGCCACACCCGAGGAGCTGATCATCGCCGTGTTTACCAGGTTCAAGCCGACAATGAAGGCCTGGTCAATCAGGATCGGCAGGAACAAAGCAATGACCTGGCGGTAGTCCATCGTCTCGCCCGACAGATGCTTTTCGAGAAAATTACTGTATTTAGGGCTTAGTCTGAGCTGTTTCATAGAATCACATTCTTTTCTTATAAGATAATATAAATTGAAAAAACCCTTCCTGCGAAGAGCTTTCACGAAATATATATCGGTTTCTATCAACTTCAAAATGCTGGTAGAGGTCAGTTCGACGATACCACTCCAAATGCCTAATGTCAATGAATCCGGATACATTCCGGCGCCTTCCTCTTGACATTTTTACTCCGGCATATATAATGATACAGTTTTCACAAAGTAGACTGAATTCAGGAGGGTGCATCGTTATGTGGTTTCTATTTGCGCTGCTTACCGCCTTCGCTTGGGGCGCGGCGGATTTATTTTATAAGAAAGGAAGTGATCCGGGGGACCGGTACAGTCATATCAAGATCGTTATTATGGTCGGTCTGGTGATGGGGATTCATGCTATCTCCTACATGCTCATTCAGGGAATCGCTTTTGATCCCCTCGATATGCTTCGGTATTTGCCGGTGTCAGCGCTCTACATTCTATCCATGACCCTTGGCTATATCGGGTTGCGGTACATGGAGCTGTCCATTGCTTCTCCCGTACAGAACTCCTCCGGTGCAGTGACAACGATCCTGCTCTTTATTTTCTTTACCCATGTTCTAAGCGGCATCCAGGTAACGGGAATCATCCTTATTACGGGCGGTGTGGTGGCTATTGCAGTATTGGAGAAAAGACAGGAGCTTCGCATGCTCCGGGCGGATTCCGCCGTTCTGGACAAGAAATATCAAATCGGAGTCATGGCGATCCTGTTCCCGATTCTCTACTGTATCATTGACGGGCTGGGCACCTTCGCCGACGGGATCTATCTCGATGAGCTCAGTCTGATCAGCGAGGATGCGGCGCTGCTTGCCTATGAATTCACCTTTTTCCTCTGTGCGGTCATCGCCTTCATTTATTTAAAATGGATCAAGAAGCAGTCCTTCCATCTGTTCCGTGAGCGTGTAAAAGGGTATGCTGCCATCTTCGAGACAATCGGCCAGTTCTTCTATGTCTTTGCTATGGCCAATAACGCAATTATAGCGGCGCCACTGATCGCTTCGTACAGCATCTTCTCCGTTATCCTGTCCCGACTCTTCTTGAAGGAGCGGCTCAGCAAGCTTCAGTACAGCGTCATTGTTGTCGTCATGATCGGTATCGCACTGCTCGGCATCGCCGATGAATTGTAAGTTGAACTCATGATCATACATTGGAGGCAACGTGTAAAGTGTTCTTACGATCGCTGTTGTTCGCGGATTTCTTTGATTGAACTAAGCCATCATTAAGTAGAAATCCGCTCTCAAAGGCGAGCGCTAACGAGCTTATGCTCTCGAAGTAGCTTTCTTTCAGAAAGCTTTTACTGCAGAACACTTTACACTTATGCCTATTCTATGTAGCCGCTTTAGTTCAACTTATATATTCATCTAAATAAAATGAAAGAACGACCATTCAGGATATCCCGAGAGGCCGTTCTTTCATTCATACCCGATATTAAGATCTTAAGCCTTAGCGGGCTCGCTCCTCTTCGTTCACGTCGCCGTAGAACTTGAGCGAATAAAGCGCGCATAGTCCGACGATGACGTAGACAATTCGGGATAGCATGGCGCTCTGTCCGCCAAAGATGGCTGCTACCAGATCATACTGAAACAGCCCAACCAGAAGCCAGTTCAGCCCTCCCACAATTAAAAGCGTAAGCGCGATATTGTTCATTGTTCTCATGTCTGCCCACTCCTCGCAATGGTGTTCATTAAGAAAATGCCCAGGAGTGGACAGAATTATTCAAACCTTCAAATGATTGTCATTAACGTTTCTTCCTCTGCCGTGAGAACACCCAGAGAGCGGCTAATACCATGGCCATTGTCCCCAGACTGCTTGCCGAATCCTGATTCATTCCAAACAGCATGCATATGGATGTAACAGCAAAATTTGTCAAGACTGCAATCGCAATCAACATCAATGGGCGTGTAAAATTGTATCCCCTCATGCTCCCCTACTCTCCTGACTCAATAATGTCCTTTGATAAGTAACATTATATCAGTTCCCGGGCCTCTTTTAAAATGTACGTTTGAACTCAATCCAATCTAACTGAATACCTGGCTTGGTATGATCAAATGTCATCTCGTATCCGCCGGCTTCCAGCTCTACCTTCACCAGCTTCTGCTTGATCCATCGGCCATCCGTGCCGTTCGTCTGAATCGTCGTAACCACCTGGTTATTCAGAATCAGGTTGCATGCACTTTGCGCCAGGTTATTGTCCGGGGACATGATATTGACAATGATCCGGTATTGCCCGGCCTCCGCCACCTGGAACAAGGTCGGCTCCTTCGCCGCTGGATGGAGCCGTCCCTCTTCGGAAAGCTCCTGTGCAGCAGCAAGGTGCTTAGCGGCAACCGCGTTAACCTTCTCTTCAATAATCTGCTCTCTTGAGAATACCGGGGCATGCATCAAGAAGTTGCAAATGGTCATAGCGCTTCGTTGCAATTCCCCGACGGTTAAAGTGCCATTTTCCAGCGATTCCAAGGTATTGTCATCCAGCGAGTTAATCTCCGCGCCGTAGTTGTTCACAACCATGTACAGATCGTTCTGAGCCCGAACCATCCAGTTCGTGTATTTATTGCTTGGAGCGCCGCCGAAGGCGACATCATTCATGAGGGCCCACCAGTCCGTCATCACAATTCCTGTGTAGCCCCACTCTCCGCGCAGGATCGTCGTATTCAGGTCATAGTTCGATGCTGCCCAATGACCGTTGATCGGATTGTAGGAGGTCATAATCGAATTGGCTCCCGCCTCCTTCACCGCTATCTCGAAGCCCTTGAGATAGATCTCGCGCAGTGCTCGCTCGGAGACGACCGCATTGACTTTTGTCCGGTACTTCTCCTGGTTGTTGCACGCGAAATGCTTCAATGTAGCATTGGAGCCGCCCTGCTTGATTCCGCGCGTACATGCAGCGGCGAATTCTCCCGTAACCAAAGGATCCTCCGAGAAATATTCGAAGTTCCGGCCGTTCAGCGGGCTGCGGCGAATATTAAGTCCCGGTCCGAGCAGCGCGTCAATCTCATTTCTCAGCAGTTCCTGGCCTTCCATAACGTACAGCTCTTCTACAAGCTCGACATTCCAGGTAGCCGCAAGCAGGGTTCCGATCGCAACCTGGGTTGCCTTCAGGCCGCTGTCCATCCGAATGCCGGACGGTCCGTCAGCGGTGCATCCTACAGGAATGCCATAGCTCAGCAGCGAATCGCTTACACCGCCGAATGCCGAAGCTGTTCCCGGCGTAACCAGCGGACTGCTCATGCCCTCGCCGCGAACAATCGCCGCCAGATCCTGGTTGCTGAGCTGTGCAATGAAGGTCTCCATGCTTACCTTGCCTTCATGAACATCCTTTAGCTTATAGCCTTGATCTCCTGTCTGCTCCAGACTCTTCGAAAGATTGCGCTCGATACGCTCCTCCATCGAGACGGTTCTAACCGGAACCGCAGAATAATCCGCCTCATAGGTTCCATCCGGTCTCCGCGCGCCCGGCTTCAATCGGGAGAAGCCCTCTACCGGAGCCATTGCCTCTTGAAGCTGCTGGACAACCTGAAGCGAGTTGACCGAATATCCGCCCTGACCGTCAATGGCCGCCGCAACCGTATTTTTCACGCTCGTCCCTACATGCATAACATAAGTCCCCGCTTCAAGCACATAAGCCGAACGGTATCCCGTCATGCCGGCATCATCATAAGAGGCCATACGACGAGCCGGGAAGCTCAATGTTAATCGCTGGGATTCTCCCGGCTGCAGGACACGTGTCTTGGCGAACGCCGCAAGAGCTCTTGCAGGCTGGCCCAGCTTGCCCTGAGGGGCTTCATAATAGAGCTGGACGACCTCTTTACCTGCATAGACATTCCCTGTATTCGTAACCGTCACATCAACCTCGATGACATCTCCATCCGATTTGTTGATGGTTCTTCCTTCTTCTGCTTGATAAGCAAATGTCGTGTAAGATAGCCCAAAGCCAAATTCATACTGCACCTTCTCCGGACAGAATGTCTCAAAATATCGATACCCGACATAAATATCCTCTTCATAGATGCTCTTCAGCTCATCGCCGTAATTTTTGGTGGACGGATAGTCCTCGATCCGGTAAGCGATGGTATCGGTCAGCTTGCCGCTAGGCGACACTTCGCCTGTAAGCACGTCAGCAATTGCATTGCCTCCCTCCATGCCCCCTTGCCATGCATAAATCACACTGGCAATCGGATAAGTATAGCGGCTATCGTCCAGCCAGCCCATATCAATAATATTGGACACATTGAGCACTACAATGGTCTGGTCAAAATGATGCGTTACCTTGTACAGCATATCCTTCTCATCATCTGTCAGCAGATAGCTCCCCGGTGCATTGGCATTATCCTGATCCTCGCCTGCGGTGCGGCCGATAACGACAACAGCCTTCGAGGATTTGCTTCTTGCCGAGGCCACCAGCTCATCACTCAGCGGCATTTCCTTCTGATGCCACGGTTCAGCGGCCCAACCCCCGCCCCCGTTGTCAAAGGGATTCTGCTCAATCCATTGTTCATATACGCCCGCCAAATCCTCATTCAACCGAATTCCGCTCTTGCCGCGCAGTCCATTCAACAGATTTGTCGTATGCGTTACATTCACGCTTCCGCCGGAACCGGTTCCGCTGCGGTAATAATTGATCTGGGTTCTTCCGAATACCGATACGGTATCCTGCGGAAGTAAAGGAAGGGCTTGCAAATCATTTTTTAACAACACCGCCCCTTCTGCGGCAACAGTTCTGCTGAACTCGGCGAAACCTTCTAGCGGGACTCCCAATTTCTTTGTTGTCAAAGTATTCTCTCCTTAATACGTTGTTTATAAAAACGTTTTTATTCTCTTTACTCTATAAGTTACCTTATCTTTTTGAAAAATACCATTGTTTTCGTAAACATATACAATCATTAGGGGCGAGGTACTGTCTGCCACCCCCCAGCGTTGCGCTCTACCAATTCCGTCAGGAAGCCCAGCCATTCCGGCTGATCATTCAGGCAAGGGGCATACTGAAAACGCTCAGCCTGTCCGCCAGAAGCTTGAAAATGCTCACGGCCTTCAATATTCAGCTCATGCAAGGTCTCCAGACAATCGGTGACAAGGCCTGGCGAGAAGACCATAGGATTGGAAATCCCGCGGTCATGCAAGCCCTTGAGAGTCTCTTCGGTAGAGGGACCTACCCATTCCTCCGGACCAAATCGGGATTGGAAGGATATCTGCCATTTTCCGTCTTCCCATCCCATGGCTTCGGCTAATAGCCGCCCTGTCTCCATGCACTGCTGAGGATAAGGGTCACCTGTATCGGCATACCGCTTGGGAATGCCATGAAAGGTAAGCACCGTATAATCCGGACGGCTCTCTTGCCCTTGACGGTGCAAAATTCGCTGCAAATGAGCCTTCATAGCGTCAATATATCCCGGATCGTCGTAATAAGGCTCGACAAAGCGCAGCGCGGGAATAAAGCGCTTGGCTGCTTTCCCGCCAAAGCTCTTGCGTCCCAGTGCCGCAAAGCAGGTCTGGTCATACACCGACGCCGTCGTTGTTGAGGAGTATTGCGGGAACATCGGCACGATCAGAATACGGCTGATTCCTGATTTCTCCAATGACTCTATAGCCTTCTCAATACTGTGATCACTATATGCAAGGCCTAATTCGACCTGATAGTCCGATCCCAGCTTGTCCTGCAACGCGGTTTGCTGCCGGAGCGAATAGACCCATAAAGGCGAGCCTTCTTCAGTCCAGATTTGGCGGTACAGGCTTGCTGATTTCTTGGGGCGTGTACGCAAAATAATTCCTCTTAGCACGGGCTGCCACAGTAAAGGATGCGTGTCTACGATCCTCCGATCGGAGAGAAACCGCCGCAAATACGGACGCACCGAGCGGGCTTCGGGAGCCGAGGGTGTTCCGATTTGAGCCAGGATCACACCGATCCGAGCGTGCTTCATCAACATTTCCATCCTCCATTCACTGCTTCACATCAGATGTATGGGCTATAGTATTGACTATATTATAATTCTTGGCTATCAATCTTCTCTCTTTTTCTTGCACAAATTTGAGGCATTTTCCCTGAATAGTAACGTGATAGACCGCAGCCTGCCTTTTCCTCCCATGGTATACTTATACATGACCGATGTTGGCCGAAGCAAAAAGTCATCTTTTGATCACGATGCACTATATAAGGAGAGGACAGGTGTCTGTGCGTGGAAAAACATTACTGTTGAATCACATGAAGGCCCATTTCTTGTTCTATCTGGCTGCGGTGTTATCTCTGATTGCCGCAAATGTTACGTTTGCCTACTTCCCGAAGGTGTTGGGTGATTTCACCGACCATCTGCAAAGCGGGGAGCTGACCCGACCCGATGTTGGGTATTATGCGATACTTCTGGTCGCGATCGCGATTGTATACGGACTATGCTTCGGCATTGGACAGTATATCAATCACCGCTTGGGGCGAATCTTCGAGTTCCGGGCAAGACAAGAGCTCTTCCATCATTTTACTCAATTAAGCGAGTCTTACTACTCCCGAAACGGAATTGGCAAGCTGCTCAGCTATGTCATGAACGACGTGACCGGCGTGCGGGAGTCGATTGCCAACGGGCTGAATCAGATGACCAATGCATCCGTGCTGATCATCTCCGTCATTGTCATGATGGCTGCGAGTGATATTCCGGCACTGCTCATTCTGGTCTGTGTGCTGCCGCTGCTCGCGATCCCCTTTCTGGTCATCGGCTTCGGACCGAAAATCCGCGACCGTTCCCGCCGGGTTCAGGAGGCATTGGCTTCGATGACAGAATCAGCTGAGGAACAATTTGAAGGCGTAAAAGTGACCAAGAGCTTCGCTGCGGAAAATATAGCTCGCGACCGCTTCGGGGCTTCTGTGGATCACATCCTGCAGCGTCAGCTCTCCCTGGTTAAGATCACCTCCATGTTCCAGGCGATTCTTCCCTTTACAGGGGCTGTCTCGATGGCTGTTGCAATCGCTTACGGCGGACTTCTGGTCACCCGCGGGCAGTTGTCGCTGGGTCTCTTCGTGGCCTTAACCTTGTACCTTCGCATGATTATGAATCCGCTGCGACTCATCGGGAACGTCATTAATACCATGCAGCGCTCCCGGGCATCCCTGGACAGATTAAATCGACTGCTCGCGGTAGAGCCGGAAATTAAGGAGGGTAATGATACTCTCCCGCCGTCCGAGCAGCACCTTGGCATCGATATACACCATTTGACCTTCGCCTATCCTGATGCCGGGGAAGCGAGTCTGGATGATATCAGCTTCTCGATCAAGCCCGGCGAGACCCTGGGAATTGTGGGACGCACCGGGAGCGGCAAGACGACCCTGGTTAAGCTGTTGCTGCGTCTATATGATGCACCTCGCGGAACCATCTATATCGGAGGCCGGGATATTCGGGATCTGTCTCTCAGCAGTCTGCGCACGCAGATTGCGTATGTTCCCCAGGATGGCTTCCTGTTCAGCACCACCATCCGCGATAATATCGCTTTTTTCAACCGGGACGCAGAGCTGCATGAGGTCGAGGAGGCTTCAAGGCTGGCGGAGCTGCACGAAAGTATCGCCGGGTTCTCCGATCAATTCGATACGAAGCTTGGCGAACGGGGGCTTACCCTCTCCGGCGGGCAGCGCCAGAGAACCAGTCTGGCCCGGGGGCTTATCAAATCGGCGCCGATCCTGCTGCTGGACGACAGCGTGAGCGCCGTGGATGCCGTAACGGAGACAAAGATTCTGGCTAATCTACGGAAGTCCAGACAAGGAAAGACAACGATTATTATTGCCCATCGGATCAGTGCCGTTAAGCACGCCGATCATATCCTTGTGCTGGAGGACGGCAAGCTGTCCGAGCAGGGAACTCACAAGGAACTGCTTCGCCTCCAGGGTCTGTATGCTTCCCTGCATAAGATTCAGGAAGGAGAGGGTAACCATGCCGGCTGAACCCAAGCAGCGCGAGGATAACAAGCACACCGTCTCTCCGGAGGAACGCCGTCAAGCCTTCAAGGCCTTATTTTCATATGCCAAGCCTCACCGCAAATCCTTTCTAGGGGTTTTCATCTGTGCATTCCTAGCCATTTCGGCGGACCTGCTCCAGCCGTTCCTGATCAAATACGCGATTGATGAAAAGGTGCTCTTCGGTGCGTACGGGTCTAAAATTCTGATCGGGCTGGCGGTGGGATATCTGCTTCTCGAAGCGCTTAGCGGTGTGTTCTCCTATGTTCAAGCGAACCTGCTGCAGCGCGTTGGCCAGAGCATTGTGGCTCTCCTGCGGAAAGACCTGTTCAAGCATATCACCGGACAGTCCATGTCCTTCTTCGACCGGAACTCCATGGGAGGGCTTGTCACGAATGAGTCCAGTGATACTGAGACGATCAATCAGTTCTTCACCCAGGTTCTGTTCAGTCTCGTCCGGGACGGACTCTCCCTCATTCTTGTTATCGTCTTTATGTTTGCGCTGGATGTGCGGCTTGCCCTGTATTGCCTGATCCTGTTCCCGATCATTACGGGTATCGCGGTGGCTTTCCGGAAGCATCTGCGATCCTGCTACCAGCAGGCCCGCACGCTGCTCTCCCGGCTCATTGCCTTTACCGCGGAGAATTTATCCGGTATGAGCCTGATTCAGTCCTTCCATCAGGAGCAAGAGCAGGAAGACCGTTTTACGAGCCGGAACACCTCCTACTTGAAGGCGAATCTCCGGGAGGTCCGGGCATCGGTGCTCTTTAACCGCTCCTTTGATGTCCTCGGCAATCTGGCCGTTGCATTTGTCGTCTGGCTCGGCGGGTTTGCCGTGCTCGACCAACAAATCGAATTCGGCGTACTGTATGCATTCACCAGTTATATTCGTCAGTTCTTTCAACCGATCAACCAGATTACTCAACAGTGGAATACCCTTCAATCCACCACAGTGTCCATGGATCGGCTGTGGCGCATCTTCTCTGCCCAACCGGAGGTTAAGGAGCCTTCACCGGAAGAGAAGAAGACGCTTGCTCCTGCCGCTGTACGCGGCCGGGTAGACTTCAAGCAGGTTCGATTCTCCTATGTAGACGGGCAGGAGGTGCTTCATGGTCTGAATCTGCATATCCAAGAGGGGGAATTCATCGGCATTGTCGGCACCACAGGGGCCGGGAAAAGCTCTCTCGTGAACCTGTTAGCCCGTTTCTATGATGTTGATCGCGGAAGCGTGGAGATCGACGGCACCGATATTCGGCAGCTGCCTCAGCACGATCTGCACCGAATCGTGGGATTGGTCCAGCAGGAGCCTTACCTGTTCTCTGGTACGATCGTGGACAATGTCCGTCTCTTCCAGGAGCATATTACCCGCGAGGAGGTTATCAAGGCCTGCCGCCAGGTCGGCGCGCATCCGATGATCAAGCGGCTGGGACGCGGCTATGATACGAAGCTGTCCAATCGCGGAAGCGGGCTTTCCGCCGGAGAACGCCAGTTGATCTCCTTCGCCCGGATCCTGGTTTTCCGTCCGAAAATCCTCATTTTGGATGAGGCAACCGCCAATCTCGATTCTCAGACGGAGCAACTGATCCAGCATGCGTTAAGCGTCGTAGCTGCCGGCAGAACCACCCTGGTTATTGCCCACCGGCTGTCTACTGTACAGCATGCGGACCGGATTATCGTCATCGATAGCGGACGGATTGTGGAAGCAGGCTCTCATGAGCAATTGCTTCAACAGGATGGGTATTACGCCGAGCTGACTCGCCATTCGCGGTTGGATCACGACACTCCGAGCGCGCGCGTCCAAGGCTAAGCGCGCGTGCCTTCATACAAAAGGGGCGGACCGGAAGCTCGTGAACACTAGCTTCCGGTCTGCCCCGTTTTCATGTTTGTCGCATCCAGCTATGATCCTTCGGGTTGTGGAACACGACATCTTGTTATAGAACAACATCTTGTTACATCATCAAAACTCCTCATACTCAGCCGGGTCTTGCCCCCACAAGCGTCCGCTTCCGTCTCCATCGCCGAAGCTGCGGATCACGTTCATTTCCGCTTCTGACAGTTCAAAATCAAACAGCTCCAGATTTTCCTTCTGATGCTGCAGGGAGCCTGCCTTCGGAATCGGAATCGACCCGAGCTGAGTATGCCAGCGGAGAATCACCTGGCTTGGCGTCTTCCCATGGGCTGCCGCGATCCGAGCGATCCGGTCATCCTGCAGCATATGGTGACCGCGGCCAAGCGGACTCCAGGATTCCGGGATGATGCCGTATTCCGTATCCTTCTGACGTTGATCAGCCTGGTCAAAATAAGGATGCAGTTCGATCTGATTCAGGCTGGGCGCAACCCCTGTCTCCCGCACCAGCCGTGCATTATACTCAGGCAAGAAGTTGCTGACGCCGATGGAGCGGATATATCCCCGCTTTCTCGCTTCGATCATAGCCTGCCATGCTTCAACATAAAGGTCCTGCTTCGGGTTCGGCCAATGAATCAGATACAGGTCATAATAATCCAGCCCGGCACGATACAGCGATTCTTCAATCGTGACAAGCGCCTCTTGATAAGCATGACGGCGTCCCGGCAGCTTGGAGCAGATCAGCAGCTTCTCACGAGGAACGGAGCTTCGCTTCACGGCCTCACCGACAGCTCCTTCATTCTCGTAATTAAACGCGGTATCGATCAGCCGATAGCCCAGATCAATTGCTCCTGCAATTGCCTTTACACCGTCGGCGCCCTTCAAGGAATAAGTGCCAAGGCCAATGGCGGGCACCTTCAAGCCATCGTTCAATGTAATTTCCGGAACATGTTGATTCATCTTTTTCAGCCTCCTTTTCTATGAATAGGTTACCCCTTCATTAATGGAATAGCAAAAGTTCGAGTAGATTCCCTGGCCGAACTGCAACAAACCCAGCACCGAATCGATACTGGGTCATCTTCACAAAATTTATGTTCATTTTAGGGTAAGTCTCTGAGCTGCTATTTAGACTTCTTTCCGTGTTCCACATCAGGCTCCAGCCACTGCAAAATGAATTGTCCCACCAGGCTGTTGGCCCAACCGAACCATTCGCGTGTGAACTGGTCGGGATGATCCGGATGGAAGCTCTCGTGCATGAGACCTGTTCCGGCAGTGGTGGCCAGCAGTTGGTCCAGCAAGTCGAGCTGCTCCTGCTTGTCGGTGGAGGTCAGGCCTTGCATAATGAGTCCAATATGCCAAACGTAACCCTCCGGCGTATGCGGGCTACCTACCCCTGCGGCATGACGTCCCTTGTAGTAGTACGGATTGTCCACGCTAAGTACAAATTGCCGCGTACGTAGGTATTTAGGGTCGTCATAGCTGCAATAGCCGAGATAAGGCATGGACAGCAGGCTTGGTACGTTGGCATCATCCATCAAATTATAATTGCCGTAGCCATCGGTTTCATAGGCATAGATCGTGCCATGGCGCGGGTGCTCCACCGTTCCGTACGTTTCGATCCCGAAGCTGATCTCCGCTTCCAGCTTGCGCGCGCGTTCAGCCAGCTTGGCATCGGCATAGTAGGACTCGGCGAAGCTGGCCAAATGACGCAGAATGACCACCGCGAACATGTTGGCAGGAATCAGGTAGCCGAACTTGCAGGCATCGTCGCTGGGACGGAATCCCGACCACACCATGCCTGTCACATTCGTTCTTGTGCCTCGGCCTGCCAAAGGCAGTGTATCCGATGGCAAGGTAATATCATCGCGCTCAAAGCTGTAAGAAGAGCGCTCATCGTGGTTTTGCTCGGTCTGCATCGTCCGCACGATAACATTCAGCATCGCATGAACTTCCTCGGTGAACACGCTGGTATCGCCAGTAGCTTCAATATAATCCTGAAGCAGTTGCACCGGGTAACAGAGCGAATCCAGCTCGAATTTGCGTTCCCAGATCCATGTCCCCATCTCGGTACGGTCCTGCTGGTGTCCATGCCCATTGCCCTCCCGGTTGAAGGCATTAGCGTAAGGGTCCAGCAGCAGGCAGCGGGCCTGACGCCAGATCAAGCCCCGAATCATCTCCGCCAGTTCTTGGTCCTCGTGAGCCAAGCGGATATAAGGTCTTACCTGGGCCGATGAATCCCTCAGCCACATGGCCGGGATATCGCCGGTAATGACGAAGGTTGTTCCATCCTCCATCCGTTCTACGGTTGTATCCAGTGTGTTGCTATAGCCATTTTTGAATAACTCGGCCAATTCCGGTTTAATTTGCTGCAGGTCAGCTACTGTTTTCTCCACCTGGCGCGAAATAGCGTTGAACATCCGTGTTTCTCTCCTTTAATCTTTTCTCTATGTGCTTGTTACCCCTTCACGGCACCCGCGGCGATGCCCTTAACAATATGCTTCTGCATCAGGATATAGAAAATAACAATCGGGATGGTCGATATCACAAATCCGGCCATAATCAAGTTCCATTGCTGATTATAGCTGCCATAAAAGTATTGCTGGGATAGCGGAATGGTCATTGGCTTGTGATTACCGTAGACGAGGAATGCCACCAAAAATTCACCCCAGGCCCATAGCGCATTCAATACAGCTGCGGTCGCGGTAATTGGCTTCATCAGCGGAAATACAACTCGGAAGAACATCTGAATGCGACTGCATCCGTCGATGGCGGCAGCTTCCTCTATCTCCTTGGACATGGTTGCGGCATAGCTCCGATACAGGAAGATCGGTACGGGCATGCCAAGGGCAATGTAGATCAGGACTAACCCAACGGGAGAGCCAGTGAGAGAGAGTTGACGGGCAATAACGATCAGGGCCACCATGTAGACCTGGAAGGGCACAAACAAGGTGGTCATGAAGATAAGCATGATGGCGCTGGAGAACTTGCTCTTCCAACGGGCCAGT
Organism: Paenibacillus apis; assembly: GCF_018333295.1. NCBI lineage: Bacteria > Bacillati > Bacillota > Bacilli > Caryophanales > Paenibacillaceae > Paenibacillus > Paenibacillus apis. The sequence goes on from NZ_BORS01000003.1 coordinate 144,328, forward strand.
GCGTATCCCGCCAACGCCGAGACTAGAACGGTAAGCGTTGTGGTCGCGACGACTACGATAACACTGAACCATAGAGAGGAAAGAAAGTCATTGTTGGTAAAGATCGTCACGTAATTATCTAAATTAAACTTCTCCGGCAATCCGATGGTGGACACCATAATCTCCGGCTTGGTCTTGAATGAATTCAGGATTACAATCACGATAGGAGCGAAGAATAGGATCGCGAGAAGCCATACAATCGTGTACAATCCTGCTTGACGCCATCCTTTTTTCTTACTTTCACCGGCAGTTTTCATCATAATTTCTCCTCCCGGGATTTCATCAGTCTGGTCAGAATTAAAGTAATACCGGCAATCAGAAGGAAGAAGATCGTCGATTGCGCTGTTGCAAGCCCGGTTTGGTTGGCACTAAAGGCCGTATTGTATATTTTCAGCACCATAGTCATCGAAGAGCCCGCCGGACCACCGGAGGTCATGGTGAACGGCAATTCGAAGATTTTAATATGAGCTGCGGTTGACAGAATCAAACACATCACAATGATCGGCGAGATGAGCGGCAGCTTAATTTTGAACAAAATGTCCTTGGTACGAGCTCCGTCGATTTTAGCAGCTTCCATCAGATCATCGGATATGCCTTGCAGCGCTGCCAGATAAATGATCATGTAATAACCGGCTACGTTCCATACCGCCGTAACGGCCAGCGCATAAATAACAATATCAGGATTGCCCAGAATCGAGGCCTGCCAGGAGGCGGGCAAATGCAGTGCTTCAAACAGGTCTGGCAAAGCATTGCTATATACGAAAGACCATACATAACCTACGACCAGCAAGCTCATCACGTTTGGGATGAAGAAGATAGAGCGCAGAAAGCTTTTGGCGCGGATTTTGGTATCCAGCAGCAAAGCCAGGATCAGGGAAATCACGTTTCCGAGTACAACAGCAGTGATCGTAAATTTCAACGTCGCACTAATCGTATCTATAAAGCTTCTATCCTTGAAGGCGGTGATATAATTCTCTAAACCAATAAACTTATAATTCGGTCTCATTCCGTAAGCGTCCGTGAAGGACAAGGAAAGACTTTGCACTACGGGGATGATGAAAAAAACAGTAAACAGCAACAAGGCGGGCAGCAATATGAGAAAGTAAAACATATTTTGGCCTTTAGGCTTCATCAATATCATTCCTTTTGCCACTGGGAGTCATTTGTGCGTGGCTTAAAGCTGAATGCCCCGGGAGAGGAACAGAATGGAGCTCGTCCCCCGGAAGGCATCCGCGCAAACATGGCATTGTCGTTGTATTATTGTCCGGAAGCCTCAACTTCCTTGGCTCTGTCCCATGCAGCATCCAAATCCTTGGCTAATGTATCCCAGTCCGTTCTATCCAGCATGTACTTGGAGAAATCCTCCCACAGCTTGTCCGTAAATACGGAACGTAGTACACGGTCCCCATATGGAGTGAACTGACCGCTGGAGATGTATTGGTTGATATCAGCAGCAATCGGATCATAATCCACGTTGACGCCATTGACAGTGGAGGATACTTTTGCATTCTCTGACCAGATTTCGCCAGCTTCCTGTGAAGCAACAAACTCAAGGAATTTCTTGGCGGCATCCGCATTTTTGCTATCCTTCATGATAGACAATGAAGTGTCCGGAAATACCAGCAGCTTGGATTCTTCAGGATTATCCGAAATGGGGAAGGCCATCAGACCAATATCCGCATCAGGTCCCACTTGACGGATCGGCTCCAGCGCCCATGATCCATTGCCGTAGAAGGCGGCTTTTCCTTGTGCCAGCATAGCGTTGGCATCATCGTAGCCAATGTTGAAGGAAGCGTTGGTGTCACTGTATCCATATACATAATCCTTATGCAGATCAAATGCCAGTTTCCAGCTCTCGTCCGTGGCAATGCTTACGTCCCCGGCGTCGCGCTCCGCAGACCAATTCACATTGCGGCCAAAGACCGTCTCAGAGAACAGGGCGATCAGCGGCATATAAGCTACGGACAGGTCTTTGGAGCCTGTAGCAAAGGCAGGAATCCCCTTGGCCTTCAATGCCTCAGCCACTTGCTTCATCTCAGTCAGCGTGGTTGGAACCTCCAGATTGTTGTCCGCAAGAACAGTCTTGTTGTAGTAGAAACCAATGTATCCATTATCAATTGGCATCGCATAGACTTCATCATTGTAAAGGGCATTAGCAGCTTCGATGCTCTCTGCATTAAGATTGCTAAGGTAGCTTTCGCCCTTCAGGTCGAGCAAATATTCCGGGTCAATCTCTTTCATCCAGGTCACCAGGTCCGGCATTTCGTCAGAAGCAGCTCTGGCCCGCAGCGTCGTCTTTAGCTGATCCGCATTCATACTTTGAAGATCAACAGTGATATTAGTATTAGCGCTTTCAAAACGCTTAATAATCTCTTTAAACGCTGCTTGGCTTGCTTGCTCTTGCTTCAAAGACAGAAATTCCAGCTTAATTTTCTCTGTGCTGTCTGTACCTTGATTGTTGGTATTGCCCGATTGCGCATTGTTGTTGCCCCCGCATGCAGTCAGTACTGTGACACTCATCATAACTACAACGAGTGCAAATAACCATTTTTTCATGATGCAATTCCTCCCTTTTGTATGCAAAGCATAAAAGCATGTATGTGAGTTGCGGGCCGCGCTCGGCCGATACGCAGTCCCGCAAATTACACCATTGTTACTTGTACAAAGGCCCTAACTGTGAGCAGGCGCGATAGTCCATGCCCATTGAGCTGTTCTCCAGACCAAAGGCCTTCCAGTAGCTTGGTCTGAACAACCGCTCTTCCGGCACATTGTGCATGTTGACGGGAATCCGCAACATGGCGGCGAGGGTAATCAGGTCGCTGCCGATATGCCCATAGCTGAATACGCCATGATTAGCGCCCCAGTTATCCATGACGGCATAGACATTGCGGAAAGCTCCGCTTCCTGTAAGATTAGGGACGAACCAGGCGGTTGGCCAGGATGGGTCGGTACGCTCATCCAGCAGCTCGTGCACATGATCCGGCAGGTCTACAGTATGACCTTCGGCAATTTGCAGCACCGGACCTAATCCAGCGACCAGGTTGATCCGGTAGAAGGTAATCGGCATGCCACCCTTGGTTAGTACACGGCTGGAAAATCCGCCGCCTCGGAAATATCCTTGATGGGCAGCATGCCAGGTAGTGGCTTGCAAGCTGCGGTCCACTTCGTCCTGGGTGATGTCCCAGTGTGGCTTCATAGCCGGCTGGCCATTGATTTGTTGTTCACCGGAGCTATCCAGCGCAACCGAGCCGGAGTTCTTCAGATGAATGACGCCACCGGCTGCCAAGCCTTCAAGATCATATCCGGCGACCCGCTTCACAGCTTCAGGGCTCCAATAGGTCCGGACATCCACGAAGGCCTGCGCGGTATGGGTCAATAGATTCCCCAGCAGCATCGAGGCTCCGTTCAGGCTGTCATTCTCGGTAGCCATCACATAAGGAGCACGTCGGCCGTTCCAGTCGAACGAGCTGTTCAGGATCGCTTCGGAGAAGTCGCCATTGGGCAGGTAATCGTTCCAGTGGCGTTGCCCTTGAAATCCTGCAGCAATGGCTTCATGTCCCAGCGCTTCTTCCGTGAAGCCCGCTTCCGCCAGCTTCGGATTGCCTGCCATCAGATCCCGCATAATCAAGGTCATCTTCACGACGAACGCCCATACCTCATCCTTGCGTTCGCGGGAGAATTGGGTCGCTTCTTCGTTGTAATCGGTGCCTTCCAGGCAATGCTGGCGGGTCCAGGCCAGTGCGCGCTCGAATTCCTCCTGATCGAAAATCCCCAATTGAATCCGGCGGTTGATCTCGCTCATATCAACGTATTCATTGCGCATGCCCAGGTACTGCTGGAAGAAGGATTCATTGACGATGGATCCGGCAATACCCATGCTGACGGAGCCAATGGCCAGATAAGATTTGCCGCGCATTTGAGCGACGGCCATGGCTGACCGGGCGAATTGCAGCAGCTTGGCTTGTACATCTTCGGGAATGCTGTCATCATCCTTGTCTTGCACATGACTGCCGTAAATGCCGAAGGCGGGCAGGCCCTTCTGGTTATGTGCGGCGAGTGCTGCAGCCAGATAGACTGCACCGGAACGCTCGGAGCCGTTAAAGCCCCAGATCGCCTTCGGGCGATGCGGGTCCATGTCGATGGTTTCACTGCCATAGGCCCAAGCGGGGGTTACGGAGATGGTAACGCCTACATTTTCGAGCCGGAATTGCTCGTCCGCTTGCCGAGCCTCCTTGATACTGCTGATACATGTAGATGCGATCACGCACTCTACGGCTGCACCGTCGCTGTAATGAAGCTGCTCGCTCAGCAACCGGGCCACCGCTTGAGCCATTGAGAGCGTTTGCGGTTCAAGCGCTTCCCTGACGTTGCCGATACGGGCGTCAACGACCGGTCTGATACCGATCCGAATTCTGTTATCCATCACTGTTGTCTCCTTGCTGTCTTTAGGTCAGCTTCAAATACAACGCATTGTTATATTTGAAGCTTTAATCTTGGTTTATGAAAGATATGATCAAACACCAAATAACAGCCGCCTAACGCATACTCGTATTCCAGTAATTGACCAGGCACGATGCTTAGCCGATTAAAGTGTTCCTTCAATAAATCGCTGGCCGTTTCTTGCAAGGACTTAAGCAAGATCGAACCCTCCAGGTTCGGGCAGCCGCCAATCACAAAATTAGGAATTTCAAAAATGCGTGCCAGATTCACCAGGGCAAGTCCCAGGTAATGACCTGCTTCTTGCAGCAGGGAGGAGGCCAGTTCATCTCCTTCTTGCGCAAGTTGAACCAGATTCTCCATCCGTAGTGGAAGCTGCTTAGCCGAAGCGGTATTTCCGCTTCCCTCACGGTAACGACGAATCAGATTAAGTTCGCTGGCAAATACGTTCAAGCTACCCTTGGGACCGCCAAGCCCTTCCGGTCCGCTGACATCCAGAATCATTTGACCGATGAAGCCTGCGTTGCCATTCTCCCCGCCATAGATCCCGTTCTTCATAAAGATCGCACTACCTACGCCAGAGCGCAGCCCAATATAGATGAAGTCTTGATTCTCGGCGGATAGATAGAAGCGCTGTTCGACCAGCCCCATCAAGTGAACATCGTTGCGCACATAAACCGGTAGATCAAGACGATCTTCCAGAATGGACTTGATGTCCACGTTATGCCAATCGTTAATCCGTTCGATGAAGATGGACAAGCCGTTATTCTTGTCGACCACACCGGACATACCGATGCCAATGCCTTCGATCTTCAGCCGATTTACACCGGATTCCTCAATCAACCGGGCAATTTCATCGGACAGACGATCGGTGATGTATTGCACCGAGCTATCGAGCGGATAATCATAGTGGCGCGAGGCCAGAATCTCGCCGTTGGAGTTGGCCATTGCAATCCGCACCTGCGGGAACTCAAAGTCAACTCCGATGCCGTAGTATGCATCTGAATTAATAGCGAGCAATGCTGCTGCTCTGCCCCCGGTGGACTCGGCTAGTCCGCCCTTGATAATGATATGGTCGTCGGTTAATTCCTTGACCGAATTAATGACCGTAGGCCGGCTCAAATTCGTCTTCTTCACAATATCCTCAACGGTGATTGGCTGGTAGCTGGATATGCATTGCAATACCAAATACTTGTTAGCCTCTTTTAAAATTTTGGAATTATTCTTTCCCAATCCTTTTCACCCTTTGCAAAAATAATACGCCCTCTTAATTATAAGCAAATCTACCTTCTTCTTATAGAGCAGGCATTATTTTTCGCTTTTAGGTACGCTTTCATTTGTTCATTTCTTGCGGCGGCATTGTGTTTGATCGGGCTTGATGATGCAAGTATAGCAAGAACAAAAAGTTTTGTAAACACATTTTACTAAAGTGTTTTTTAAATGTGTTATTGAAAACTATTTTGTTTATGTTAAAATGACTCTCGTAAGGCCTAAAACGCTATCATTAGGACGGTGACAAGATGAGTAATCACAAACTGGCGCAATTGCTTGCGCAAAAATCCGATCAATTAATTCAAGGCTGTATCAAGGTGGCTCATGATGGTACGAAATTATTTACCCCTGACGGGATTGCTAGTTATGATGCGCTGTGGGTACGCGATTTTGCTTATATGGTTGAATACGCTTCCGAGTTCCTCCAGCCGGAGGATATCCGGGCTGCGGTTGACTTCGTTATAGGGGGGCGTCGCGAGGACGGCTGGTTGCCTGACCGTATTTATGCCGACGGATTAGGCGTGTATGCCGCAGGCGTGGTAGAGAAGCCGGTGGGGGAAGCCAATCTGGATAATACACCGTTCCTGGCTTATGTCGTATATTTCTATCTCCAGTCTCTGGACGAAGCGGAAGCTCGCCAGCTATTCGGCAAGTGGGCTGGGGCTCTCGATCAAGGCATGTCGCTGATTCCGCTTAGTATGGAAGGACTAGTCTACAATGATCCGGCCAAGCCGCATTCTCCATATGGATTTACCGATACCATCGGCAAGACGGGCGAGCTGTTCATGGAATCGCTCCTCTTCTGGCGGGCCTGCCGCTTCCTGCAGGAATTGCACGAGAAGTACGGGCAATCGGCTGTAGCAAAGTCATATCGTGAGCAGGCAGCCGCGATTGAACGGAGCATCTTCAAGCTCTACGATCCGTCCCGCAAGGGCTTCTACGCGGCTACCGGAGAGTGCAAGCAACTGGACATCTGGGGCATCGCGTATTTGCTATACATTGGCTTCCCGGCGGGTGACATCCGTGAGGATCTACTGACCTTCCTGCATGATAACTATGAGGCCTATGCCTACAAGGGCCAAATTCGTCATCTGCTGCAAGGGGAATACTGGGAGCGCCTGCTCATCGATGTCCCGCATGAGGAATATCAGAATGGAGCTTATTGGGCGACGGCCAGCGGCTGGGTGATCTGGTGTCTGGCTCAGAAGGATGGTAAGCTCGCGGCTCAAGCCTTGAAGGATGTGGCGGACAGCTTCGTGAATGACGGCATCTTCGAGTGTTTAAATGAAGGCTACAGCAAGCTGGACAGCTTCGTCGTCAGCGCCACCAATGTGCACGGCGCCTATCAACGGTTGGTGCAGGAGCAAGCGCAGTCCTTCATCCAGGCTGTGGATGAGCTGGAGCAGCTCTAATGTCATCCCGGGATCAAGTGCTGGTGGCTGGAAGTGCCAACATCGATGTCGTGCTCCAGGTTCCACGCACGCCACATCAAGGCGAATCGTTGGTGGCGGCCGGGCAGCGCACCGGACTTGGCGGCAAGGGCTCTAACCGGGCCATTGCCTTGCAGCGGCTGGGACTGGACGTGCAGTTCTGCTGCAAGCTGGGACAGGATAGCAGCGGGGACCTTGTATTTAGCAAGCTACAGGCTGAAGGAATCGGAACCCGGCTGGTGAAGCGGGATGAGCATGTCGGTACGGGAACCGCTTATATCATGGTTGAACCCAGCGGCAAGAATACGATTTTGTCTTATTTGGGCGCGAACAATGCCTTTACCAAGACGGATATTAACGAGATCGTGGATCAATTGCCGTCTTTCTCATTTTTATCCCTGGAGCTGGAGTGCAGCCTTTCCTTAATTGAGCAACTGCTATATCACGGCCGGAAGCAGGAAAAGGTCATCATTGTGGACGCAGGACCTGTGCGTGGGATCGAGCTTAGTGAATTTCGGGATGTGGACGTGTTCAGCCCGAATGAGACGGAGGCGGCTCAGTGGACGGGCTTTGCCGTAGATACGGAAGCAGCGGCGCGCGAGGCTTGCCGCTACTTGTATGAGGCAACGGGCAGTAAGCGGGTGCTGCTCAAGCGTGGAGAGCATGGCGCTATGCTGTATGATGGTCAGGATATCCGGAACTTCCCTACCTACCGCGAGGCGGGACAAGTGGTCGATACCACGGCGGCAGGAGATTGCTTCATGGGCGCATTGACGTTAGGTATGGCCCGGAAGATGCCGCTGGACCAGGCCATTTATTATGCCAACGTAGCAGCGGCCATTGCGGTGACCCGTTCGGGTGCGGCTACTTCGCTGCCAACGGGAGCAGAGGCGGATGAGATGTTCACCAAGGCTTGTGAAGGGGGTTACGTCAAGTGACAAACAAACTATCGTTATCCATTATGTGCGCGGATCAGCTTAACCTGAAGGGAGCACTGGAGGATGCGGCGCACATTCGGGCGAACTTTATTCATGCCGATATTATGGACGGCAACTTCGTGCATAACATCACGCTGGGCTTCGACCAACTGCGGATGCTGGCCGAGAACTCGTCTGTTCCGGTGGATGCCCACCTGATGGTCAGTAATCTGGATATGGCGATTCCGTTGGTGCTTGATACGGGATGCAGCCATGTCTGCTTCCATATCGAGGCAACCCATACGCCGATCCGTTATTTGCGTCAAATCCGCGAGAGCGGCAAGCAGGCCGGGATAGCTATCAATCCGCACGGCTCTATCGACTTCTTGCAGCATTTGCATCAGTACGTGGATTACGTCCTGGTTATGACTGTAGAGCCTGGCTTTGCCGGGCAGAAGTTCCTGGAGCATACGGCGCTGAAGATCAAGGAAATCCGCGAGCTAATCGGTCCGGACAAGGACATAATGGTCGACGGCAATATCGGTCTGGACAGTGCCCGGCTCTGCCGCGAATACGGGGCTAACGTATTTGTACTCGGCACCTCGGTAGCCTATAGCCAGCAGCAGATCAATGAAGCACAGATCCAGACCTTCCGCGATAAGCTAGATGTTCCGGTACAGTGATCGTGCCGATTGGCAACCCTCGAGTTGAAATCATATCACAAGCAAGTGACTGTGCGCTGGGATGCATCTGTTCACTTGCTTTTTTTTTTGCCGTTTACAACGAAAAAAATTTAGTTTAAGTGCGTTCATCTAATATCGACTCCGGATATGTCATCGTATCGGTTGTGGTCTCCTCAATCAGCCCGTTGTCCCGGGTTACATTTCCGCCTCCGAGTCCTTCGTTGATCATACGGTCAATGTCCAGAAAATACTCTTCCCTGCTGTCCTTGTCTTTTTGCTTACGCGTTGTCATCTTGCATGCGCTCCTCTATATGGTGATTGATCTGTCCATAACAGTGTGCCCGGAGTCGGAAAGATCATTCTACTTTTCTTTTATAGCAAAAATATACGTTTTTCCCCCTGATTCCCACGTTGCATCGATTTTGAAGCCTCTGTAATTCATTTTACCGGGTTCAAACTGTGAATTTAGGGCAGATGTTGTGTTCTTGCCAAGAACAAAGCTGAAACTATTATTTTTATTAGTCAAGGAAGTCTCAGGAGATAGCTTGTCCGGATATAAATAATTCCCATCAGAACTGAGCAAGATATCTTTAACTGTAACCTCGATGGGTTGATCTCCCTCAAATTTCAGGAGCGCTGTCTCTGTTGTCTTTATACTTTTGATTTCTGCCAAAGATTCATCTGCAAAGAAGGCTTTGAAGGCATCCATCGAATCCAGTTCTTGATTTAAGGGGGTACAAGCAATTACATGTTCTCCGGCAATTACTCTGAGTTTATGCTCTTCGCTCATTTCCCATACTTCTTCATTGTCTCCTGCACAGCCGCTCAACCCCAACAAAAACAGCAGAAGCACTACACCTTGTTTGATATAAAACAACTCCTTTACTTCATTTCAATTTTTTAAAAATTTCCTGTTGCTGTTTGACCATGTTCCTGCTAATATAAAAGAGCATTAATTTTGGAAAGCTAATATTCGGTATATTTCAGGAGTCTTTCCAAGCAGATAATTTTTGACCACTTCCCTTTTGGGGTAAGTTAAGGCCATACGGACAGCCGGGTCAAATGCCGATTGGCAACCCTCGAGTTGCCTTATTGATTGAGTTAAAAGCTCAAATTTTATAAGTTGGTTACTTTACAACCAGTGCATTTGCACATCAACTTGTGAAACGGTCAATAAGAGTGGTAAAGGCGATTATTTGCTATATAGACTCTGATCAACGGGATATATTTGAATATTAAGGGACTTTCCATGAGATTAAGTATTTTATGGACTGGCGGATGACGGCCGAGGACTGGCCTGCGTCTGTCATTAGAGCCTTCTTAATATTGAAATCATATCACAAGCAAGTGACTGTGCGCTGGGATGCGTCTGTTCACTTGCTTTTTTTGTGCCGTTTACAACGAAAAAATTCAGTTTAAGTGCGAGTTCAAAAGTCACGAAAGATGACTTTTTGAACATCCTCTTACAGGACAGGAGAATGATGAATAATGGGAAAAGCGTTAATTATCGGATGTGGCGGCGTGGCTTCAGTAGCCATTCATAAATGCGTCCAGAACAGTGAAGTATTTGAAGAAATCTGCATCGCCAGCCGGACGAAGTCCAAATGTGACGACCTGAAGGCCAAGCTCGACGGAGGCAAGACCAAGATTACGACCGCTCAAGTCGATGCTAACAATGTCGATGAGCTGATTGCGCTCATTAACGAAGTGAAGCCTGACATCGTGATGAACCTGGCTCTTCCTTATCAGGACCTGACGATTATGGACGCTTGCCTGGCAACCAAGACCAACTACATGGATACCGCGAACTATGAGCCGGAGGATACGGCGAAATTTGAATACAAATGGCAATGGGAATACCGGGAGCGCTTCGAGCAAGCCGGAATTACCGCCCTGCTGGGCAGCGGCTTCGATCCGGGTGTAACCGGCGTCTTCTCCGCTTACGCGCTGAAGCACTATTTTGACGAGATTGAATATATCGACATTCTGGACTGCAATGCCGGCGATCATGGCTATCCGTTTGCAACCAACTTCAACCCTGAGATCAATATCCGTGAAGTATCGGCTAACGGAAGATACTGGGAGAACGGGGAATGGATCGAGACGAAGCCGATGGAAATCAAGCGCGTCTACAACTTCCCGGAAGTCGGAGAAAAAGATATGTACCTGCTGTACCATGAGGAGCTTGAGTCCCTTGCAGAGAACATTCCTGGCTTGAAGCGCATTCGCTTCTTCATGACCTTTGGTCAAAGCTACCTTACCCACTTGAAATGCCTGGAGAATGTCGGCATGACCTCGATCGAGCCGATCGAATTCGAAGGCAAGCAGATCATTCCGCTGCAATTCCTGAAGGCTGTGCTGCCTGATCCATCGTCCCTCGGTCCTCGTACCAAGGGCAAGACGAATATCGGCTGCATCTTCAAGGGGAAGAAAGACGGCAAGGATAAAATGTACTACGTATACAATGTGTGCGACCATGAGGCCTGCTTCAAGGAAGTCGGCTCTCAGGCTGTAGCTTATACTACCGGTGTCCCTGCCATGATCGGTGCGATGATGCTGATGACAGGGAAATGGAACAAACCGGGCGTGTACAATATTGAAGAGTTTGATCCGGATCCATTCATGGATGCGTTGAATAAATGGGGATTGCCATGGCAGGAGAGCTTCGATCCGGAGCTGGTGGATGCCTATCCGGAGGACCAACCCTCTTCCGAGACTGCACGGGAAACGGAGTTCGTAAGATAAAATGCGCTTTGATGACCTGCCTACACCATGTTATGTAGTAGACGAGAGTCTACTGGAAAAAAACCTGAAGATTCTAGGCGGTATCATGGAACGCACCGGGGCCAAGATCATATTGGCCCAGAAGGCGTTCTCGATGTACACCACCTACCCGCTGATCGGCAAATACCTGAGCGGTACAGCTGCCAGCGGCTTGTATGAGGCCCGTCTGGGGCATGAGGAAATGGGCAAGGAGAATCATGTGTTTGCCCCTGCCTACCGGGATGATCAGATGGATGAAATTGTGGAGCTATGCGACCATGTTATCTTCAATTCATTCTCCCAGGTGGAGAAGTATCGGGAAAAGGTGCTTGCGGCCGGCAAAAAAATCGGTCTGCGCATCAATCCGGAATGCTCCACTCAAGTAGGTCATGATATTTACAACCCTTGTGCCATTGGCTCCCGGTTCGGCGTAACGATCGGGCAATTCCGTCCAGAGCTGATGGAAGGCGTCTCCGGCTTCCACTTCCATACTCTGTGCCAGCAGGATTCTGATGATCTCGCGACAACGCTCGATGCGATTGAAGAGAAATTCGGTCCTTGGCTCTCGGAGCTGGAGTGGATCAACTTCGGCGGCGGTCATCATATTACCCGTGAGGACTATAATATTCCCCTGCTGGAGCAATGCATCAAGCGTATGCAGGAGAAGTACGGTCTGGAGGTCTATCTGGAGCCGGGCGAAGCAGTGGCCTTGAACGCCGGATTCCTGATCACCACTGTACTGGATACGATGCAAAATGGAATGGACATCGCCATCGTCGATGCCTCCGCCTCCTGCCATATGCCGGATGTGCTAGAAATGCCTTACCGTCCGCCGCTGCTCGGCTCCGGCGAGCCGGGAGAGAAGGCGTACACCTATCGTCTAGGCGGACCGACCTGTCTTTCGGGCGATAACATCGGCGATTATTCGTTCGACCAGCCGCTGAAGCCAGGCGACCGCCTGGTGTTCGGCGACATGGCCATCTACTCGATGGTGAAGAACACCACCTTTAACGGCATGCCGCTGCCTGCCCTGGTTTACCAAGACAAGAACGGTGATTGTGAAGTGATTCATGCATTTGGCTATGAGGACTTCAAGATGAGATTGGCTTAAAAAGATTAAGCGCGAGGGCTGCGGCCTTCGCGCTTTTTTTGAGTGATGTATTAGTTCGAGGTCGTGGAGTACTACACTAACTCAATCCCCATCCTCCGTTCCTGCAATACCGGATATTCCATTCCTGTAGTCGACAAAAGGCAGCTACTTGTACGGCTTAGCCAACGGTCGAGACCACATTCCCTTCCTGATCCTTGATATAAGTTTTCACGATTTGAATAATCAACCCGTCATAAGAGGATAACTCGATGGCACCTTCTTTGGCTTGCAGCTTCTGGGACAGCTCAGCGGAGATCTCCGGACTCAGATACAATTGGACAATCTCCTCACCCTTTTCGTAAGAGGTTGCTTCTGCAGACTCCAGAATGATCTGGCAATCGCGGCTGGCCAGGGTCAAGTCCTTGCCCTTTAGCAGCCGTCCCCGCAGCAGCTTGCCCACTGTCTCAGCCTGCTTGGCTCCCAGGGTCAGCTTGGCTGGCGTCTTGCCGAATAACTTCTTCTTGCCAGGCTCAAAGGCCAGTTGGTCGACAAACAGGAATCCCGTATTGGAGCCATCTCGCTCAATCCCTTGCTCTACAGCCTCGGCAATAGCAGGAATTTGCAGCATGGAGTCCCGCGACAAGTCGGTGATATACCCCGGAATGACGGATTGTCCCGCTTCCAGCAGACCTGTGGTACTCCAGGTTTTCATCGCCTCAAGCTCATCCTCGGAAATACCGATCATCTGCAGAAATTCCACTCTGCCGTGGGGAGTATGTATAGCCGGTAGCTCAGGGTCTTCTGTGAAAGCCAACGCCGTCAACAGCGTGTCCGCTCCCAGGCAGATAGGCCCATTGGCATCCATGTAGTCGCCGTCCGTAAAGATATTTCCGCTGTTAAAGACGTAACGTCCCATATTTTGCAGCAGATTCAGCGCCCACATCGGAGGCTGCTCCTCATCTTCTTCCCGGGCAACACGAAAGGTAAGCTCAAATCCATAGCCGCTGTAAGCCGTATCCTCGGATTCCTTGGCATACAGCTCAGAGAAGCCAAAAGTGACGATATGCCAATGCGGAACCGGATGGGTGGCTTTGTACGCGCTAAGACCGTCCAGCGGGTCATTTCCTCCAAGCTGGTAGGGAAGTGAAGTGCCGTAATGCTTAGGCTCCTGTTCCCCGTATAGACGCTTCATTTGCTCCTCGATCGCGTCCCAACCAACTACAACATCCTCGCTCATGTAATCCCTCCACAATCTCTTGTCTTATTTCATTCAGTATAAGTCTTCCATAGATTTACATTCAACTCTATAGCCCTATCGGATGAGAAAAGGATTCCTTTGTCCTAGCTCAAATAGACCCATTGGCATAAATACTCGAGTGAGCCAATGGGTCTATTTGGTGTTAGGAAATGAAGTTGTACCGGTAAGCAAAAGAAAACGAACCCGGTCTAGCTGCCAAATTGCGCCTGATGCAAACGGCTGTAGACGCCGCCTGCCGTCACAAGCTCCTGATGTCTTCCCTGCTCTGCAATGCCCTCGGCGGTAACGACCACAATCCGGTCGGCCTCCTTGATCGTCGCAAAACGATGGGCAATGATCAGCGTTGTCCGGCCCTGAGACAGCTCCATTAACGACTGCTGGATGGCCTGCTCCGTCTCGGTGTCGAGCGCAGAAGTCGCCTCATCAAGGATAAGAATGGGCGGATTCTTCAGGAACATTCGGGCAATGGCAAGACGTTGCTTCTGTCCTCCGGACAGCTTCACGCCCCGTTCCCCGATTACCGTATCCATGCCTTGCTCCAGCGTGCGGATGAACTCATCCAGATGTGCACGCCTCGCGGCCTCCCACACCTCTTCCTCCGAAGCTCCAAGCTTGCCGTACAGGATGTTCTCGCGAATGGTCCCGGAGAACAGAAATACATCCTGCTGTACAATCCCGATCTGACTGCGCAGCGAGTCTTGTGTTACCTGACGAATATCTACACCATCAATGGTAATCGCTCCGCTCTCCACCTCATAGAATCGGGGCAGCAGACTGCACAGTGTTGTCTTCCCGGCGCCGGACGGCCCGACGAAGGCAATCGTTTCGCCCTTGCGAATGGTCAGGCTCACCCCGTTCAGCACCTTCTGATCTTCATCGTAGCCGAAGGTAACCTGCTCATAACGGATCTCCCGCTCGAACGGCTTCATCTCCCCAGCACCCGGGGTATCCTCTACATCCGGTTCCGTATCGAGCAATTCCGTATACCGTTTAAATCCGGCAAAGCCTTGTGGATAGCTCTCCACAATGGCATTGATCTTCTCTATCGGACGGAAGAAGACGTTGGTCAACAAGAGAAAGCCAACGAATTCGCCGTAGGAGAGCTGGTCCTGAATCACGAACCAGGTGCCACAGACCATAACGAATACCGTCACGAACCGCATCATCACATAGCTGATGGAACCGTTGCGGGCAATCAGCTTGTAGGAAGCCAGCTTTGTGAGGCGAAACCGATTGTTGTTCACAGCGAACTGAGCTTCCTCATGAGCCTCATTCGAGAATGCCTTCACTACGCGGATACCTCCGACGTTATCCTCGATGCGAGCATTGAAATCGCCGATATCGCTGAATAGCTGATGAATGGCCTTGGTCATTTTCTGATTGAAATAGATGACAACCCACAGAATGGCCGGAACGACAACAAAGGTCAGTAAGGCGAGCTGCCAGTTAATAGATAACATTAATGCAAAGGAACCCGCCAGTGTCATCACTGCAATGAACAAATCCTCCGGTCCGTGATGCGCCATCTCGCCGATCATGTTCATATCATTGGTCAGACGTCCGATCAGGTGGCCCGTCTTCGTATTGTCAAAGAAACGGAATGACAGCTTCTGAATATGGGCAAACAGCTTATGGCGCATATCAGTCTCGATATTAATTCCCAGCATATGGCCCCAATAGTTAACCACATAAGTTAGTATGGCGCTTAAGGCATACAGCACGATCAGGCCGATTGAGGCCCAGACGACGATGTCCCATTTCCCCCCTGGCAGAAAATCATCAACGAACATATTAACTGCCATCGGAAAGGCGAGTTCCAGCAAACCAGCGATAATGGCACAGCCAAAATCGAGGAGAAACAACCATTTGTAGGGCTGGTAATAGGCAAAAAATCTGCGGATCAACGGATATACAACCCCTTTCGGCGTTTCCGCCCCTCTAGCTCATGTATTTTTATTTAAACAAATCCGGGTACATCTCACGGGCCAGCCTCTCCATCCCGTCAATCGTGTTGTAGCTGTATCCGAACATATAATTGTAATCCACCGCAAAAATCTGCTTATTCTTGATCGCTTTCATGCTAGAGAGCTTCGGATTACTGTAGAGCGCATCCTTGAGCACCTGGGCGCCGATACTGTCATCGCCCGTCCAGTCCGGAATAATCAATACGTCAGGGTCGGCATCGATGAGACTTTCCACGGTGACCTCTCCAGGGGTATCCTTGAAGATATTATCCAGCTTGACCATATTGAACGAGTCATTAAAGAAGGTCTCCTTCTGGGCTGCATATACATAAACCTCATTCGGATCGCTCATATGCAAATAAGCAAACGTCTTCTGCTCTGTAATACTGGACAAGCGGGAGGCAATCTCGTCCTGACGGTCCTTCAATTGCTTGGCAAAAGCAGCAGCCTTGTCCTCCACATCGAATATTTTTCCGAGGTTTTCGATATCCTTATATATTGAATCATAACTTCCCCCGGTTACCGATGATTCCCATACATACGTCTTGACGCCGATCTCATTCAAGGAATCTACCGTTCCTACGCCCCAATCAGCATTATCGAACAGTCCTCCCCGGCCGTAGACCAAATCCGGGTTCGTCCCCAAAGTGACTTCCTTGCCAACATATTCATCCGCGAGAATGTTCAGCTTGCTATATTCCTCTTCCACCGTCGTGTCAGGAGCTCCAAAGTTGGCCCCGACTCCAACAATTTTGTCGCCCAGTCCCAGATGCAACAGCAACTCGGCTGCCGGTCTTGTGTTCGCCATGACGCGTTCAGGAGCTTTGTCGAATACCTGCTCCTTCGGTTCCCACTCTGTCCCCCCCTCGGCCTTGGCAAAGTTCTGGATGGTGATCGGATATTTACTGGCCTCCGGGGCCGGTGTCTCCGATTGTTGTGTTCCGGTGGGTTCAGCCGTATTACCACAAGCACTCAACGCTAAAGCCAGTGTTAATGCAGCGCTCACCATGACAAATCTATTTTTCATCGCTGATTTTCTCTTCATATTGAAGTTTCTCCCCCTTAAAATGTTCCGTAGTGTTCTTAAAATATTCTTTAGATGCCATAAGCAAAACCCAGTCCATGTGTGACCGGATTAATGTAGGTTTGGCATTTGACTTGATACAACGATTCGATGGTCTCCGGCGTCAATACCTGCTCCGGTGTTCCGTGGGCATAGATTTCCCCCTGCTTGACGGCATAAATGTAGTCGCAGTAATACGCGGCCATCTCCAGGTCGTGCAGGGCGGCCAGCACGCCGATATTCAGTTCCTTGACACAGGATAGAATCTCTAGCTGATAGCGGATATCCAGGTGATTCGTGGGCTCGTCCAGAACCATGAATTGCGGCTGCTGGGCAATCGTTCTGGCCAAGATCACCCGCTGCTTCTCACCGCCGGATAGGGACAAATAACTGCGATCCTTGTAATGGAGCAGATTCGTTCTGGCGAGCGCATCCTCCACAATGTCATAGTCTTCTTGTTTATCCGACTCTAGCAGCTTCTTATGGGGGGTGCGTCCCAGCATCACCATCTGGTGTACACTCAGATCAAAATTCATTTCATTGAATTGCCCCACGACACCCAAGCGGCGGGACACCTTTTTCTCCGTGGTGTTC
Organism: Paenibacillus apis; assembly: GCF_018333295.1. Classification (NCBI taxonomy): domain Bacteria; kingdom Bacillati; phylum Bacillota; class Bacilli; order Caryophanales; family Paenibacillaceae; genus Paenibacillus; species Paenibacillus apis. Next base: position 161,838 of record NZ_BORS01000003.1, read on the forward strand.
AGAATATCCATGTCGCCTAGATGGACTGTGCCGCTCTGGGGAACGATACTCTTGTAAATGCTCTTGAGCAGCGTTGATTTCCCGCAACCATTTGGCCCGATCAGGCCTACGAACTGACGTTTCTTCACCAGAATCGAGACGTTTCTCACAATCTCTTTCTTGCCGATACTGACGCCCATTCCTTGCGCGCTCAATTCCATTTATTTAGCCTCCGAAATTGTAGCCTTTTTTCACAATCATATAAATAAATAGCGGTGAACCTATTACCGATGTAATGATACCGATAGGCAACTCCACATTAGTGATCAGCGTTCTGGACAAAATATCGGACCAGATCAGGAACAACCCGCCAAGCAATAACGTGCCTGGCATAAGACGCTTGTGATCCGCGCCGAACATCCCCCGAGAAATATGGGGCACAATCAAGCCTACAAAGCCGATCATTCCGGCATAGGCAACCATCGTTCCTGTGATCAGGGCCGTTACGATCATATACAGCTTGCGATAGACGCTAAGGTTGATGCCAAGCGTAATGGCCGACTCGTCACCCACCAGCATGGTGTTGAGTACCCGATGCTGGAACAGAAATACCAGGCAGCCAACTAGAACGATTACTGCCAGCACGGGAGCTTTCTGCCAGCTTGCTGACGCCAGACTACCCATGGACCAGAAGGTCACTGTTTTGATCCCCTCGGCGTTATTCGCAAAATAGATAATCAGGCTTGAGAAGGAACTGCACAATGCTCCAATGACAACCCCCGACAAGACCAGCTTCACCGAGGTTGCCTTGCCGCCGATACTTGACAGCACCAGTACGGCTACTGAGGTGATCATCGCACCGACGAAGGCTCCGAATGCAACACCTAGTTGCGCCAGCATTGCGCCGCTGCCGAACCCGACCAGGATGGCAAAAGTAGCTCCCAGCGAAGCCCCTGACGAAATCCCGAGAATATAAGGATCGGCAAGCGGATTTTGAACAATCGCCTGCATGATCGCTCCACACAAAGACAACCCCATGCCTATGAGTAAGGCGAACAAGACGCGGGGCATTCTCACTTGCATAATAATGTTCAAGTAAGACTCGTTATCGATCCGGTCAATCGAACCCAGATAACCGTGGGTTAACGTATGCAGCATGATGTTCATAGATTGCGTGAACGGAATATGTACCTGCCCGATTGAGACGGAGAATACGGCGGATACCATAATCGACCCGATCAAACCACAAATGACCGTATAATAAAGACGACCTTTCTCTCTTTTTTTGGCGTCAATCACACTCAAAAATTCACCTCCCTGTCCTTCCTCTATCAGCGACAAATGTCAATGATAAATATAAATGATAACGATTATCATTATCATACTACACGATCCCTATCAGCATTTCAATCCTTTACTATGCAAAAACTCCCCAACCCAGCTTCTTTGCTGAGGAGGGGAGCTTCATTGTTTGCTTGTAAATGCTGTACTTTAGCGCCAATCCATATTCACTTTGCCTCTGGCCTCTTCGGCATACAGATGCAGCGTTATCCTGCCCGAATCGGGGAGGTCGCTTAAATCCCAAATATAAGGTGTGTCCAGCCCGTTCAGCAGGAGCCGCTTCTGCTCTTTGCCGTCCAGGGATATAACGGCTTCCACTGTGCCTTTTTTGATCTCGGTGTCCAGAGTGATCTGCTTTGATTCTCCCTGCTTGATTTTAATAGCCTGAACCTTTTCACCGTTAAAATACCAGAAAGACAGCTTCCATGCCCCCGGCCGCATCGTTTGCGTCTGTCCGATCGAAACATTCTTAGCCGCAAACATTTCGGGCTGAGCGGCATATAGACTTCCGAAGACGACCCCGAGCACTAGCAGACTGGTTAAGATCATACCCACCATTGCGGCGATCAGCGGCTTCTTGCTGTGTTTCGCATCTGAAGGCACGGTCATACCCGGTTGAACTAAGGAAACGCCGCAATTCGAGCAGTAGTGCTTGCCCAATTCCGTCTGCCCTCCACATGAAGCACAAAGCGCTCGTTGCTGTTTGCGCCCAATCAGGAAGTAGAGCAGCAACCCTATCAAATTGGGCACTAGAATAACGATAATTGTCCATATTCCGGCATCAAGGCCGCGGGCCTTCGCATCCCGATACGTCCATATTCCCAAACAAGCTATAGATCCCAGTACCAACAGCAATGCAGCGCCAAGTCCAATCCATATTTGATCATAACTCATCCACGACATAGATATTACGCTCCTTTCTGGTCCACAACCGGGCTGTTGCCGATAATGCCACCGAACAGAGGATGAGGCAGGCTCCAGCCGGCAGCGATAGCAAGGACAACCATGAATTTGGAAAAATAAAATTCACGCCAGCGACCAGGGTGATGGTCTGCAACCCTCCGATTACAGTCGGCAGCCACCATGATATCTCCCATTTGGCGGGTTGCCGGCGAATTTGCTCTAGGAGAACCGCCTGAACGGCTGGAGGCGGAATTTCTTCTTCCGTCAGAGACATACGGAGTAATCCATCTAACTTCTCGTCATCCGTCATAACCTGATTCCTCCAATCTCAATTTGAGTTTCTGACGCGCTTGATGCAACCGGCTCTTGACGGTGCCTTGAGGAATGCGCAGCGCGCTCGAAATATCCTGAACAGACATGTCTGCCATGTAATAGAGCAGCACGGGCACTCGCAAGGCATCGGATAATTGCTGCACCGCCTCCCGAAGCTCAATCTGAGTGTGCTTCTGTTCTACCATTCTTTCCGTGGACTTCTCATCAGGCACTTCATTCACTTGAGCATTATTGTAGTGCAAGGGAGCAATTCTTTGTCTCCGGGCAAATTTTCTCCGTTCATCCGACCATAATCTGGTGGCTACCGACATCAGAAACCCGGCCGGATTATGGGATAAATCCAGGGTCCCCTTCATATCAAGAATGCGAAGATAGGTTTGCTGATACAAATCATCCGCATCTCCCGGGGTAAAGGCCAGCCTTCGGCAGAAGGTGTATAACCGGGTGCCATAATCATGTACCAGTTGTTCGACAACTTGCCTCTCTGTTGCCACGCTCTCCCCTCCCTTCACTTATATATCCGCATGTGAATGAATTCGGTTCTATCGTTCAATTATCTTTTGTTATAATAGGACAAACATATCTCAATTTAAAAAACCGAACTATGCTACGAAATTCTATTTTAGAGTTTCGTCATAGTTCGGTTTTTTATGGATATTACTTCAATTAAACCTTATAAGGCTTCCTTTGTCTTGTTTCACTGTGTATTCAGGGTCTGTTTGTATTGTATTTAGAAAATAATCTTCCAGTTGCCATCAATTCTTCTTACTTCAAAGGTGCGATCTGTTTCCCAGCCGTTCATATTTATATCTACCAATACTTGATACGTATTCTCGTTTAATTTTGAGGAACCATTAATTTTGTATTCGATCAACGGATCACTATATAAAGTACCTTTAAACGTCTCAAAATCTAGTTTGCTATTCTTATTTTGAATATGCAATATTGGATAGGCATCCTGAGCATCTTTATTTTGAACTGACTTTAGGTAGTGATTAACTACTTTTACAGGTTGGGGTCTCCAATCGACAAAGTAGAACACCCCTAACAGGAGAATAATGAGAGCTGCAATAATGCAATTTCTTTTTCCAAACAGTTTGACCATATAAATTTTTCCTTTCTTATTTATTTTATGGTAACTATATCATAAAATTGATAACAACATCTTTTATGGGCTGGTATCCATACTAAGTTCAGGTTTTGGTACTCCTACTATTAAGAAGGAAGAAAATAGGCATGGAAAATTTAGTTGAAGTGGCTCCTAATTGCTTCAAAAGTCGTCTCAGTGATGCTATGAATTAATCATTCAAAGAAGCTTAGGATTCTCAATGAAATGTCGCTGCGAGTTTTATAAGCCAGATACACTTATTGAAATTGATGAATTTCAACAGATTTCAGGATTTGCTATACCAAATGATCTTCAAGACTTTTTTCTCATTCACAAATACGATGATGTACTGATTTGTATCCATAATGATCGCCAAGCAATCGGAAAAAGAGAGTATCTCTATGTACGTTCTATCTACACTCCTTCGGATCATGTTGGGGAGCACCTTCAATTGAGCTTCGAAATATTTCTAGATATGCTTCTTGTTTCAAATGGAGAACTTTTTGGGGACTGGCCTAAAATCACTTCCGAGTTTTTTACCGTAACAAGTAAAGAAAAACCGAACTATCCTACGAAATTCTATTTTAGAGTTTCGTCTCATAGTTCGGTTTTTTACGGTTATCGCTTCAATTCCATCGATCAAGAGGTTCGTTTAGGACAGGACGAGCAATAGTCCTCCTGTTTATCTGAGGTTACATAATAGAAGCAACAGGTTTTGCGGACTCTTATGGGCTTCTTGTATCCGCTTCTTACCACCTTGGGACCGTTGAACTGCATCAGGGGGTTTCGCTTCTCGCCAAACAGATGCGCCGGCGCGTCATGCAGCAAGTAATGATAGTCCTCCTCCAGCCGCTGCTTCTGCTCCAAGGTGGCATCCTTCCCAAAATTTTTCTCATATAGCCAATAGACATAGATCGCTGTGTTCTCCCACAGGATAGATTTCGGCACCTTGACAAGCTTGGCCAGAGCGCTCCATACCCGGGACAGGTTCCCGGCAAACATGCGTTCCAGCACCTCGTCCCGCCACTCCGCACGCCGTCCGGCAGCTGGCTCCGTCATCGTCCAATCCATCAGCCGCGCCTTGGGCAGCCATGCTCCGCCGAGATACACGGATTCGATCTCTCCGTTCTCCAGTTCCAGGTTGTACCCCTTGTTGAAATAGGATAGGGCATACAGATTGGCCGCGATTACTAAGTAGGCATACCGTTTGGCGAACATCGATACCGGCGCAACCGATGAATCCGTCTCATAGATTTGACCTACCTTCTGAAGGTAAGCTTGGCTTTTGTCCGGGTCCAGCAAATCCGTAAACGGCAGACAATAGGTTCGATCCTCCGTCACATCTTGGGTTAACCGATAGCTATCAGCCAGAACTTGATATTGCTCCGGCTGCAGCGAGTTGACTATAACGTGATTCTCCATGAATGCTCCTGCCCCTTCCATGCGGAATACATAACGGTGTGCCGAATAACGGATCCATCGTAATCTCGCATTCCATACCGAATACGTGCCGAACGAGCTCGCGAGTCACAATATCCTCCGGTTGCCCTTGAGCATATATCGATTTCTCATTAACGGCCACAATATGATGCGCGTAACGACAGGCCAAATTCAGATCATGCAGCACCATCACGATGGTGCGCTGCTCCTTCTCGTTCAATTCGAACAGCAGGTCCAGCACTTCAATCTGATGGCTCATATCCAGATAGGTTGTCGGTTCGTCCAGCAATAAGGTGTTGGCTCCCTGCGCCAGCGTCATGGCAATCCATGCCCGTTGCCGCTGTCCTCCCGACAACGCGTCTACGGGACGATCAGCCAGCTCGGTCAAGCGTGTGGATTCCAACGCCAGACGGACCATCCGTTCATCTTCACGCGACCATTGCTTGAGCCAGCTTTGATGGGCGTACCTCCCTTGTCTGACCAACTGATTGACCGTCAGTCCTTCCGGAGCGGACGGCCCCTGCGGCAAAATCGACATCCGCTTGGCAATCTCTTTGGTCGGCAGCTTGGCAATCTCCTCCCCGCTCAGCAGTACCGTGCCGGAGCGGGGTGCCTGCAAGCGTGCCATGGTGCGCAGCAAGGTCGATTTGCCGCAGCCATTGCTGCCGATCAGGACAGTGATTTGCCCTTGCGGTATCGTTAAGTTCAAGTCCTCGATGACCGGCTCCGGGCCATAAGCGATCGTAAGATTTTTGGCTTCCAATGTGCTCAAGCTTCTCTCCCCCAATCAAAATTGATTTCTGTTCTTGAACAGCAAATATAAGAAGAATGGCGCACCGATCCCGGCAGTAAATACTCCGGCAGGCACATCGAGCGGCAAAAAGGCCGTTCGTCCAATCAAGTCAGCTCCGCACACCAGCAGCGCCCCAATAGGGGCCGATGCCAGCAGCAGACTACCGAACAGGTTCCCTACCAGCCGTCTGGCGATATGGGGAGCAATGAGTCCGACGAAGCCAAGCGTTCCTGCCACGGATACGGCAAAGCCCGCCAGCAGCACGCTGCACAACAAGAGACCCACACGCTCACGCTGTACCGCTACGCCTAGCCCTGCCGCCAAATCATCGCCGAACGCCTGGGCATTAATGCTCCGCGCAAACCACAGCGATAACGGAAGGACAAGCAGAATGACGGGTAAAATGGTATAGACCTCGCGCCACGCTGCCCCGTAGACACTTCCTGTCAGCCAGATGTAAGCCTGCCCGGCGCTATAAAACGGGCTCAGGATCAACATGAACGTCGTGCCTGCCCCGGTGATCGAGGATACCCCGATGCCGATCAGCACCAGCCGAATGGGGGTAACCCCGGACTTCCAGGCCAACGCATAAATGATCAGCGAAGTCACCAATGCGCCGATAACCGCAAAGGCGGGCAATAACTTGATGCTAAGGGCTCCCCCTAATAGGGTCACGAAGCCAACTGCCGCAACCGCCGCCCCGCCCGTAATCCCGATCACATCCGGCGAAGCCAGCGGGTTGCGAATGATTCCCTGAAGGATTGCCCCGGACATGCCCAGGGCTGCACCCACCAATAGGGACAACAGCACTCGCGGCAGTCTCAGCGTCAGCACGACAAAGTCATGCTGCCCCTCATTTAGTCCCAGAATCGTCCACAGCACTTGAAGCGGGGAGATAAAATCACTGCCTATACTGGTTCCTACTACAGCGCAAATTAGCACTAATAGCATGAGCGCCGTTATGACCAGCACCGCCCGCCGCTCGATCAGGAAAGAAAATCTCTCTCCTTTACTGCGGATAACATATGTCTTCCTCATACCTTGCTCCCTCCCTTGCGCGCGATATAAACGAAGAACGGCCCGCCAATCAGAGCGGTAACCACGCCAATCGGCAGTTCATTCGGCAGAATAACCAGGCGCGCAATCACATCGGAGCAGAGCAGCAGCACCGCTCCCCCAAACAGTGAATAAGGAATGAGCCAGCGGTAATCATTGCCAACCAGGGCTCGCATCACATGAGGAACAACAAGACCGACGAGTCCTACGGAGCCGGCAACGGCGACAGAGCCTCCGGCCAGGAACACAACAACAGCTCCCATGAGCAATTTGACCAGCAGGACATTTTGTCCCATTCCTTTGGCGATATCCTCGCCGGTCAAGAGTAAATTAATCGCCCGGCCCATGAAGAGCGCGACCAGGGCAGCGACGGTCATGTATGGCAGTACAGGATACAGCATCTCCAGCGTCCTTCCGCTGACCGAGCCCGCAAGCCAGAACAACACATCCTGCAGGCCTGTCGAATTCAGCACAAGCATCGCCTGGGTGAACGACGAGAATAAAGCCGTAATGGCCGTCCCTGCCAATACAATCTTGATCGGAGTGATTCCGTCCCGTCCTAGCGAGCCCAGTGCATAGACAATAAGGGCGGCTAAAGCTGCTCCGGCAAAGCCGAACCACATCATCGTGCTCAAGGAAGAGACAGAGAGCACCACAATGGACAGCACAATAAAGAAAATCGCTCCGGCATTAATGCCAAACACGCTTGGTGAGGCCAGCGGATTGCGGGTCAATGCCTGCATAAGCGCTCCGGCAACCGCAAGCGCAGCCCCCACCACGCCGGCAATGACGGTTCGGGGCAGCCTCTCCGTATGTAGTACAATGTGTTCAATCGATTCTTCATTATAATTTCTGAACGCTTCCACAGCCGTGGAGAACGTGATTTCCGTGCGGCCAAGCATCAGGCTGGCAGCAGATGCTATAAGCAACAAGGCAAACAAGGCCGCAAGTCCCCATATCTTCGATTTATCTCGTAACAGCGGAAGCATATCCTCACTCTTTCGTATAATGAAATGCGGAGAGAGAGACCTGCCCTTTTAAAGGCAAATCTCTCTGCTGCAATTAATTGAGCTTGAAGTATTCATACAGGTCATCAAGCACCATATTGGCTGTCTTGTAACCCCCGGCACTATTCCATGCCACCTCATCCACCTGGACAAGCTGGCCATTCTTCACCGCATCGAGATTCGTCCACAGCTTGCTCTTGGTCCAATCCTCATAGTTCTTCTGGATGGCCTCGGTTTCGGTCCCCGAATTGAAATTGAAGATCAGGTCGGCGTTCATGTCGGGAATGCTCTCCTTGGAAGCCAATATGACTCCCCAAGTAGCATCGTCATCATGACCTTCTGGTCTGGTGAAGCCAAGCTCCTTGAGTATTTTCCCAGCATAGCCCATATAGAAAATCCGCACCTGATCTGCCCGGAAGTTGGTAATGGTCGCTTCAATCGGCAGACGATCGCCCATCTTCTCCTTGAAGTCAGTTACACGCGCCTCCCAATCGGCAAGCAATTGAGCGGATTCATCCTGCATGTTCATCGCTTCCCCGGCCGTTGCCAACGTTTCCTTCCAATCGTAAAGGGTTTCGGTCACCACCGTTGGTGCAATCTGTGATAATTGCTCGTAAATTTCTTCATGACGAATCTTTGTGGCAAGAATCAAATCCGGCTGCAGCTTATGAAGCTCCTCCAGATTCGGTTGGTTTTCTTGCCCGATAACAGGTACACCTTCCAAATCTGCCCTCAGGTACTCATATACCGGCTGCTGAACCCATGATTCTACAATCCCAGTAGGCGTAACCCCAAGTGAGACGACCACATCAGTCGCTCCTTGGAACAAGGTCACGACCTTCTTGGGTGTGCCTGTAATTTCCGTTTCCCCCATGGCATGCTTAATCACGCGGGTATCTTGGGCAGCACTGGCTTCCGCATTGCTGCTGGCGGTCTGTTCTGTATTCTCACTCGCATTGGTTCCCTTGTTATTCGTTGTACCTTCCGCCGCTCCTCCGGATGCACAACCGGATAAAACAGCAATAATTAAAAGAAGTGCTACCGAGCTGAACAACCCTTTTCTTAACTTCAACATAACGACCATCTTCCCCCGCTCCTACTAGTTGATATTGAAAATCATTATCATTTAGGATTGTAATAAAATCCGAGAACGATTTCAATATTTATTTTAAATTTAATTTTTTTATCCGACTTTTACAGCATCGTATCGGCAATCTCAGACAATGCAGCAAGGGTACGAGTTCGCCCCATTTTTAGATCCGCTTAGCATGCGGCTATAAGACACGGTAATCTGATCTGCATATAACAAAAAAAGGAAGACATCACCCCAATACATGGGAATGATATCTTCCTTTTCTATATAGAATCATGAAATTAATTATTGGTTCCGGATCATATAATCGAAGGCTCCAAGCGCTGCTGTTGCACCCGATCCCATAGAAATGATGATCTGCTTGTAAGCCGAATCGGTGCAGTCCCCTGCGGCGAATACGCCAGGAATTGTCGTCGCGCCATGCTTATCAACAACAATCTCTCCCATACGTGTACGCTCCAGAGAGTCGCCAAGCCAATCCGTGTTGGGAACAAGGCCGATTTGGACAAAGACGCCTTCCAGATCGATATGCTTCTCTTCCCCGCTCTCGCGCTCGATATAAGTGACACCGTTAACCTTGCTGGTACCGGTAACCTCTTTTACTTGCGCATTCTTGATCACGGTAGTGTTCGGCAAGCTGTTCAAGCGGTCTTGAAGTACAGAATCTGCCTTCAATTCCGGCATGAATTCCAGCACCGTCACATGGGAAGCGATCCCTGCCAGGTCAATAGCTGCCTCAATCCCCGAGTTGCCTCCGCCGACAACGGCTACAGGCTTGCCTGCGAACAACGGACCATCACAATGCGGGCAATAAGCAACGCCCTTATTCTTGAACTCGGCTTCACCCGGTACGCCCATATTACGCCAGCGCGCACCGGTGGAGATGATGACGGTCTTGCTCTTCAGCACCGCACCATTTTCTAGCTCCAGCTCGATCAGGTCTTTCTTCTCCAGGCGCTTTGCCCGCTGCGACTTCATGATGTCGATGCCATATTCCTTGGCATGCTCCTCCAGGCTGGCAGCAAGCTTAGGGCCTTCCGTGTACTTGACGCTAATAAAATTCTCGATGCCCAGGGTATCATTGACTTGTCCGCCGAAGCGCTCCGCCACGATACCTGTACGAATCCCTTTACGTGCTGCATAGATGGCTGCGCTTGCTCCAGCAGGTCCTCCGCCTACAACAAGAACATCGTAAGGCTCTTTATCCTCGAACTCTGACGGATCAGAGGTAACCAGCTTAGCCAGAATATCTTCAATGGTCATCCGGCCGCTGCCGAAGACTTCCCCATTCAGATATACGGTTGGAACTGCAAGGATCTCCTTGCTCTCAACCTCTTCCTTAAAGGCCGCCCCGTCGATCATCGTATTTGAAATGCCGGGATTGAGAATACTCATCAGGTTCAAGGCTTGCACGACATCAGGACAATTGTGGCACGATAGACTTACATAAGTCTCGAAGCGATATTCACCCTTGATACTCTTGATCTGGTCAATGACGCTCTGCTCAACCTTCGGAGCTCTTCCGCTTGTTTGAAGCAATGCCAGCACCAGGGAGGTGAATTCGTGGCCGAGAGGCACACCGGCAAAGACCACGCCAGTATCCTCGCCTGGACGATTCACACTAAAGCTTGGTGTTCTGGACAACGTGGTGTGTTCCACCTTGATTCGATTAGACATGCTGGAGAGCTCTTCAACAAGATCCAGCATGTCCTTCGATACGGTATCCGTCTGCGCACTGACCTTCAGCAGAATATCGCCTTCCATAAGCTGGAGATATTGCTCCAGTTGCTGTTTGATTTCTGCATCCAGTTTCATGGTTTCTCTCTCCTTAGATCTTGCCTACGAGGTCAAGACTTGGTTTCAGCGTCTCAGATCCTTCTTTCCATTTTGCAGGGCAAACCTCACCCGGATTGTTGCGCACATATTGAGCAGCCTTGACCTTGTCAATCAAATTACTTGCATCACGGCCGATGCCGTCAGCTGTAATTTCGACTGTCTGAATTACGCCGTCCGGATCGATGATGAATGTGGCACGGTTTGCAACACCTTCTTCTTCGATCAATACGTCGAAGTTGCGGGAAATGGTATGGGAAGGGTCGCCGATCATAATATAAGTAACCTTACCGATTGCTTCGGAGCTGTCATGCCAAGCTTTGTGTACGAAATGGGAGTCTGTCGATACCGAGTATACTTCAACCCCGAGATCCTTCAAGGTTGCGTACTGGTCTTGCAGGTCTTCCAACTCAGTTGGGCATACAAATGTAAAGTCTGCAGGATAGAAGCATACTACGCTCCATTTTCCTTTGAAGTCAGCGTCGCTAACCTCTATGAAATTTCCGTTGTGATATGCAGATGCCTTAAAAGGTAGAATTTCTTTTCCAATCAATGCCATATTATCTTCTCCTCCTGAAAGTGGTTTTCGCAACTGCCTGAACAGTTATTTATATTAATTATTATATGCGAACCATTCTCAACGTCAATGTTATTCACGAAGTCTTCATAATTTTAGTATATCCATTACCATTGAGCGCGAAACTCTCTGCATCCGCACAGAATGAAGCTATTATTATACATTTTCCCTGGAGCTATGCTCGGTAAGACTAAATGGCAGGCATCACATTCCCGCCGCATACCGGGATGAAGGCCCCCGTAGTGAAGGAAGCAAGATCACTTGCCAGGAAGACCACTGTATTGGCAATCTCTTGATCGGTTCCCCGGCGCTTTAAGGGGACGGACGATTCATACTGCGCCTGCAGCTCTGAGCCTTCCTCGCGATCCCTGTCACTAATCGTCCAGCCGGGAGCCACCTGATTCACGGTAATGCCATGCTCTCCTACCTCTTTCGCAAGCACCCGGTAGAGGCCATCCATTCCCCGTTTGCCAGCCGTATACGCGGATTGACCCGGAAAGTTCTGCATGGAACACTCCGTGTTGATCCCGATCAATCGGCCAGCCCCGCGCTCGATCATAGCCGGCAGAAAGGCTTTGGCCAGATACACATTTTGCAGGACACAAGACTCAAATTGGCTGATATAATCCTCAGGACTCTGCTCCAAGACGGAGGTCCATTCATACTGCACCACAGCATTTGCAACCACGATATGAGGCAATTCCCCATAGAAGCCGGAAATTTCATCACGCATCCGACCGATCTCGGCCTGTGAGGTAATATCCGCCTGCACCAGCAGAGCCCGCCGCCCGAGCTCTTCTACCTGCTGCTTCAATTCCTCAGCCTTGCCGCGGCTGCTGCGATAGTGAATGATCACATCGGCCCCCGCTTCAGCCAGCGTGCGGACCATTACCCTTCCAAGCTGTCCGCCTGCACCCGTAACGAGTGCAATTTTTCCGGTTAGATCAATAGGTATCATGTCGGGATCTCCTTTTCTAGAAAATAGGGATAGATTCAAATCTATCATACCTTATTCTGGAACAGATACGCGAAAATAATCCGGAAATAAATGCAGCCCCTTCCCTTGCCGGGAGGAGGCTGCTTGAGTATTTATGCTACGGTTTCTCTGGAACATTAATCTGAAAAGTAATGCCAAACTTGTCCCGTACAATTCCGTACAGAGGACTCCAATCTGTCTTTTGCAATGGCATAAGAACTTGTCCACCTTCTTCTAGTGCGCTGAATATTTCTTTAGCTCTGGATTCCTCCTGCGGATGAAGCGCGATCTGAACAGCGTCTCCTCCTGCCTGATACGGCATCCCGGGAAAGGTGTCGGAAAACATAATATCCGAGTCTCCTACCTTCAAATGAGCGTGCATGACCCGATCCTTGATATCATCCGTTACAGGATGCTCCGGATCCTCCGGCATATCGCCGAACAGCATAATACCAACAACTTGTCCGCCTAGAGCCTTCTCGTAAAAATAAACAGCTTCCTTGGTGGTGCCATCAAAATTCAGGTACGGATTTAAATGAATGGACATGTTTTGCACAGCTCCTTTACGGAAATTTTAGATCATCATCAGTATATAACATATCCGTACTGTTGTTATTCATCCATAGGCAGACTTTCTATTGCGGTAAGAGGAATCAGACGGCCACAATCACTGTGGAGGCTCCTCGGTCTATGGTATAATCCTTTTTAACAATCGATGTAAAGATTAGTTATCATATTGCGACTCTTCTCAATGGAGGTTTTGATTATTTTGAAAACTTTAGGAGCAATAGAAGCCGGGGGAACCAAATTCGTATGCGGGATTGGAACTGCAGACGGCCGCGTTCTGGACCGGGCAAGCTTTCCAACGACAACTCCTGATGAGACCATGCGAAAGGTATTTGACTACTTTGCAGATAAGCGCATTGATGCGATGGGGATTGGCTCCTTCGGTCCGATCGATCCGATTCCCGGCAGCCCAACCTATGGCTATATTACAACTACTCCCAAGCCGTATTGGACCAACTTCAATCTGGTAGGTGCCGTTAAGGATCAGTTGAATGTTCCAATCGGCTTCGATACGGACGTCAATGGCGCTGCGCTCGGCGAATCCCGCTGGGGTGCTGCGCAAGGGCTGGATAGCTGCCTCTATATTACGGTGGGCACAGGCATCGGTGCAGGCGCCGTTGTTGGCGGCAAGCTGATTCACGGACTGTCTCATCCGGAGATGGGACATATCCTAGTCCCCCGCCATCCAGGGGATCCGTACGAAGGAACATGCCCGTACCATAAAGACTGCTTGGAAGGACTAGCCGCAGGTCCTGCGATCGTGAAGCGCTGGAACGTGCAGCATGGCACGGACCTCCCGGCAGACCACCCCGCATGGGAGATGGAAGCCTACTATCTAGCACAGGCTCTAATGAATTATGTATTAATTCTCTCTCCGGAGAAAATAGTGATGGGCGGCGGCGTAATGAAGCAAACGCAGTTATTTCCATTAATCGCTGAGAAGCTTCAGCAGCTTCTCAGCGGCTATGTCCAGCATCCGAGTCTTAATCAGAATATCGGAAGCTACATCGTTCCCCCAGGACTGGGTGACAATGCAGGCCTTGCCGGTGCGTTGGCGCTTGCGGATGCTGCTGTCAATTCCTGACCAGTCTCTATATGACCGAGATTACAAGAAAAGGGGCTGGCCAAAAAGTCCCTGAACACAAAAAGCCGGAAGGAAAAGGTGATCTTTCCTATCCGGCTTTTTGGTGTTTGTAGGAAGCAGACGCGGCGAGAATACTTTTTGTACGAATTTTCATATATAACTGCTCCTTGATGCCATCGACTGGAAGAGTTTGAACGATATTTCATACAAATTGCTCTCGTCCCCTCGCTTCGCGGGCGCTTTTATATGATATTTCGTACAAAACTCCTGGATTCAGGCGGTGCGGAGGGATGTTATGTGACCTTTCGTACAAACTCCGACACGGAACCGTCCACCAAGCGGTGGTGGCTGATATTTCGTACAAAACTCCGGCAACGCTGGGCATTTGATTTGGCGAATTTCCGGGAGAACTCCTTTTCTATATTGAATATTCACCGTTACTTGATCCCCGATCCCCTTGCCGAGCTCCTTGGAAATTGCCCCCGGAGATTCGGATCTCATTCGCATACTTCGGATAGCGTCCTTTATAAAACGTATCATTATCCAATCGGCTAAAATCCTCAGTTTTCACTTTTTTAGTACAACTTTCATAGCAAATTCAATACAATAGAGCTATCCATGAAGAACTGAAATGAGGGATTCTCTTTCATGAACGCAGAGCATTCATTCGGAACAAGTCATTATGTGACACTTGAAAACGGCCGCAAGCTCCACTATATGTGCAAAGGAAGCGGGGATACGACCGTGGTATTTGAGTCCGGTATGGGCTCCTCCCGCTCTACCTGGGGCTTGGTCCAGCCTGCCGCCAGTCAGCATGCAAGGGCCGTCGTCTATGACCGGGCAGGCTATGGAAAGAGTGATCCTCCCCCCGCTCCAAGAACGCTGCACCAGATGGCGCTGGACCTGAACCGCCTGCTCGACGAACTGGGCGAAGGCCCGTTTCTCCTGGTCGGACATAGCTGGGGCGGCCCTATCGTTCGTACAGCAGCCGCGCTCAAACCGGACAGAATCAAAGGGCTTCTATTAATCGATCCGTCAGACGAGCACTGCGATCTGTATTTCTCCAGGCTGTCGCGAATAAACTTTGCAGTACAGCGCTCTCTTCTTCCTTTCATGGCGAGAACCGGGCTATACCGCAAACTCGGCAGCAAGACCGGAAATGTCCAGCCGAAGGATATCGCAGCAGACTATGCCCGTGAAGACTTCACGATTGAAGCGGCAAGAACAGTCAATGAGGAATCCAGGCAAATGTTGGCTGAGCTGACGAAGCTCAAGCAGGATCCGCCCAATTTGGGTGAACTCGCCGTCCGCATTCTATCCGGCACCCTGGCTGCAGGTGCTGAGCGCCATATCCGTCCAGCCATTGTGAAGGCTCATCAGCAGAGCGTTGCTTCCTTGTCCAACGGGCGCTGGGTAGAAGCCCCTAACTCGGGCCACATGATTATCTATAGCGAGCCGGAGCTCATTGTGCAGGAGATTGCAGACATGCTGGGAACGGATGCTTAGTCTGAAGTACCGGATCATTTTTTAGCTCCTACTCATCAAACTGTACCCATTCTCATTTGCAAAAGGAACCGGAGACGAAGGCCTCTGGTTCGAGGGTGAACGCAAGACGAAGGCCTCTGGTTCGAGGGTGAACGCAAGATTCGATCGCTTGCCCGAATTTTACGGACATTACGTCCTCTTAGAACTAATTTTTGATGTTGATCGAAATGTAACGGACATTTTGTACACTTAGCTAGTAGTTTTGAAGAGGAAAGGGTTGATCGAGCGTCCTAAGTGGCGAAAATGTCCGTTAGCGATCAAAATAGGCTGAAAAGGCTAGCTAACAATCCAAAATGTCCGTTAGAGAACACGAAAGTCGATGTAAGCTGTGAGGCTGTGCTGCCGCTGAGACCTGTAGGAACGAAGCAGTTGCACGAAGGAGGCCCTACTTACTACTACGCGCTACTTGGCGGAGTCTCCCGTTCCTTCACCGCCTAGTTATCGCCCATGCCGAGCGCACCAAAAAGGGCATCCAATCCTTCATCTCGGATCGGATGCCCTTCACTATTTTAGTCCACAGCCAGAGGCTTGATGCTTCCTTCAACCCTCTCCACTTGCTCCTCATCCTCAGAGTCCGGATTCTCATTCTCCATATAATAGTCCTTGAGCTCATCCTGAACCGTGCTCTCCGTTAACGGCACATGATGGCGGTAGGCTGACCTACAGATCATATGCGCGGCTACCGGCGCGGTCAGGAAGACGAAGAAGATTCCCAAAATCAGACGAATGCTGAAAAAACCGTCTAGAATCAGGAAATACAGCAATGTCCCTATAAGCGTGGACAATACGCCGAGCGTAGAACTTTTAGATGCAGCATGAGACCTTGTATATACATCCGGGAGCCGGACATTTCCAATCGCACTGACCACACTGAAGATGGCGCCAACCAGGATGAATACGGCCCCAATCACCTCACCGCTTCCGCTCAATGACAACACCCCTTTCGAGGAATTTGGCGAAGGCCGCCGTACCTATGAAAGACAGGATGCCGATAAGCAGGATAAGATCAAAGAACGCATGGGTATGCAGGAAGACTGAGAATACCGCAATACCGGCAATAATATTGATGCCGACAGAGTCGAGCGCCTGAACACGGTCCGCACTGGACGGTCCCTTCACGATCCGGTACAGATTGCACATAATCGCCACGACCAGCAGACATAAAGCAATGATCATAAGGGTCTCGAATATCATTTTCTTGTCACATCCTTTATGGCTTTTTCAAATATCGTCTTGGACTTGATGACGGACTCTTTCGAGTCAGGCATATTCAAGCCGTGAATATACAGCACCTTCGAATCCCCGGATATCTCCATCACGACCGATCCGGGCGTCAGGCAGATTAGCAGGGATAACAGGGTAATCTCCAAATCACCCTCTAAATCCGTCTCTACCTTGAAGATGCCCGGCTTCACATGCAGCTTGGGGTGAAGCACATACTTCATCACCATCATGGAAGAAGTAATCAGCTCATGAATAAAGATTACAAAGAGCTTGCCCACAGCGGCTAAGGTGAACAAATAATAAGGCTTCTTGAAAAAGCGCCTCATGAAAAACAAAATGATCAAACCGACAATATAGCCGCTGATGAAATTTAATACGCTTGTTTCATCCTGCAGGAACATCCATAAGTAAGCAATAAACATATTGAGCAACACTTGAACGGGCATAGCATTCTCCCCCTTTAGTCAAACACGGCCTGAATATAGAGACTCGGGTTCAGCAGTTCCTCCGCTGCCTGGGTCACATAGCCCGCAATTCCTTCCGCTCCGATGCCAAGAGCCAGACTGACAACCGTCAAGAGCAGGATCGGAACAAGCAGACCCTTCGTTGTGCCAACTTCCTCCTCCTCACTCAGAAGCATCTCGCCCCAGAAGGCGTTCATGAAGAGCTTCATCATGGAGAATAAAATGAACAGGCTCGCGACAAGGCCAATGCCTCCCAGCCAGAAATAACCGGCTTCAAAGGTGCCCTGAGTAATGAAGACCTTTCCGAGAAAGCCGCTCAATGGCGGAATTCCAACCATTGACAATGCGGCGATGAAGAACATCCAGCCCAGTTGAGGATGACGGCGGATCAGGCCGCTGATCTCCTTCAGATTGCTGGTCCCGGTTAGATGAACGACTGTACCCCCGATCAGGAATATCAGTGCTTTGATAATCATGTCATGCAGCAAATAGTAGATAGCGCCAGAAATTCCCGCCGTAGTAGAAGATACTAACCCCGCTATGATGAACCCGACACTGATGATCACGTTGTAGGTTAATATTTTTTTCAAATCCCAGAAGCCAACCGCTCCGATCCCGCCCAGAATCATCGTGACCGCCGCCAATATCCCGATAAATAAGTGGGTGATCTGCGGCTCGTGATAAAAGATCAGCGTAAACATCCGGAAGATGGCATAAATTCCCACCTTGGTAAGCAAGGCCGCAAATATGGCAGCAATCGCAGTCGGCGGCGCGCTATAGGAGCCTGGAAGCCAGAAGAACAGCAGCAGTCCGGCCTTTAAGGCAAAGACGATCAGGAACAAAAATGCAACGGTTGTGATCATTCCGTCCTGACCTGCTTCCGCAATCCGAAGCGACAAATGCGCGAGGTTCAACGTGCCGGTAATGGAGTAGAGATAGGCTACTCCCATCAGGAAGAAGGACGAAGAGATGATGTTCGTGAAAATGTATTTCAAGGATTCCCGAAGCTGTCTTTTTTCACCGCCAAGGGTGATAAGTACATAAGAAGCTACCAAGAACAGTTCGAAGAAGACATATAAATTAAATAAATCCCCGGTCAAAAAGGAGCCGTTAACGCCTGTGATCAAAAATAAAAACAAGGGGTAGAAGTATAGCTTCTGCTGCTTCCTCCCGATGGTCGGGAACGCGTAGATCAAACAGCATATGGCGACAATGGAGGTGACCAGCAGCAGCAAGGCACTGAACATATCGCCGACAAAGCTAATCCCGTAAGGCGCTTCCCATCCGCCCAATTGAAGAGTCTGAATTCCATCAAGCCGGATTTGATTTATTAACAGCCCAGAGACGGCAGCCGTAGCCAATAAGGCGATGAGGCTAAGCACCCGCTGAAGGTGAATATTGGTGTGAAAGATGATTAGCACCATCCCTATCAACAACGGAATGACCACTGGTGCAATTAATAGATTATTCATTCGCCTCCCCCCTTAGCTGTTCCATGTCGTCGGTCTCAAAGCTCTGATAAGCCCGGTAGCAAAGCACCAGTACCAGCGCCGTCACGGCAAAGTTGATCACGATCGCCGTCAGAACCAGAGCTTGAGGAACCGCATCCGTGAACACCTTATTACGCTCCCCTAACAGGGGCGGTCCGCCTGTCTTCAAGCCTCCGGAAGCAACGATCAATAAATTTACGGCATGGCCGATGATGGATGTGCCTAAGACGATCCGCAGCAAATGCCTGGATAAGATTAAATAAGTGCCGATGGATACCAGGATACCGACCAGAATAATAATGAGTGTGTCCATATTACCGATCCTCGCTTATGCTCAAAATAATGTTGACCGCTGTGCCAATAACCGCCAGGGCCACCCCTGTATCAAAGATCAGTGCGGATGCAAGCTCGGTATCTCCAAAGATCGGTAAATCAAAATGATCAAAGGCCTGGGTCAAGAAAGGCCTGCCGAAGATAACAGCGGTCATGCCCGTTCCAACAGCGATCAATACGCCAATCGCCGCCAGCTTCTTGAAGTCCATCCGGATATTTTCTCTAACCTTCTCGATCCCGAAGGAAAGATACATCAGAATGATCGCCGTAGCCGTACTTAAGCCCCCGACAAATCCGCCGCCGGGAAAATGATGACCATTCATGAACAAGTAGATCGAAAAGGTCAAGATGATTACGACCGCCACACGGGTCACGCTTTGCAAAATCACATCATTCTGCTTCATGCTCTTTCCCCCTCTTGGAACGTTGACGAATCAGAACGTACACTCCCAGTCCTGCTATCGTCAGTACGGATATTTCCAGCATGGTATCGAAGCCGCGGAAATCAACCAGAATGGCATTTACGATATTTTTGGCGCCGGCCAGCTCATAGGAATTTTCAAAAAATGAAGTGATCGGCTCGAACAATTTATGTCCTTTGGCAGACAAGGCCATGACCGTCACGGTTAGTCCGACAGCGATGGAAATGATCAGGTTCGTCCATTTGAAGGAAATGCGTTCCACAGTCTTCTTTAACTTAGGTAAATGATAGAAGCACAGCAGGAACAACACGGTTGTTA
Organism: Paenibacillus apis; assembly: GCF_018333295.1. Lineage (NCBI taxonomy): Bacteria > Bacillati > Bacillota > Bacilli > Caryophanales > Paenibacillaceae > Paenibacillus > Paenibacillus apis. The sequence continues at coordinate 181,724 of NZ_BORS01000003.1, forward strand.
CCGTCTCAACCACCATCTGGGTCAGCGCCAAATCCGGCGCCCGGAAGATGACGAAGAACATGGAGATCACATATCCCATTACGCCAAGCGCTACAATCGCGACAATTCGATTCGATGCCAGCAACACGGTAAGCGCCGAAATAATCATACAAATGACGAGCCCCGCATCAAAGACATTGATCATTGCATCGTTGGAGAAATCAAACTGAATTCCATGGAACAACAGTAATGACCCCATTAATAAGAGAACGAAGAAGGCAAAGACATAGATCAGATAATGCCTTAATGAACCTGTCATATAGCGGCTGGTCAAGGAAGCGGATAACCGTTCGGCGCCTTGAAGTCCTTCGTTGAAGAGATGATTCAGGCTCAGACTTTGCGGGAATTTTCGGGCCGCAGGGAGCCATTTCTTCTTGACCACATAGAGCAGGCTGCCCAGAAGAATAACGCCAATAGTCATCAGCAGCTCATAATTCAAGCCATGCCATGCGCTGATCTTCAGATCATAGGAGGACGGCGTCATCATAGGAAGCACCGAGCTCAATGCAGGCGTGAGAACATATTTTCCAAGTACGTTCGGGAAGAAGAAGATCAGCACAACCAAGAGACCAAGCAAAATCGGAGCTAGCAGCATGCCCAAAGGGGCTTCATGCACCTTGCGGTTCAGACGCTCAGGATGATACGGGCCTCCGAAGGTTTTAAATACGAAAATCATGCAGTAAACAAAGGTAAAGATGCTCGCTACCCAGGCAATAATCGGGAAGAGCGCACCAATACTGTCCAGTCCAAAGATACCTGCCTTGGACACATCCAGCACAGCCGCGAAAAACATTTCCTTGCTCAAAAATCCGTTAAACGGCGGCAGTCCCGCCATGGAAAGTCCGCCAATGAGCGCAATCGTGAAGGTGATCGGCATCACCTGCATCAGGCCGCCCAAATAGCGGATGTCCCGCCGGCCGGTCTCATGGTCGATAATACCGACAACCATAAACAAGCTGCCCTTGAAGGTGGAGTGATTAAATAGATGGAAGAGCGCCGCATACGCAGCAACCGTAAACACCGTTCCGCTCTCGCCAGGACCGAAATAGACGGCCAGAGAGCCGATTCCGAGCAGACTCATAATCAGACCAAGCTGGCTAATCGTAGAATAAGCCAATAACGGCTTCAGGTCCGTCTGCCGAAGCGCCGTCAACGAGCCATAGAGCAGTGTAATCACCCCTACGCCGGAGACAAGCCAGAACCAGACCGGACTGCCGCCGAAGATCGGAGTCATACGGGCCACAAGATAAATACCGGCCTTGACCATGGTTGCAGAGTGGAGGTAACTGCTTACCGGGGTAGGCGCCTCCATCGCTTCCGGCAGCCAGATGCCGAATGGAAACTGCGCCGATTTCGTAAAGGCTCCCAGTAGCACGCACAGCATGGCAGGAATAAAGAGCACATGACTCTGAATCGTCTCCATATTCGCGATCAATTCACGGATACTGTAAGTATCCCCCATCATGATCAGCATAATGAAGCCGGCCAGCATGCCAAAGCCGCCAAACACGGTAATGAGCATGGATTTCAAAGCTCCTTGACGGGAGCTCTTCCGCTCATACCAGTAGGAGATTAATAAGAAGGAAGACACGCTGGTCAGCTCCCAGAAGCCGTAAAATACCAGCAAATGATCAGAGAAGACGACACCCAGCATAGCCCCCATAAACATCAACAGATAGATATAGAAGTTATGAAGTGCCTCTCTTTTGGACATATAGAAGATAGAGTACAGAATGACCAGCGTCCCTACTCCAGTGATCAGAAGACCGAATAATAGTGCAAGACCGTCCACATAAGCCGTAAACTCGATACCAAGGGACGGAATCCAGGAAAGGGTGTATTCGTAGGTCATACCGGATGCGACATCAGGTATGAATTGCAGCAAATAGATCAGGATGGCCAAGGGGACAATCATCACGAACCAGCCTGTATGTACCTGACGGTTCAAGTATTTAAACAGAAACGGGACAATACATGCAAAAATAAACGGCAGAAAAATAAAGAGATATAATGTAATCAACCGCACTCCTCCTCACTAACCAATCAAATCATGATAAATACCGTTTGACTCTTGCGGTAACTTCCACTATAGTCTTACGTAGTTTAAAAAAAGTGCTTCATTATTAACCTTGAGGTGAATTGTTTAAAATGAATAATCTGTTCAATGAGAGCATACTTGTCTGCGTTTATTATGGGCCGAACGGAGAGAGATTACTCAAGCGCGGCTGTAAAATTGCCAATATGCTCCAGGCTCCGCTCTATGTACTGACTATTGACCCTAAGCCGTTTGATGAATTGGATGCCGATAAAGTACATTACATTGAAAAATGGAAAGAATTTGCTCAAGCTCATCCTACAGCTCAGTTCATTATGAAGGATAATGAGCAGCGCCCGGTTTCCAAGGTCATTGCCGAGGTTGCCAGAGAACATCAAGTTACTCAAATTATTTTGGGACAGACCGCACATAGCCGTTGGGAGCAAATTACAAAGGGATCGATTATTAACTCTCTGGTTCGCGATATCCCGTTTGTGGATCTGCATATCGTCTCTGTCGCCCGTTATATCCGGGATGAAGAAGGGCTCTATGAGAAGGGTGTTCGAGCCTATTTATTTCAGGATGGCGAGCAATATCAGCTCAGTTTCAATCATGATAAGGACACGCTGTATGAGGGCATCTTCTTCAAGGAAGCCGATACGGACTTCGATAACGGAATCTTCCGTTTTATGAAGGATGCAGAAACCCTGCAGGTTCTGGTTAGAGACGGGGTTGTTACTGAATTGATGAATGTGGATATGCACACGACCGTGAGTCTGAATGACATAGAATCATAAGCTATAAGCTGGCTATATTGTATCAAAAGCTCTCTACATCTTATGTGGGGAGCTTCTTTATGATTTAGAACAGCAGATTGCCCATATAAGCGCCGTTCCCACCCTCTACAAGTTCACATCCACTTTAATAGGAAGAGGCTCAGCCTTGCTCACACCCAAATATTTAAGGGTCTCCGCCGTAGACTGATGGTTCAAAATGGACTTGATGATAGAGATGGCGATGCCTTTCTGGTAGGCGTGATAACCGAAGGTCTTACGCAGCGTATGGGTGCCGATATTCTCGGATATCCCGATCTCCCTTGCAGATTGGTTAATAATTCGATAAGCCTGCTGACGGGTAATTGGCCGGCAGTCCCGCTTGGACTTGAATAAATAGTCCTCGGGCTTACAGTCCTTCCCGGATAAATACTCCGTAACGATTTCCCGAATCTTGCTGTTCAAATAGTACCATTTATCCTCTCCGGTCCGCTCTTCCTTGATCACCAGAAATTCCTTCGTATTCTGTCCGTCCCAGACGTCCTGAACCTTAAGGTTCAACATATCAAGCAAGCTTAAGCCCGTATTGATTCCAATAACGAACAGCAGCAGGTCTCTAATGGAATTCTTCCTCAACTCCTCTTTCATAGCTTGAATAGTCTCATTGTCTCGAATCGGATTGACGAATTGCACCGATAATCCCCCCGAATTGATGTTACTTAATTAAAGCTTACCATACATTAAGTAACATCACAAACAAGAATTTGTTCATTTTTTAATCAAATTTTGGCTGTCTGCGGTTGTATAAGATCAGTTGAGCCGTCCCAGAAGTTCGTGGCAGCGCTCTATTTGCTGCAGTTTGCTGCGACTGTGCAGCAGTATAAAGCAGGGAAAAGATTCTGCGTTCCGGGGGTAACGTGTGAAGGTTGCTTTCGATCGCTGTTGCTCGCGGATTTCTTTAATTGGACAAGTTCTGAAAAGGAAGAAATCCGCTCACAAAGGCGAACACTCCGAGCATATGCTCCCGATGCAGCTTTCTTTCAGAAAGCTTTTACTGCACCAACCTTCACACTTATACCCTTTTAACGCAGATTCTTTAGTTAGGCTTTATAGTGCTATGCACCGCACTCTGCAAATGCATTCAAACAGTAAGCAGACAACACCGTATCATTATTGGGGATACGCCCATTTCAATCAGCCTGCAGGGCAAGGCCATTCCAGTAGATTCTGCAAAATACCGACCAAATACGCATGCGTAACATGCGTAAATCTCGCACCGAGCGCAGCTCCATTGGCGCGGTGTTTTCGCAGCATGACGGTGATCGGTTGTCCGCATGAAAATATGGATCTTACGTGTGCAGTGAAAAAAGTTACCTTAAAATTCCGGGAAATGATGGATATGCGGATATAGTGAAATTTTTGTACTTAAAGTTGGCTAAAATGCGGATTTGGCTAATTACTGGCGATCTAAGGTAAGTTTTTTCACTAAATGTGGGTTCGAGCGTCGAATGAAGATTTTAAGGTAAGTAATTGTTACTACTTAGGTACTCTCCGACGAGGGTATCTTTTTTCTTTGCTACAAGGTAATTTGCAGCACGGTATCGAATCTACTATATACACCGTTTCTTTTGGAAGGAGCTAAGTTATGAAGATGGATCCAAGTCCGCAAGAAGTTTTGCAAATTGCTAAAGGAGATACTGAAATAGCAACCTTCATCACCGCTTTGCTCGACCAAAACCGACGGCTTACCGAATTAGTCGAAAGACAAGCAGCAAGGATTGAACAGTTGGAACTCCGCGTAAAGGATCTTGAACGTCAGTTAGGTCAAAACTCTAACAATAGCAGCAAACCGCCATCCACCGATGGTTTTCGGAAACCAACAAATTTGCGCACTCCTGGCGGTAAAAAGGGGGCTCCCAAAGGTCATAAAGGACATACGCTGAAGTTCAGTGAATGTCCGGACGAAGTGATCGAACATTCTTTATCCAGGTGTTCTGTCTGCTCTACGTCTCTTCAGAAAGAGGATTCTATGGGGTATGAGCGACGTCAGGTTTTTGACCTGCCTGAGCCACGTATGCTAGTTACAGAGCATCGGGCAGAAAAGAAATATTGTCCCTGTTGCCAGCGGATCCAACAAGCCGCTTTTCCTCAAGAAGTGAGTGCCCCGGTGCAGTATGGGCACAGCCTCACGGCCTGGACTGTCTACTTGGTATCCTATCAGATGCTCCCCTTGGACCGAGCGTGTTTGCAGATCTGACCGGTCATCGCCCGAGTGAGGCCACCCTGCTATCCCGATTGAAGCAAGGATATGAGCAGTTAGCGCCGTATGAACAGACGATTCGCGACCACTTGGCCACCGCAGCTGTTATCCATGCTGATGAAACGGGGGCTCGCATTGAAGGCGCCAGACAGTGGTTACATAACATCTCAACACCACATTGGACCTTCCAGGCGTTTCACGACAAACGTGGTAGCCAGGCCTTCGATGACATCGGTTTCTTGCCCGATTATAACGGCATTGTGATGCATGACTGCAACATGCCATATTTTAAAGAGAAGTATCGTTTCGAGCATGCTTTATGTGGCGCTCATTTGATCCGGGAATGTCAGGGGATTGCCGAATACGACCGTCATCACTGGGCTTCTCAGATGAAGGCGTTGCTACAAATGGGTTTGAAACTCTTTCAGTCTGCTCGAAGAGCTAACCGCCCGCTTGCCGCCAACACGATCCGTTACATCGAAGAGCGATATGATGCGATTCTTCGCTGGGGTGAATTGGAATGGGAGCAGGGACGAAAACGGGAAAAGACAGGCCCACGTGGACGAAAAAGTAAGAGCAAGGCCGCTAATCTGGGCGAGCGCTTTCGAGTTTACAAAGAAGCGATTCTCCGGTTTCTTCATGATGTCCGTGTTCCCTTCGATAATAATCAAGCAGAGCGCGATATTCGTATGGTTAAAGTGAAGCAGAAAATCTCTGGGACCTTTCGCACTTGGGAAGGGGCTGCGTATTTTGCCCGCGCTCGCAGCTTCATTTCAACTCTCCGTAAGCAGGATCTCCCCATCTTATCTTCCCTCATGTCTGCTCTTCAGCATCAATTTCATTTTGCTATTCAATGACGACCTAAGTAGTAACAAGTAATTTCACTAAATCGCCGAATGAGGAATACTGGAATACTTAGTCGGATAATGAAGTTCTGTGTTTCGCACAAGGCCGAAGCAACGTGCGACTGGGCGTAACTCCAGGCGCCCAGTGTTCCATTGGGCTGTGCATAAAGTGATTCGCGCAGGCTTCCATTCGCCGCGTGCCTAGCCTAAGGCTTGCCTGCCAGGAAGGTGAAGTTGGGAGGAGGCTTGGCTTGCGCACAGTATCCTGCTTGTATGCCGCAGGGAGACAAGTTAATAGCAGAGCAGTTATTGCTATGCTGCTTAGGAATGGCCATGTGCAACGGTATATCAGTTAAACTGCAAAGGCGAAGTGCCCGGGCATAAGTATGAGGTATGCTGAAGAAGCGTCAGCGTTCGCCTTTGTGAGCAGATTTCTTCCTTGTCAGAACTTAGTCTAATCAAAGAAATCCGCGAACAACAGCGATCGTAAGCATACCTCATACGTTGCCCCGTCCAACTCGCCATCTAATGTTCAACTCTTTTCTGCTATTGCACATTTTGCCGCTATTGCACACTTCCCTGCTTCGCTCACTTAAGCCCTCGCCAGTCAAGCAGCTATCTGCCGTACCAGCCTATTAACACAAATAGGGCCTCCCGCCAGATCAAGTCTGTTGGGAAGCCCCTGCTTTATTTCCTATTTCCTATTCCCTATTTCCAGCTTTCGATTCCTGTCTCGAATTGATCGAAGTTATGCGGAGTCGAAGCTTCCATAATGTCTGAATAATGAGGATGGCTTGCTGGTACATCGGTCCACTTCTGTCCAATCTGGATATCCCATGGATGACGGCCTAGCAACTGATTAAGAATACGAACTACTTCTAATCTTGTAATCGGCTCTCCCGGATCAAAGGTCTCTCCGGTGAAGTCGAACAGCAGTCCTTGCTGTTCAACCGTTGCAATGGCTTTTTCTGCCCAATAACCCTTAATGTCTATATAGGAGCTTTCTGATGCAGCATCCCACTTATACAAATTCATCAGAATCTGAGCAAATTCAGCCCGAGTGATCTGTTGATTCGGCTTAAAGGTATTGTTGCCGAAGCCCACCATCCATTTATTGTTGGTTGCCGTTGTAATTGCATTCGCCGCCCAGTGCTTGGCATTCACATCCGCATAGGAGACTTTACTGGAGCTTGCCGCAGAAGTATACAAACGAGACAAGATTGCTGCAACCTCAGATCGAACAATCCCTTGGTCCGTCTTAAACGTACCGTCAGGATATCCAACCATATACGGCGTGTGATCCCCTGAATCCTTCAGCTTAGGCTGCAACGAGAAGCTGAATTTTACGATTGTATCTCCGACATGGATAATGCCATCCTTGATATAGCTGTCCGTACCGAAGCTCTCTTCCCGGCTATCCTTGCGGCTATCGAATACAGTGTATCCATCCTTCTCGCCAAGGAAGTAGTAATCACCGTCTGCAAATACCATCCAGCCATACTCTCCGCTGTCTGAGCTCACTTGCGGGTTATGATTGTTGTTCGGTGCGAAATCTGCCAGCTCAGGAAGGTTGACAAGCGTGCCAGGCACTCTGCCCTTGGAGCGGTTCAGCTCTGTATCCGCCCAATATAACTGCATGTTTACACCTGCAGCTGGTTGGCCTGTGATTTCATCCAGAATCGTGCCGTATGGGTCTACCAGGTCTACAGATAGCTTGGCGTTTCCGGCATTATCGACAGTCAGCTTGCCTGCAGGACCGGCCAGTTTCTCTCCATTAGGTGCAATTACATTTAGTGACAGGGTGTATTCACCCGGCGCCACCTTCGGAAGCGTGAAGCTTCCATCCTGATTCATAACCACATTAGGCAGGTTCAGTGTCTGACCGTTCGCCGACTTTATTTTCCCCGAAACTCGCAGGTTGTCTCCTACCAGCTTCGTGATCTTCTCTTGAACAACCTTGCCCCCGTTAGCCTGATCGGATACAACCGGCTCGGTCTTCATAGTAGCTGCAGGCTGCTGCACGGACCCTGTACCACTACCGCTTCCGGTAGAAGGAGTCGTTACAGGCTCGGAAGATGCGCCAGGCTTGACGGTTACCACATTGGATACGCCTGCACGCTCGCCCGATTCCACTCTTAGACGGAAATGATAGGTTTCGCGACTGGACAAGTTAGTAATTGTCGCAGTAGTAGAAGCATCATTCAGCGTCTCAACTGCATTGACCGGATAAAAGTTCTCTCCATCCGTCGACTGCTCGATTATAATGCTTGAAGCCCCTGTTAATGGAGGGAAGGTCAGCGTTACTTGCTGCATGCCAGCCACAGCTGCTAAGTTTGTTACCGGCTCCGAAGGGGAGGCTTGAACGATGTTGGACACACCGCGATAAACGCCCGATCCAATCACCAAGCGGTAATGATAAGATTTACCGTTAGTCAGACCCGTGACGGTTGCACTCGTGGATGTGGCATCCAATGTCTCCACCGGAGTAACCGGACTAAAGTTAATACCATCCTCCGATTGCTCGACCACAATATCCGAAGTCCCTAAGGCAGGGAATTTCAAGATGATCTGCTGATCTCCTGTCTCAGCCGATAAGGTAGTCAATGATTCTGAAGGCAGTGCTTCGACTACATTGGACTCGCCTTGATAGAATCCGGAAACAACCTGTAAACGGAAGTAATAGGTTTCGCCATTCACCAAGCCGGTGACTGTCGCACTTGTCGAGGATACATCGAGCGCCTCGAGCAGGGTGGCCGGGCTATAATTGATTTTGTCAGTAGATTGCTCAACAATAATGTCGGTTGCTCCGATTAATTCCGGGAAGCTCAAGGTAGCCTGTCCATTGCCCGCTTCCACGGATAGTGAAGATAACGGGGCCGGATTAGCTGCCAGAACATAGACGGTGAAGGTCTTCTCGCTGGTCAGTCCGTCTTTGGTGATCGTAGCCTTCAGATTCACATAAACTCCCGATTGAGCAGTTACCGGTCCGGTCACTGTCCCATCCGGAGCGATAATCGACGGTTGATCAGTGCTCCAGACTGTCGTAACGCCCGCATCATCCAGCAGCGTAAGATTGTTTCTTACCGAATTTTTGGAATCTCCAGAATTAAACTGAATATCCGTAACATCCTCTGCTTGCTCAATATCCTCAATCGCATCTTTGTAATCCGCAATTAGCTTATCTGCAATGCGGCTGGCGAGCTCTTCAATAATCTCGCTGGTAGGCTTCGTAGATTCAATATGGAATCCGCTCTGGAAAATGTCATCGATAAAGCGCTGATTAACATCCTCATAAGTGGCTTCTGTTACTCCAACATATTGGAGTCCATTTTGATTGAACGAGTCTGTAAGCTTGGCTTGTTTGTCGCCTTCGTCCAAGTCACCGCGCGGGTCATCATTAATATTCACAACATAGCGGAGCGGTGCTGTTCCCCAATGAATATTGTCGACTGCTACATCCAGGCTCTTGCTTGAAGTAGAATACAATTTCATGTTCTCAAAGGAGAAGATAGAAATAATGTCGCAGCTATGACCGATATGGCTAACGATCGGGCCGAATTCATTGCCGTACACATCCGGAAGTGAGAGATTTCGGATAAGCTGATCGCCATTATCCCACATGTTCAGTGTGGTATCGGTAGCAACAATTTTAATAGTATGCTGAGTAGCGCTGCCTTTAGTAAAGCTTCCAACTGAAGTAACGCCCGTCATATTGCTTAAAGCTCGCGATGTTTCATTATGCAGAGCGGATGCATCTATTGAATCGAGCTTATAGACCTTGATCTCGCCTTCTACATATAAAATTGCATATCCGCTCAACTTACCGGCACCGTCGATCTGCGTATTAAACAGAAAGCCGCCGCCCTCCATGCTGTGGTAATCCACCTTGGATTCATCCATATCGAAGGTGATGATCTTCTTGCCCGACGGACTTCCGCTGGTCAGCATGAAATCCTTGTAGCCAGGGACAGTATAGCCATAGAAGGTTAAGGTATTCCCTCCATTTGAAACTTGTACGTGATTGTAGTCGGCCGTCTCAACGGACGGAGTAATAACAAAATTATAATAATCTATATACCAGCTTGCTCTTCCATTATGGACATACTGCATGTCCGATACAGCAGCCGGATCCGCACTAGCATCCATAATGGATACATATTTCGGGTTGACGTCCGCTGCAATCAACTTGGCTTTAACCGCATCATTCAATTCACTCTCAAAATCACTGGCATCATAGACACTCGTTCCTACATTGTAGTACACCTCCGCTACCGGAGAAAGCGCATGTGCCATCGGCATGCTTGTAACGACCAGTAATACTGCCATTACCATTGAAACCACTGTCTTCTTCATCAGCTCACCTATCCTGTAAGTTTAGTAGCAATGCAGTCTATCTCGATGTACCCTCCCATTTCAAAAATATTTAAAAATGATGATATTAAAATAGCAGACGGCTCTCTCAAAAATCTCTCAAGCATTAGTATTTTCGGTTGATAGCTTTTTGAGAGTTCCGTGGCATATGATAGTATCCGTACAGGAGCGTGATAGACATGAAGAGACTACTAGGCTTTATTGGCGCAGCCTGCGCCTTAATCGCCATGTTGTACATGATTTTTAGCGATGAGGACACAGCCAATATCAAGACCAAGGCCGTTGATGGGATCATTGATCTGCGTCAAATTACCGATTCTCCGTTCGTATCTTTGGCTGGGGATTGGAAATTTACACCGGATTCATTTACAGATCCGGCACACCTTGCTGAAGAGGCCGTTTCGCTGCCGGTACCTGGAGCGTGGCCCTCAGATATCCACTGGGGATCGTATCAATTAGTCGTCTATCTGCCTGACCAATGGACCGAGGTCGGATTACGCATTCGCAATATCTGGTCTGCACATGAGCTCTATATCAACGGACTGCTTGTCTCGAAAAAGGGGGCCCCTGCGGACTCCAAGCAAGAGATGATTCCGGATAATCGTTCCTACGAGATTCACTTCAAGCCGGATCAGCGTCAGGTGCTGCTTACCATTCATGTTTCGAATTTCTACAATACCAGAGGGGGGATCGTCCTCCCGATAGACATTGGCGATGCCGCAATGATAGACAAGGATGTGCACCGCGATCTTTCTCTGGAATGGGCCGCCGTGCTTTTCCTGCTGATATGCAGCATGTATCATCTCACGCTCTACTTAATGCGAACGAAGGATGAAGCCTTCCTGTATAGCGGACTCCACTTCGTATTGCTGGCAGCAGCCATTGCTCTTTGGGGAGACCGCATAGTCATCCGGGAATTCCCGGATTTGCCCTTCGAGCTCTATTTTCGGTTACAGGATTCACTCACTTATTTGAGCTCTATTTTACTAATTGTATTTTTCGCAAAGATGATTCCGTTTATGGTGGGCCGCAGGGCTTTGTTCCTGCTTTGTCTGCCCCTGCTGGTCTTCGCGGTCCTGAATGCGATGCTGCCCGCGAGAACCCTATCGTCCGTGCAATATGTGATGTTATATTACATGGACCTGCTCTTCTTGATCCTGCTCTTCCGTACGTTGTACTTAACGATGAAGAACCGGATTTCCATACGGCGAAATGAAGCTGTCATTCTCATATTCATGATGCTCTTTCTTGCTATGTTTGCTATCACTTCCTCTTCGGATACCTTATTCTTCTCCGGACGTAATAGCATGAACCGAGTTGGACTGATCGGATTCATCATGACCATGAACGTATTCTTAGGCATTCGATTGATGAACCGGACAGCGGAGTCAGAGCGATTGACAGCCCGCCTGAAAAATGCAAATGCCGCCAAGGATGCCTTCCTGAAAGTCACTGCCCAGGAATTGCAGCGGCCCTTGCTCGATGTCGTTCATCTCATGCGGTCAATTCCTCAAGAGCAGAATGGCCGGAAGCAAGGCGAACAATTGTATTTGGCCGAGCAGCTCATGGAGAATATGGTCTATTTGCTGAGAGATTTGCATGACTTTACCCGTCTGCGGTTTGAAGATTATGAGATTCAATTGAAATCGACCAATCTAAGAATGGTCATGCTCTACGTCATCCAACTGATGCAGTTTACGTTCAACAAGAAGAATATCCAAGTCAATGAAATGATTGTGGGCCAGCTATATGTGTGGGCCGATGAGCAGCGTTTGACACAGGTTCTGCTGCGTGTAATGAATGAAATCTCCCTTGATTCTGCCGAGGGTGCCTTAACGATTGAGTCCGCACAGGACGGTTCCGATGTGCTACTTATTATCACCGCAACCCGTCAGTCCATCACAGCCAGCAGGAATCTCCAGCATTCCTCCGGCCTGATGATGACACAAGAGCTTATCCAGCAAATGAACGGATCGGTCACGTACGAGCGAACAAACACGGGGACGCGATTCTTGGTCAGGCTGACCTTCAGCGAATTCAAGGAACCGATGGCTCCCTTGGACTACGAATATCTCATCCGGTCTGTTGCCGCTTCGGAGGAGCGGGAGCTGCAAACCGTGCTTATTGTGGATGATGATGTGATGCATGCAGAAGTCATGAAAAGTATGCTGAGTGATACCTACAAAATACAAACCGTCTACACCATTCAAGAGGCGCTGGATTATTACCGCACACACCCGGAAGTCGCGTTAGTCATCATCGACGATCTTATCCCGGGTGAGATGAATAGCCTGGATCTGCTGAGACAGATTCGTATCCAGGCCTCGCTGATCGAGCTTCCGGTTCTCATGATGATTTCTTCAGAATATCCGGGATATATCGAGACGATCTTTACGGCCGGGGCAAATGATTATTTATTGAAGCCCATCTCCAAGGAAACCTTGATGGCCAGACTCAATGCAGCAGAGCAGACGAAGCAGTCGACGTTAAAAGCAATCGAGTATGAAATGGCTTTTCTGCAAACTCAGATTAAACCCCATTTCCTGTACAACGCGCTTAGCAACATCATTTCCTTCTGCTATACAGACGGCGAACGGGCGGCCTACTTACTGACGATGCTAAGTTCATTCCTGCGCTATATATTCGAATCCAGCAGAGAGGGGCAGACCTCCTCATTACAAAAGGAACTTGAAATTATTGAAGCTTATGTTGAGGTAGAAAAGGCCCGGTTTGGTGAACGCTTGAGCTTTGCCTATGAGCTGGATCCCGTTATTGACGCGGATAAGACGCGCATTCCCAGCCTGCTTCTGCAGCCCCTGGTCGAAAATGCGATTCGTCATGGAATCTTTAACAAGGATGGCCCGGGTCATGTTCAAGTGACGATTACCCTTCGTAATCATCTCCTTCACGTCATCATTACCGATGACGGTGTGGGGATGACGGCTTCACAATGCAAGGAATTACTGGAGGGAGCCCCCGCGAACGGAATCGGCTTTACGAACGTGCGCCGGCGCGTGCATGATTTTACCCAAGGCAAAGTGGAGATTCATTCGTCACCAGGAACCGGGACGACTATTGTATTAACGATTCCCATGAAGGGAGAGCAAATGAATGTGGAAAATAATGATCGTAGAGGATGAGAGGCCAATTCTGGACTTACATGCCCGATTGCTTGAGTCCTACGGACCCTTTCTAATTGTCGGTCGCTTTGAGTCTCCCTTCGACGCCCTGCAGGAAATTCCCAAGCTGGATCTCGATGCCATTCTGCTCGACGTTGAAATGCCGCGTATGACCGGATTGCAATTGGCTCAGAGCTTGGTTGAAAACGGGATTGATGTGCCCGTAATCTTCACAACCGCTTATCAGCAGTACGCTGTACAGGCTTTTCGCGTCCAGGCGCTGGATTATATTTTGAAACCGATGACTCCTAACATGGTCAAGCAGTTGGACGAACGGCTTCAGAAATATTATGGACAGCGGCCGAAGCAGGTTCCGAAGAACCGGCTCAATGTGCAGCTTTACGGAGACGCATTTGTCAAAGCCGGCGGACAGCTTGTGAAATGGCCTACCCGTATAACAGAAGAGCTGTTTTATTATTTTCTATTACATGAAAATAAGCTGTGCCACAAATTGAGAATTATAGATGATCTCTGGATGAATGTAGAGGAGAAGCGGGCCTTCTCCAATCTTTACAATACGATTTATCGAATGCGGCAGCTGTTCATGGAGCTTGATGTTCCGATCGTGATCGACCGGGTGAACCACGGGTATATCATGCATACCAACAACAACATTACTTTCGAGCCCAAGGAAAAGGAGGACGACCTGCTGCTGGAATCGAAGGGATATCTGTGGGCCTACCGGTGGGGGGAGTAAGGCGAGTGGGGTTGGGCAACGTGAAAAGTGTGTCTTCGATCGCTGTTGTTCCCGGATTTCTATAATTGGAATTAAGCCCTTGCCACTTCGCCTTTAAAGTTCAACTTATATTTACATACCCCTGGGTTGCAGAATCATTAACTAGGGGCTTATGGGGCAGCCCCTTCTTCATACGCTATACTCCGATCTCTCTCATCTTTAAGGTTACTTGCCCGATCCGGCCATCCAGGCCCTGTCCGTCGAACTTCGGAAGCTTCAGCTCACTCACGATATTCCCGTCCCGCATGAACAAGGTGCGCTCGGCTCTTGCGGCCACCTTGGCATCATGAGTAACAAGCATTACTGTTGTTCCTTCCGCATGAATTTCGGACAGCAGGTCCATAATTTCCTCGGCGGCCCGGGAGTTGAGTGCGCCCGTAGGCTCATCGCCGAAAATCATTTTCGGATTGTTCATCAAGGCGCGGCATATTCCCGCACGCTGAAGCTGTCCCCCCGATACCTGAGCAATATCTCGTTCCGCCAGCTCTGCTATACCTACTCTGTCCATCAGCGCTCTCGCACGTGCCGTAATTGCTCCGGCAGCACGTCGGCCGCCCCGCATCGACGGAAGAATGATGTTATCAAAGATATTTAGATTCTTCAGCATCGTCGGCTGTTGAAAGACAAACCCCATTTGGGTTCTGCGCAGCTCCGCAAGCTCGCTCTCTCCAAGCCTTGACAGGTCCTTGCCGTCAAAGGCGACCTGTCCTCCGTCCACGTTATCCGTGCCGCTCAGCGCAAACAGCAGTGTGGATTTTCCTGAACCCGAGGGCCCCATCACGGCTACGAACTCCCCTTCATGTATACTGACGGATACACCGTCGAGCACGTTGCGCTTTTCCTCTCCCGTCCCGAACGACTTCACAACTTCTTCTCCGGTCAGCAGCTTTTTCATTGGCCTACTCCTTTATATGTTCGGAAATTTTGATTGCTCCGGCACCGCTGGTGCCGATGATCGTCGCGATCAGCACAAGACCCGCCATAAGCAGCGGGATAAGCACATACGAGGATACTGGATCCGACGTAAATTGAAATGCTGACGCCCCGAAGGAAGAAATCACAGCACCCGCAAGCTTCTCTCCCGCCGTATTAGCCAGAAGCGTGCCGAGAACAACGCCGGCCACAAGAATGAAGGCTGAACGCGACAAGAACTGAAGCTGGATGTCTCCATTTGTGAAGCCAAACGCCTTCATGACGCTAATCGCATATCTATCCTTGAATACCAGCATGTGCATGAACAGCAGCGTAACTAGCACGGTGATGATCAGCGCAACCGCCATCGCCGCATAAGAGGCCATTTCTATAGAGCTTCTTGTAGACCCGAACGTCTGCGCAATATATTCATCCATATCCGATACCTTGGTTTCCGGAAATCTGTCAGCATATTCGCCGGCTTTGCTGATGGTTTGTGCCGGATCGGCAAGCTCGGCATAGAAAATGCACCACATTTGCTCTGCTGAAGGATCGGTAAATACGGCCTTGGCCGTCTTGCCTCCATTCGTAATGTCCGAGTAAATACCGCTGACCGTCAGCCGTACCGGCTTCCCTTGGAGCTCTACGTTAAGGAAATCGCCGACCTGGACATCCAGCTCCTGAGCGTTGATCGCCGACAAGGCAATTTCATGATCTGCGCCAGGCGCCCCTCCCTCCGCATACTTGATCGGGAATCGGGAATGATCGCCGAGCTCGATCTTCAGCCTCTCCTCCGAGCCGTTCTCCAGCTTGACGGAAAAGCTCTTGGTTGTCAGCATCACATAGCTCAGGATCGCGCTATCGCCCTCCAGCGCATCCGTGATTTCTGCAGCTTGCTCAGATAGATGGCCGGTCTGCCGGAGGTCCATACGAAGATCAGCATCACCGATGCCCATATATTGAGTGAAGTCCTTGGAGGAGATCGTAGCGTGCAGGTTTTGCGGAACAATCATGATGAAGGCCGAGATCACCAGCACGGCAAGCATCGTGGCATAGAGCCTTTTCCTGCTCAGCACATCCTTGATCCCGAGAAATACATTCGTATTCAACCACCCGCTTCTGCTCAAGCGAAGACTCCCCGTACCTGAGACCTTCTGCCGGGCCGTGCCGAACCGGATGGCCTCTGCCGGAGAAATATGCCGGAACCGTCTCAGCACACCGTTCACATAGGCTATAATAGCGAGGAACACAAGCAGGATGCCGATGATTCCGAGGATGGCGCCAAGCGATGCCTGATCGCTCTCTCCCATGTAGAGGCGAATATTTTCGAGCAGCAGGCCTTGAAAGCCCAGGGAGAGTACAAAGCCAAGCAGGCTGCCTGCCGCCGCAACCGCTGCATATTTGGCCAGATATATTCTCTTGATGTCCGCTATACGCAGCCCGATCGCCTTCATCACCCCAATTTCACGGTAGTCGTCCTCGATCTTGGCCAACAGCGTAAAGCGGATACACATCAGGGCAATCGCCACGACAAGCAAGCTCACAAGCAAAATGACTCCAATCATCATGCCGTCGGAAATGGCGTTGATCATCCGGAACAACGGATAGGTGATTGTCGGTCCGTTCGCCTCCAATCCTGCGGCAGCATAGGCCGCCTCGAAGGCGCCAAGCGCCGACAGATTCTTCAATCTGAACTCGATCAGATACTCCACGCTCCCCTGGCTTTGGAGCTCCGCATAATCCTTGGCGCTGACCAGGAACCGTTTGGAGGAGGCAAGCGTGGAATTCATCTGCGAATCGCGGAGAAACCCCGCGACCGTTAAGGTCTTCTCACCGATGACAGCCGTGTCTCCAATCCGGGTCGTACCGTCCTTCATATAAGTCAGCGGGACATAAAGCTCGCCTTCCTCCGCCCGAATGGCATGACCCTTGAGATCCAGCAAATAATCGAAGGCTTCGCTCTGGACGCTAAATCCAATATCCTGAACCTGATCTGCCAGCGATTGACCGCCCAAGGTTACTTTGGCGCTATCCATGTTGAGAAACTCCAACACCTGGTAGTCATCCACCTCACCATTTTGCTCTGCAAATGCCGACAGCCGCTTCATATCCAGTTCTCCTGTATGCATCTGCATAAAATGGGGTGTCTTCGCCTTGACCATCAGCGTATCGATCGCTCCCGACAGATTCACGGTGAGAATCGCCGCCAGCGACACCAGCATCGCCGCTGCCGCTACAAAGATCAAGGTGGTCATCGTGATCAGCTTACTCCTGGACAGGTCATTTCGAATCATTCTGTAATACATGGGTCACCTCCACTCCAACTTCCTAACTGATTTGAGCCGATACAAAAAGACCGAGGTAACGCATAACAGCACGCCTGCAAGAATAATCAGAAGGCCCGTGCCTCTGCCGCTGCCCGTACCGATGATCCTGCCCACGCTGCCGGCAAGTGTTCCGCCCTCCACCAATAGCGGCGTGAACACATAATCCGCCAGTACGCCTGCCAAGGCATAGGCCGCCACGAAGCCAAGCTGGGATAAGACACCGATCATCGCCCACCCCCGTCCTTGCACAGAGGGCTCCATATTTATACGGATCAAATAATCCAGACAAGCATTGGCATAAGGCAGCATAGCGAAAAAGAAAAAGCCGGAGACAGTAATCAGAACAAGGTTCTCCCGAAAGCCGAATGCCGCCATAAACAGGCCGATCCCGAAAAAGGAGAAGGAGAGAATATTGACGTAATTTTTCTTGATCGGAAGAAATCCTAATATCGCACTGGAGACAAGCATGCCTGAAGCCACGACAGTCTCCAGCGTACCTACTACAGCGCTGTCGGTAAAGGCAAGCAGCATCGGAATGAACAAGGTCTCAATAAAGCCGATGAAAAAGGTCAACAAAGAGGTCATTATCACCAGCATCAGCACACCTCTATTCCCGGCTACCGCGCTCCACCCTTCCTTCAATTCCTGAACAAAGGAACGCGTCTGTTCATAGGGCTTCGAGGTAAGCCGGCTGCGTACAACAAGCGTCGTTACGATAGTAACAACAAGCGTGGCAATATCCAGAATCAGCAGCAGCGTAATATCCGATACGGAGAGCAGCAAGCCGGCGATGACCGGCGAGATCAGGAATTTGGCCGAGCCCGCCACCTGAACCAGCCCGCTTGCCTTTGTGTATTGCTCCTCAGTCAGCAGGTCCGTCACGGTGGCCTTATAGGCCGGCTCAAGTAAAGAGGAGAATACCGAGCTGATCGTCACACCTGCGCAAATCTGCCATAGCTGCGCCTCCCCGCCAAGCATGCACAAGAGAATGAACACCAGTCCCAGCGCGGAAAGACCATCGCCTGCGACCATGAGCAGCCGCCGGTCATAACGGTCCGCAAGCACGCCTGCAAAGGCGCTTAGCAGCAGCGACGGAAGAAAGGCAAGCAAGGTCACCAGCGCCATCGCCGAAGCCTGCCCCGTCTGCTGGAACACGTAAATGCCTAATCCAAATGAAGTAAGTCCGCTGCCGACCGATGAGATCAGCTGCCCGAACCAAAGCAGAAGAAATTTTCCGAAGGATGCACCCGGCCGGTTATTCATGACCCTCCGCTTCCCCTCCGCCAAACATCCGCATGACCTCCATCAGACTGCCGCTTTGTGCGCCGAGCATCCGCTCCAGATTCGCGATAAAAGCCAACACCCGTTGCATGCGCTCCTCATCCGTCATCGGTACAAAGTCATCATCAAATACGGTATTGGCATAAATGACCGCCATCTCCATGCATTCGTAGGGAAACGGGGTTTCGAACAGCCCTTGCTCAATACCTTCACGGACGATCTCCGTTAAAATCGGCGTGACACCGGCAATGATGCTCTTCTGGATCTTCTGATGCATCAATGCGTTCTGCGGCTTGTGAATATGCTCCATGATTTCTTCGCTGCTCCCGCCGCTGTTGAGGTTCAACGCCATGACCGTACGAATCACCCGCTCGATGACCGGAATGCCCCGATCCGTTGCGATTTCCTTCGCCGCACCCAGCATCCGGACATTGTACCGTTCAATCAGCGCGTCCATAATATCTTCCTTCGACTTGAAGTGATAATACAGCGTTCCCCGTGCAATACCGACTTTCTCAAGAATATCGTTAGTGCTGGTGCCGTCAAAGCCCTTCTGACCGAAGAGCTCATCCGCCGCATCCAAAATTTCATTTTTGCGTGCTTCCGCTTCTTTTACTACTCGCATACAGATCACCTCACTTAATATAGACCGACTGTCTGTCGGTTAAATCGTATCATATTTCCACCTTTTGTCAAGGGTCACTGACAGTGCTTCACCGCCGTTAAAATAGAACAAATCTACACGGTCCCTTCCTTCCTCTTCCCTCCTCTGCAACAAAACTATGCAATTTCCACCAAGACCTTTGCGGTAAAATTTCTATGCTATAATTGATCGCGGAATCCGGCAATCGCCGGCGAAAGCGGGTTCACCGTCTGGAGGAAGCCGTTCAAGCCAAAGCGCTCCGGCTGACCGTAGAGGAGACAAACGGATCGAAGCATGCGGAGGTTATTGAAATCAGGGCTTATAGGGAGTAATCCGAGACAAGCTGGGACAATAGAATTGGAGCTAAAGAAAACCCAAACTATTATGGAATTCAAAACTGGATTTCCGTAATATGTTTGGGTTTTCTATTCAGCAGGATATTCCATATAAAAGCGGGTCTCTATCAAAACAAGCCCAAACGCTTTCGCTTGTAAAATGGCTTAAGGTTCCCGGTTTCTTTCTCCCAGGTTCCCTCCAGCTTGACCAGGTTGAGCGGCATTCCTTGCAAGTGAGGAGCAGCCGCTGCAAAAATAGACTCAAACACCGTTTCCGGTTCGCCACTCGTATCCACAATCAGCAGGTAGCTTTGTGTCTCACCTTGAATCATCAGCCGCAGGTAAGCCTCGTTGACAGATTTATGCGTCTTGAGACAAGCCTTGACCGCCTCGATCATGACGGCAGGATAGTTGGCCGGCTCGCCAAGCAGAACCTGCGTATCCTTGGGAACGACTACCTTTTCAACAGAGTTGGCTCCAGTCCGTTCTCCGCCGTCACGCGCCTTGCGGTACGCTTCAATCCGCTCCCGGTTGCCGGGATCAATGCGCAGAGCAACGCCCCGACAGTTAATAACAATGCCGCTCATATTATCAGATACCGCGAGCAGGTCCTCATAGGAAGCTATGTTGCTGCTCCAGACCGTTTTATCGTACACCTTTTCAAATTCGGGCCAGTCTGTGAACGCAGGCAACCAGGACGATTCATCCTCTGCGCTAAGGACGCCAAATTGAATGACCGTCCCTTCCTTTAGCGTCTTGCGTCCTTCGGCATCGGCGGTGGAGGGATTGGCCTCCTGTAACTGCATGGGCACCAGATATCTGGCTTGGAGCACCTCATCTAACATCTGTGCCTCCAGACCGTTCAACAGTTGCTCCTTCGCTTCCTGGCTTCCGGATGGCGCATGCAGACTCTGGAAAAACTTCATAAGCGCTCGTTGTAGTCCGGGGTTGGTCACGGGAATGCTGATCTCCGGCGTTCCGCTCCAGTCTGGCGGCGGCAATAGTTCATCCCGTTTCAGTTCGACATGGTATTGTCCATTATCCAGCAAAATTTCGGACAGCCCCCACACATGAAACAGTCCCAGGGTGGGCAGGATCTCTGCTTGTTCAATCTTCTTCATCTCCAGCATGACAAGCTGCTGCATGAAATAATCCTGAGCACTATCGGCAAATTCCTCCTGAGAGAATATCCACACCCGGGATTCACCATCAATGTACGGATACTGCGTGGCTTTGTCGTATGCAACATAAAGAGCTTCGGCTGCTTTAAACTTGGCTTGCAGCGTAGTGATGAAGCTTTGAATGCGCTCGTCAAGGTTAACATGGGGGAACGCCCCTCCCTCCTTGAAGCTCTTGGCACTATGTATCAGAAAATTCAATTCCTGCATGGAGAGCTGATCAAGCTCCTCTACCACAAGCTCCGGTCTCAAAATAAACCTTCTGCCGATTTCATCCTTGCGTTCCTCATTCATCCCCTGATTCCTCCCTGATCTGGTCTTTTGTGTTGGTTTTAGTATAGCTTTGTTGGTTAAGGGGGGGAAAGGGACCATCGATGCTTTAAACTATGCGCCCAGACATATCCCAAGTGGTCTGAACCAGGCTAAATAGTCCACAAGCCCGAGAGAACATCTCAGGTCTGTGTCTGTTTTGAATTCTGCTAGATTTTCACATTCTCTTCCTTAGCCATGGAGCGAATATAGAACGTCCCCAGCACAGAGCAAAGCAAGAAGGTAAAGAAGGCAGCACGGCCGGATAGTTCCACTTCTCGCTGAAGGCGAGCACAAGCAAGTTCACCAAGGGTCCGGCGAAAAAGATCGCAAACACCGTCAGCAGTACGAATTCGACGATTCTCCGCCAGCCTACCGATTTCCAATACCACAGCATGTGGTTCGCTCCTTTCCTTGTGTTAATTGACGAGATGTGGACTGACGAGCAATAACTTCACTTTCATATTCAATCAATCTGGGCAGGCCGGCTTCGCCTTGAATCAGCTTGTCCAGAATCTCGACCGCATCCCGGCCGATCCCGGAGGCATCAACGCTGACCGTCGACAGTCCCGGTGAATACATGCCTCCAAGCTCGATGTTGTCATACCCCATCACCGCCGCTTCCTCGGGAATGCGAACTCCCATATCCAGCAGGAACTTCAACGCTCCAAGCGCCAGCATGTCGTTCGTCATGAACAGCGCCGTATAGCCTCCCTGGCGAAATGCAGTGTAATGCTCGGCCATAAGCCGGACCCCGCAGGCGAAGCTGGACTCAGGCGATGGGACGATGCTCACCTTGTCGGAGCTGCTGCTCACACCCAACTGCTCCAGCCGCTGGGTGAATCCTTGCAGACGAAGCGAATGACTGCGGTGCTCCCCTGGCCCGGCGATGACGAAGAACCTCCGATGGCCTAGTCCGTGCAAATATTCAGCCGCTCGCCCGCCGCCTGCTTCATCATTACTGACGAGATGAATGACATCCGGGTCCTCGGTCGAGCCGTTGACCATGACGTAAGGGATGTTGAACCTTTTCACATATTCAATCACGTTCTTGCGAAGACGGCTGACCAGAATCAGCCCATCCACCCGCTGCTCCAGCATGTAGTCGGTGGATCGCAGCGACATCTCCTTGTCGGTCTTTAGAAAGACGGAGTAGCCCCGCGCTTCCGAGGCCAGCAAAATTTCATCAATAATCGTGCCGTATAGAGGATGCGAGACAATCGGCAGCTTCTCCCGGAACACGATCACCCCGATATTGTTCGTTCGCTTGGTGACCATGGCTCGGGCCACGGCGTTCGGCTTATAGCTCAAGCTCTCCGCCGCTCGCATCACCCTTTCCCTGACCTCGGGACTGGCATAGCCGCTGCCGGAAATGACCCGGGAAGCGGTAGACTTCGAGACGCCTGCCAGTTGGGCCAGCTCCCGTAAACCGTGATTCATTCTACTGGTCAAAAGCCGCTCTCTCCTTCATTGTCAGCATCTCGGCCTTAACGTTCATGAGCCGGGCTACATCCCGGGTTGTGATAGAGTCAACGCCCATTTCGGCTAACCTGCGCATATCTTCCTCCTCCGCCACGGTCCAGACGTAAACCGCCAACTGCTCACGGTGAGCGGCATTCAGCAACTCCGTTCTGACCAGCGGGTAAGGAACATTCAACCCGAAGCAGCGGGCTTCCCGAGCTTCTTCACAAGCCCTGACCACAGCCTGGCTGTAGCTCATCTCCCCGAAGCTTCCGATGTTTACATTGAGCAGCTTGCGGAAGTGTCTCGTTCGCCGTGCAGCCTCCAAAGCCGCCGGATACTCGCAGCCGCTCAAGAACACCTGCTCCACCATATCCAGCTTGGTGACCAAGGCGAGCGCAGCCTCCAAAGCATCCGTTGTTTTCACATCCAGATTTATTCTTTTACCGGAATGCTTGATCCAGGTTAATGCCGCTTCCGGCTGAAGCTGATCCTCATCCAGCTGTTCATTCAGCTCAGAGAATGAATGGGATGAAATGCTTGCCTTTTGGCCATTGGCCAGGATCACCTCATCATCATGCGCAAAGATCAGCCGTCCGTCCCGCGTTACCCGAATATCCTCCTCATAGACATCCGCCCCCAGCGCCAGTGCTGAACGCAGAGAGGCCAAGGAATGATCGGGATGGTTCATGCATCCGGTATGAGCGGTTACGATCGGAAATGAATTCATGCTGAACACCTTCCTTATTCTGAGCGAAATAAAATATATAGCTGGGAACGGTCCCACATGTCACCCATGTTACAAGTCAATCATCAAGGCGGTGTCATAAGCATGTTAATCTTCTGTAAAGGGGGTGTAATTTCCCATTTCACCCCAATCTTCCCTCTGATACAATGGGAAAAGATGTAAAGCTAATACAGGAAACATGCGGAGGAAATAATCATGAGGAATCGTTATGCGGCTCTGTTCTGGCTATGTCTTATCCCCTTTTTGTTAACGGCTTGTACGCAGCACTACAAGTCCGATTACATTCGAAAATTTGATTCATATCTTGATTATTCGTTAGGCGAGTATGAGGTCGTCGAAAAGGAAAAGATCCAGTGGAGAGCAGACCCTCTGCCTACAAAAGGAACCGGATACTGGTGGCTGCTCACGTTCAAGGATGATCGGAGCATTGAAAGAGAGTTCGAATTCAGGAATTACGGATATTCGAGCGGGGGGGATGCGGCCAACTTCGGTTACGCAGTCATGGATTATGCTGTCGACCTAGGTCAAGAGCAGATTGTCTCGGATGTGTTGCTTGCCCATTTTCAACCCGAGGAAATAGGATGGGATGCCTACCAAACAAATTCATCACATCTATCTGCCGTCGTACATCAAGAGCATATTCCGAGAGATAGCGAATATTATGCCAGCTTTGTCGATGCTAAAAAGGGGCTGCAGTTGAAGTCCATTCGCCCTGAGCAGCTCGTTAATGATTGGGGCGTTCTCTACAAATTTGAATTTTTCACCTCCATCGAAAATGAAGAGAAAATGAAACAACTTATAGCGAAGGCCGAAGCCGTATTAAGAGACTATGCCCAATACGTAGATAACTACGATCTCCTTCCGGTGGAGCTAAGCGGCGAAGAGACAGGCGATGGCTACTATGGGACCTATGATCGGGAGACGGATTCTTTTACCTGGATCACCATGGCTGAATACCTGGAATCGTTACGATACATCGATGGCCATTTGAAGGAAGTCGGAAAAGTGATCGTCAATGGCAAGGAATATCTCGTGAGGGAAAATTACAAGGACGAGGACATCTATGTCTTTGCCAACAATATAAGTTACTCCGCGGACACCGGGCAGTATCATATTGATCATTTCGAGGACATTCTGACTTTGCTTGGTTATGAGGTATCTTTTCTCGGCAAGGGAACTTATGAGTGGAAGTCGGGAGCGGATACATACCGTGTTCAAAAATATGGAGACTGGACGCTCAAAAAGAACGGAGGGGATAACCTTCTGCAGTACTCTGCCCATAAAAGCGGCGGCCTGTCCCAGTCTGACCTTGAAATGGTGAGCAATGCCGCCGTGCATATGGATGAAGAGCAAGAGGCGCTTATCGTTACAGGGAATTGATCGCGGGCCTATCCAATCTTTTGATCGGCATAGCAAACCTTAATTTCAATGAAAGACTGGAGATTAGGGAGTAGACTCACGATAAAAAAAGGGGCCGTAGAATCGGCCCCTAAGGGACCTTGTCTACAGCCGCTCCAGAAAGGAAACCGCCATGGAGGCGATCCGCGCATGGCCCTGCAGGTTAGGATGAAGACCATCCTCCGTGAAGGCCGGAAGCGTCAGTCTGTTCAGTCCGCTCTCCGCGTACAAATCCAGCACCGGCAACGCATAGCTGCGGCCCAAGCGGCGTACCGCCTCCGCATAGTCGTCCAGACGATGGCCCAGACCATTGGGACGATCGACGTCATATCCATCCTTATCTCGCTGCAGCGGGGTCCACAAATTCAGGCGGCAGGCGGGATTCTGAGACAGAATATGCTCGATCAGCGTCCTGTAGGCTCCGGTAAAGGTTAGCGAGCCGGGGTCCTTAGCATCCCATTCCCCGAGCGGCTTATCCAGGCGGTAGTCATTCGTGCCGGCAAAAATCGTAATGCAGTCCAGCACGTCATGAATGCCGCGCCCGATATTCACCGTAGCCCCATCGTCCGTGGGGCCGCCTGCGGTCATCGGACATCCTCCCCGGCCGTAATTGCGCACTGCACTAAAGCCCAGCGCAGCACTGACCAGCGGCTGATAGCCGTTCGCCGCAGTAATGCTGTCGCCCAGGGTCCCCCAGCTTCGTCCCTGCCATTTCATCGCATCTTCTCCTCCGCGGCGGCATCCGTGCCGGAGCTTGCTTCGTTATGGGCTTCGCCAAGCCAGGCGCCCTGTTCAACCAGGATGCTCTGCAGCTCCGCTACTGAAATGCTCCGCGAATCGGCGCCCGGAGAGCGAAGGGCCAATGCCGCGGCTGTACCCGCAGCCTGACCCATGGCGAAGCAGTTCGGCATGACCCGGAGCGAGCCTTGCACTGCGCGGTCCGAGGAAGCGGCTCTTCCAGGCACCCACAGGTTATCGATGCCAAGCGGAAGCAGAACACAGTAAGGCACGCCGTGAGACTCTCCCGGTTTCAAATGCGTGAAGGTCATATTGCTCTTGCTGGTAGCCAGGTGGATATCGATATAATAGGCGTTTCGGGCAATATCATCAGGGAACGAGCGGGCGTTCACAAAATCCTCGACCGTCAGCACATAGTCTCCCTGAATGCGCCGGGTCTCCCGAATTCCAAGCTGCTCGCCGCTTGCCACAAGATGAGCCCGCTCAAATCCCGGTACCGACCGCCGGAAGAACTCCAGCTGCCGCTGGATCAGCCTGCGCCCTTCGATCGCGCCGTGCGTCAAATCCTCGGCCCGGGTGCCGTCGACGCCGAATACATGGCCGAAATTGACGCCGACCAATTCGTCGTCAATCCAGGCAAACCCCGATACGGAAGCACGGCCCTCGGGCAGCAGGCCCTCGGCAATTCCCTGTTTCACCGTCTTATGCAGCTGCCCGGTATCCCCCGACTCCTCTAAGTACCGGAGAAATTTCGGCCGGTTCACCTTGGACAGCAAATAGCACATGCTTCCCGGTTGAAGCTCGCCGGCATCTCCGCCTTTCTGAAATGGAACTCCCGCCATCGCGGCTACGTCGGCATCTCCCGTGGCATCGATAACGTATTTGCACCGCACCAGCGAACGGCCCGATTTATTGACGATGACAACTCCCTCGATACGCCGTCCATCCTCAGACCGCAGCACATCATAGATAAAGGTATGGAAGAGCGGCTTCACCCCCGCCTCCAGAACGGCGTCGTCATAGACCCGTTTCAGCACCTCGGGATCGATAGGAACCCAATCCAGCGTCTGCTCATATTCCTTGCGGAAATCCTCGCTGCATGACTGCTTCATCCGTTCCATCAGCCGGAGACCGATGCCGCGAATGATCGGCTTTTCCTTATCCGTAAACGGGCAGAAGGCAGGGACAAGCGCTACGGTCCCCATCCCGCCCAGGAACCCTCTCTGTTCGATCAACAACGTGCTCGCCCCGTTCGATGCTGCGCTAATGGCAGCTCCGATACCGGACGGGCCTCCGCCGACGACAACGACATCCACATCATACGAGACCGGGATACGCGATTCCGGCAGCATTACTTCTCCAATACTCATATCCGACTCCTCCTGTCTATTTCCCGTTATTCTCCAGACAAAGTCTAACCAAATCATCTACATGGGCCGTTGCCAGGCACTCCCACGTGTCTGCGGCGCCGTAATAAATTTTGACTTCCCCCGAAGCCTCCAGAATCATTCCGCCCGGAAAAATCACATTATTGCGGAAGCCGCCGGTAGTCTCATAAGATGCCTCCGGGGCGATGAGCGGCGAATGGGACATACCGACGATTTTGCCGGGATCCTCCAGATCCAGCAGCATAATGCCTGCGGTATAGCGCTTCTTCCAGTTCTCCTCCCACCCGTTCTTGCCGCGGGAAGGATCCAGGTCCACGGCGTGGAAGGTGGTTAGCCAGCCTTTGTCCGTCTTGACGGGCGGCGCCCCTGGCCCTACCTTGTCATTGGCAAAAGGAACCTGCTCCACGCCCAGCACCAATCGGGATCCTCCCCAGTATTTCAGGTCCGGCGAATCGCTCATCCACATGTCGAAGCGGTCTCGCCCGCCCCGGCTGTACACCGGGAAGGGGCGCTCCAGGCGAACGTAGCTGCCGCCGATTTTCTCCGGAAACAGAACCATATTGCGGTTATCCGGAACCGAGAGGCTGAGAACATCGAATTTGCGGAAATCCTCAGTCGCGGCAATACCGCCTCGAAGCCCATGCTTCGTATCGACGGCAAAGCACATATGGCATTTCCCATCGATGACGGTCAACCTGGGGTCATATACCCGGGTCACTTCCTCGTCATGCCAGCTCCAGCAAGGCTCCGGCTGGACTTCCCAGCGGATGCCGTCATCGCTGAAGGCGAGTCCCAGATTGGTCGTGCTGTGCGGCTCGATCGTGCCCTTCTCTTCATTTCCATAGTCATTTCGGAATACCATGACATATTTGCCTTCATATTTTGTCACGCCTGCATTAAATACCATGGCCGGGCCATAAGGCACATCCTTCGGCCCCAGGATCGGATTGGCCGGATGCCGGACAATGACGGGACTGGATGCCAGTGATCCGATAATCGGTTCATTCATAAAGCTTCTACTTCCTCTCTGTAGGTTGCTGTACATACAGGGTAACGTATATACCTTCTCCACGTAACCTTTTTATTCAACGTAATGATCAGCCCTTGATGGAGCCCGCCGTGACCTGCATGAATGATTTGTTCGCAAGCAGATAAACCAGCAGCATCGGCAGCATCGACAAGCAGGCGCCGGCCATCATCAGATTCGTCTGCATGGCTGCCGACGAGCCGTACCTCAGATTGGCCAATCCCACGGTCAGCGTCTGCAGATGAGGATCGGTCAAGGTGAACACCAGGGGCAGGATATATTCATTCCAGGCATGCCGGAAAGCGAACAGCCCCGATACCCCGAGCCCCGGCGCAAGCAGGGGAATAATGATCCGGAAGAAGGTGCGGATAAAGCCCGAGCCGTCCATCATCGCCGCTTCGTCAAGCTCGCGGGGGATCGATTTGTAGAATCCCGACAGAATGAAAAAGGTGCTGGCATGCCCGCTGATCAGGATCAGGATGACGCCCCATAGCGATGAATTCAGACCCAGCAAGACCATCAGGTCAAATTGAGGTCTCAGCACGATGGCTCCCATCGATATGAACATCATTGAAGCCTGGAGCCCGACGAAGAGAGCCTTTCCGGGAAAGCTTCTCCGGTCAACCACATACGCAGCCATAGCTGCTACTAGAAGCGTGCCGACGGTCGAGGTGACGCTCATAAACAAGCTGTTCCAGGTGTAACGGGCGAAATTGCTTTGCTGCCAGGCCTCCGCATAGTTTGCGAACTGCCACTTCGAAGGAATCAGGTTCCCGCCGCTCATCAGTTCCGCATTGGTCATCATGGATCCGGTAAATGTCATTAAAAGCGGGAACAAGGTAAACACGACGACCGCGAGCAGGAATGCCCACATGATCACTCTTCCGGCAAACCTCCCCGGACGGAGCTTATCGCGAGGGCCATGCACCGGCTGTCTGACTGTAGGTACTGCTTCATTCTTCATCGCTGCATGCCTCCTAATACACCTTATTCATTTTTTTGCTCATATAATGATAAATCAAAGTTATTCCTCCAACGATTAGAGCCGTGACAAAGCCTACGGCGCTTCCGTAACCGAATTGCTGCTCCACCGGCGTGCCTGAGGTTGCCATCGGGAACAGAAGCTTGTAAAGATACAGGTACATGACCTCCGTCTTGCCGATCGGGCCGCCCTCCGTCATAACCATGATGCTTTCATAGCCCTTCAATGCCGCAATGATCGCCAGCATGATGATCACCTGCATCACCGGACCCAGCATGGGCAGCGTAATATAACGGAAGCGGCTTACGGGTCCTGCGCCGTCGATCGAAGCACTCTCGTATAGGTCCTTCGGGATGCTCTGCAGTCCGGCCAGGAAGAGCAGCATGTAATTGCCGATAGCCCCCCAGGTTGCAACCAGAATCACGGTGAGCATCGCATGCTTGGGACCAAGCCACTCGAACGGCTGTCCGATGATGTGATACTTCATCAGCAGTTGATTGACCATCCCATTGTAGGAATTAAAAATAAGGTAGAACACCACCGAAATCACAGCCGTACTGATGACGGTCGGCATGAAGAAGACGGCGCGCAGCAGATTTCGGCCGCGCAGCTTGCCGTTCAGGATCACCGCCAACAGGAGCGATAAAGGTACGGTGAGCACAAGCTTGCCTCCCGCAAAGATGAAGGTATTCTTTACGGACGCCCAAAAGGCCTGATCCCTGAACAATCTGGCGAAGTTATCGAGACCTACGAAGACCTCCTGCCCGTAACCCGGATAATCGTAAAACATGTAACGCAGTACCCATACTAGCGGGTACACACCTAGCGCCAAGGTCAATATGACGCTTGGGAGCAGTAGCAGGGAATTCTCCTGCAGCCGTTTCCACTGTGACATCTCCCCATCCCCCGTTCTTGAATAACAAAAGGCTTTCGTTCATTCAACGAAAGCCCTGTTGTATTCCTGTATTATTTGGCTTTCAGCTGCGACGGGTCAAAGGATGGATCCGGGCTGACCTTCACGTCGCCCTTCTCTACAGCCTTGGACAGTGCGTCATTGTAGCGCGCATTCAGATCAGATACCACTGCCTGAAGATCTCCGCCGTCCAGTATATATTTGAAGAATGCATCGCCATAGTTGGCTCCTTCAGGCGTAATGTTCGGCGTTACCGGCCAGAGCGAATCATGCTCGCCTACCAGGAAGCCTTCCATGCCGGGAGTATCCGGGTTTTTAGCCTTTTCCGCAATGGAAGGAACAATCGAAATTCCAAAGCCCTTCTCATGGTAAGCCGTCAGGACGTCATCAGCATACATGTACTCCATGAATTTCCATGCTGCGTCTTTATTGGCCGACTTATCATTGATGCCGATCCAGGTTCCGGCAGACACGATTTCGGATGTACCGACCTGCTTGCCCTCCAGCGTTGGCGCCAGAGCTCCGGCCCAGTTGATGGTCGTAGGGAATTGATCCTTGTATACCCCTGGCTCCGTCGAGAAGGAGAGATACATACCGATCTTGCCTGCGGCAAATTGAGCGCGCAGCGGGTCGATATCGAGCGTTTCCGCCCCTGGAAGGATGCTGCCATCCTCATGCATTTGCTTGAAGTATTCGATCACCTGGCTATACGGACCGAAGTCAAACTGTCCTGTCTTCAGATCAAAGCCCAGGCCTTGATAACCGCTGAGCGACAAAATTTCGCGGACCGAGCGCTCGAAGGCACTTTTCGGATTTTTGAAGTTGAGCGCAAACCCGTAAATGCCTTCCTTCTTGCCGTAATCCGTAATCTTTTTGGCGGCGTCCACCATGTCCTGCAAGGAGGCCGGAGGCCCTGAAATGCCCGCCTTTTCAAACAAGTCTTGATTGTACACCAGGCGAAGCGTCAGGCCGGAGTTGGGAAGGCTGTACACTTTGCCGTCGAAGCGGTTAACGCCATCCATCAGCAAGCCGTCAAACTTGGATTTCATTTCATCCGTTAAATAGCTGTCCAACGGGGCCAAGTAACCCTTTTTCATAAACATTTCCGTGTTGGCGCTCTTGAGTCTGAGAATATCCGGCGCTTTATTGCTGGCGAAGGCAATATCGACGCTCTGGTTATAGTTTTCCGACAAGACGGTTAGCTCGACGGAAATATGATCCTGATTGGTCGAGTTGAAGTTTTCGATCAATTCCTTAATATACTCCTGGTCATGACGATCGTCCGTCCAATAAGTAAGAACCTTCTTCTCACCCGGTTGCTCGGCTCCTTGTGTCTGCTGCTCATTTCCTGTTGCCGGCTTGTTATTGGCGGCCTTGTCCGTGTTTCCGCCGCCAGTTCCGCCGCCGCAGGCTGCCGTACTAAGAGCCAGAACGGCCACCAATCCCAGTCCAAGCACTTTTTTAAAGTTCATATTCATTCCCCCTTCTTTCTTGGCGAAATCTGCTGTTTACGAATTCATTATAAGCCGGCGAAAAAAAAGGAGAGTGCGGCAATTTCACTCTCCAGGGTGGTAATTCTACTGTCCTGATTCGGGGGACACGGCTGACTTCGACTCATAGCTTTCGCGGAATTCCGACGGCGTCTTTCCCGTAAGCTTCTTGAAGGTTTCGCTGAAATACCGCCGGTCCTCGTAGCCCACGGCTAACGCCGCGTCTTGCACGGACATGCCGTCAAGGATCAGCTTCTTGGCCTTGTTGATCCGCTCGCCCGCTAGATATTGGGTCAACGTCATGCCGGTCACCCGTTTGAACAGGCTCGAGTAATAGCTCGGACTCAAGTGCACGTAAGCGGCGCATTCGCTGACAGACAGACTCCGGTCAAGCCGGCTCGTGATGAACTTCAGCGATTTATATATCATTTCCTCTCCCTCCGACAACGAATGGCTCTTGACCAGTTCTGCTCCGCCTTTGCACAGCTTCAGGATTTGTTGCTCCAGAACAGCAAGCTTCGTCCCCGCCATAGTCCGCTCCGCCTTGAACCGGTCTACCAACGGCTGAACCTCCTGCTGCGGCACCAGCTCATACAGCATTCTTATGATGGATGCAACGAGTTCCTCGTACAGACTGAGCGAATAATCCGGGTTCGGCTGGGGGACGACGCTTTGCAGCTTCCCGGACATCTCGGACAAGAGCGATGCCGCCAGTTCCCCGTTGCCTGAACGCAGGACCAACAGCAGCTCCTTCTGATGCTCCAGCAGAATCGGCTCCTGCCGGTCTGTCTTGGGAAGGTTGCCGTAGCCGATGGCTCCATTGCCATCGGTGAATAGATGATAGGCCAGCGCAGTCTCTGCCTGGCGATAGGCATCGGGGAGCTGATGCACCTCATCGACCTCTTCTCCGATGCCTACGGATACCGTAAATTTGGTGAAGCGCTCGATGTTCTGGCAGCAGCGCTCTCCGATCTCCTCCGCCGTAAACAGTGTTGAAGCGTTGAGCACGGCGGCAAACCGCTGATCGCCGTCCCGGAACACCATGCACTTCGAATGCTTGCTGATCGTCTCCTCTACAATATTTTGCAGCGAGAACCGGATCAACTCCACCTCGTGAATCGGCAGATCGGAGATGCTCTTCTCAAAATCGTCGATTTTGAACAGCATGACCGTGAATCCGCACGAAGCGAGCTCGATCTTCAGAAACTCCCAGCGTTTGGCAGCCTGACTCCAGCTTGTCCGATGATGGATCAGCAGGGAGAAGTATTCCTGCCGAAGCAGCGGCATGCTTTCTCGCAGCTTTCGCTCCATCTCCTTCTGGTTCAAGTACTCCGAGCGCTCTGTCAGGACTTGCTCCTTCGCCCGAAGAACCGCTTGGGTAATCTCCGTCTCCGAGAAGGGCTTCAATATGAAATCGAAGGCTCCCAGCTTGACGGCCTTCTGCGCATAATCAAAGTCCGAATAACCGGTCATCAGAATCACCTTGCAAGCCAGCTGCAGCTCCTGGAGCGACTGCATCATCATCAGGCCATCCATCCGGGGCATTCGAATGTCGGTAAGGACAATATCCGGCTTGCTGCATTTAATAAGCTCCAGGCCCTCCGCCCCGTTCGACGACGCGCCTGCCAGCGTGATGCCGCAGGCGTCCCAATCGATTGCCGTCAAGCCGTCAACCACACTTTTGATATCATCAATAATGACCAAATTGATCCGTTGTTCAAAATTCATCGGGATTCTCTCCTTTCCACGGGAACACGATGTTAACCGCGGTGCCTTCACCCGGCTTGCTGACAACCTCAAGGCGAGCCTCTGCTCCGTAGCCGAGGCTTAGCCGGCTAATCAGATTGCCGATCGCATATCCCTGGTCCATACTTTGGCTGCACAGCTGCCTGACTGTGTCTTCCTCCATGCCGCACCCGTTGTCGCTGACCCGAAGGCTCCAGGTGCAGGAAAGGGGATCGGCCTCTGCTTCAATCCAGATTCGGCCGCCGGATTCCATGCTTTCGAATCCGTGAAGAATGCTGTTCTCCACAAGCGGTTGCAGCAATATGCGCGGCACCGGCTGCTGGAGAAGTCCGGGTTCGGCAATCCGGAGCTCATATTCAAACAGGTTCTCATAACAGCTGCTCTGCAATTTCAAATACTGGACGACATGCTGAATTTCCTTCTCCAGCGTCGTCATTTCCTGCCCCTTATTCAGGCCGAGCTGAAACAGTCTCGACAACGACATCACCATCTCCTGGGATTCCTCCACCCGCTTCAGATTCAGCTTCCAATAGATCGTATTCAAGGTGTTATAGAGGAAATGGGGATCCATCTGGGCGGACAACGATTTGATCTCGGCCGATCGCTTGCTGGCTTCCGCCAGCTTCACCTCCTCGATCAGAAGAACGATTTGGTCGAGCATCCGGTTGAACCGAAAGCCG
The DNA here is from genome assembly GCF_018333295.1 of Paenibacillus apis. Lineage (NCBI taxonomy): Bacteria > Bacillati > Bacillota > Bacilli > Caryophanales > Paenibacillaceae > Paenibacillus > Paenibacillus apis. Next base: position 215,518 of record NZ_BORS01000003.1, read on the forward strand.
ACCTGGGCCAGCTCGTCCTCATTCCGGCTGTGGAACCGGGCGGACAGATCATTGATCTCCACCCTTTTCATCACCAGCAGAAGCCCCTGCAAGGGGATAAGCAAATAGCGGGTAAACCATCCCGAGATGATCAGGGTCACGATAAAGCTGATCGCCGTTATGAGCAGAATGGTCCATTTAACACTTCTTAGTTCTCTGAGTACGTTGGCCTTCGATTGAATGGCGACTACCGTCCAGTCATTAATCTGCAGCCCCGCATAATTGAGCAGGTAATCGTTCCCGCCTAGCTTGAAGGTCGTATATCCCGAGGGCTCGCTTTCCAGCAGACTGGATGTCAGGCCCGTTGCCGCCGTTTGCTGAATGAGCGGGTTCGCTTCGTCATACACCAGACTCTCGTCCGCATTCAGAAGAAAGCGAAGGGAACCGCCCTCTGCGGTCGGACCGACCACCTTTCGCAGACCATTTTCCCGAATATTGACGACGACATAGACATCACGGACCGGATACTCCGCAATCGGCTGGAGGACCAATGAAATCACGCGCTGACTCCCCGAAAATATCGGATCCTCATGCCCTTCGATCCAAATATTTCGTTTCTCCTTGATAATCTGCTGGTAGAGCTGCGTCTCCGTAAACACGGTCGAGTGGTTCCGGTTCATGGGGAGGGGGTAAAACTCCCCGATCGGGGTGGAAATGTAAATGGACTGAATTAAGGGCTCCGCAATGCGTGCCTGAGAAAATACGTTGTCCATATTCGTCATATGTGTAAAGTAGGCCTGATCATTCCCCGTGGAGGCATCCTTGAGCATGCTTTGAAACGAATCGCTGATCATAAAGGTCATCATGACCAGCATCAGCTGATTCAGTCTTTCATCTACAATCTGCGCAGATTTTACGACCGTATCCTGCGTCAGCTTCAACGCCTTGTCCTCCAGAATGCCCGCGGTTGTCCTGTACGAGAAGAGGCCGGTTATCAGGATCGACACCACGGACACCATAAGAAAGGTTATCTTCAGCTTGCTTCGAAAAGAGAGCCTATGCATGCTTAACACGGAGTTCACCTTCACTTTGTATAAATAATATCTTTCTATGATACCTTCTCTCTTCTGTAAGTGAAAGCGTTTTCTCCACTTATATAGCATACAGGACATGATCGTCTGCAAAATAGTTTATTTTTGAAATAGTGTTGTTTTCGGGAAGTTCGTAAATCTGTGCTTGCAGGAAAAATTGGTGTTTATCGGAATTGTCGTTATAACGTGGGATTGATAAGGTATCGGCAGATATAACGGGACATTAAAGCGAATGCCGGTCTCGATGAAAGGGGGACGCGCAGGGGGGCAGCTTGAGCTGTCTTTTTTAATCCCTGGACGAGAAAGCGCTCTCAAAAGCCCTTTAAGTCCAGATTAACAGAGGGGGCATGCGAATGGTTAACCAAGTGCGAAGCTTTGCAAAGAGGCGGATATATCTTTCTATTCGAGGGGGAAATACGCATGAGTAAACTGTTGAAATCGTTGATGGCATTCGTGCTCTTGGTTGGATCATGGGGCAGTCTGTCTGCGAATGTTGTTCGTGCTGCAGACCGCAGCGCGCTGAGCATGGATCAAACGGTTGTTGAACACGGGCAGCCGTTAACCATCCATTACACAGGAGCTCAGGGCCAAAAGGATTGGATCGGTCTTTACCGCAAAGACGAAACGCCGAAAAAGGGAACCAACGCTTGGAAGTGGGCCTATGTGAATGACCTGCCTGACGGGACGATAACACTTACAGACGACAGTGAGGGACGAAAAGAGTATCCAAGTCTCAAAGACTTGTCGCCAGGCGAGTATTACATCGCATATTTGCTAAATGACGGGTATACGGAAAATGCCGACCGCTTTTACTTTCAGATTGCCGACAAGGAAGTCGCGCAGCTGAAGGCGGCTCCCGAATCGGTGGCGTTAAAGCTGAATCCGCAAGAGGACAGCGCCCAGCTGCAGGTTGAAGCCACGTATCGTACAAATGAAACCGAGGATGTAACAGCGGCCAATGACATCCAATATGTCAGCAGCCTGCCGCAAGTGGCAACGGTGACCTCAGCCGGATTGGTCAAGGCCGTATCCGCGGGGACCGCCATGATCGACATTACGTTCAAAGGGAAATCGACGGCGGTTGAAGTCACGGTAGCTTCGGCGACGCCGGGCCCCGATCCGAAACCGGAAATCGAGCTGACCGTGATGAGCTTGAACCTTTGGGCGGGGGATGCCATCAAGAAGAACGGCAAGGATCGTGTCGTCCATTTCCTGGAGAACTTGATCCGGACGGCGGACGCAGATGTGATCGGAATCCAGGAATCCAACGATGATGTCATAACTCAGGCGGCTGCATCGTTAGGATATAATGTCAGCATGAAGGCAAGCCCAAATGTTAGTCTCCTGAGCAGATATCCGATACTCGATGTGGATAAGGAGAAGGATTACTACCTGATCGAAGTCGATCCGGGCAGAGCTGTGGCGATCAGCAATGTGCATCTGTCATCTTCCCCCTACGGTCCTTACAGCATCGCAGATGGCAAGACCGTCGAGAGCGTCCTTGCCGATGAAAACCTCAAGCATATGGCCGAGATGCGCAACCCGTTCAGCAAGCTTCCTGCGCTCGCCGGGCAAGGGATGCCCGTCTTTCTGACAGGAGACTTCAATGTGCCGTCGCACCTGGATTGGACGGAGGCGACGAAAGACCGCTATTTCGGCAAGGCAGTAGAATGGCCGGTATCGAAGAAACTCCAGGAATTGGGCATGGTCGATTCCTATCGGTCCATGCATCCTGATCCGGCCTCAACGCCAGGCATTACTTGGGCCGTCGAAGGCACCGAGTGGCGAACGCCGGAGGTATACGATCGGATTGATTACGTGTATGCCGGAGGTCCCGCGACAACGCTGGAAAGCAAATTGATCGGAGAAAAGACGGTCAATGGCGGACCGATATCCTATGCGGACATCCAATTGGATCCTTATTTATCCGACCACCGCGCCGTTGTATCCAAATTCAATGTGATGCCGCGCAGTTACGCGGACCTGAATCTGCCATCGGCCCCTAAGCCCGACTACAGCAGCACGCTGAGCATGGATCAAACGGTCGTAGAACGCGGACAGCCGTTAACCATTCATTACACGGGAGCTCAAGGCCAAAAAGATTGGATCGGTCTTTACCTCAAAAGCGAAACGCCGAAAAAAGGAACCAATGCATGGAAGTGGGCCTATGTGAATGACCTTCCCGACGGGACGGTAACCCTGACAGACAACAGCGAGGGGCGAAAAGAATATCCAAGCCTAAAGGATTTGCCCCCGGGCGAATATTACCTCGCTTATTTACTTAATGATGGTTATACGGAAAATGCCGGCCGCTTCTACTTCCAAATCGTTGACAAAGTCAGCACTCCTGAAGAGATCGCGGATATGAAATTGATGAAACAGCGTATAGTTGATTATTACATCTCTAGGGACATTATCAACGACGGAACGAACGGCCGGGTCGAATGGACCTTCAAATCCAAGGCGGGCACTTACTTATCCAGTCAAAACCCGGATGGCAGCTGGGGAGATGTCGATTACAAGAGCACAACTTCCGCCGCCAACGGGAGAGGCTGGTCGCCTTACCTTGCTTTAGACCGGATGCAGTCGATGGCCCAGGCGTTTGCCGACCCGAATGATCCGTACTACCATAGCCCGGCAATGCTGGAAGGTATTCAAAAGGCACTGGACCATTGGTTTACAGTGAAGCCGACTTCAACCAACTGGTGGGAAACCGGAATCGGCAAACAATTAAGATTAGGGAAAATTGCGCTCTTATGCGAAGGCTATTTAACTGAAACGCAAGCCTCCAATATTATAGCCACGTTAGACAGCAAGGCTCATACTGGCGACGGAGCCAACTCGTCCTGGTATAACCAAAATTATATGTACCGCGGCTTATTGCTCGAGAATGCGGATAGCGTTCGGGACGCCGTAAATGCATTTAACATCCTGGCGAATGTGACGACGACCGTGACGGGAATCCAGTCTGACATGTCTTTCTTCATGCATGGCAAGACGAATTATACGACGGGCTACGGAAGAAGCTTCGCCAGAGATATGTCATTCTGGGCGTACATTACCTCCGGTACCGTGTTCCCGTACAGCAAGGTTGCAATTGATTCGTTATCGTCATACATTCTGGACGGCACAAGATATCTCGTGAGAGGCGATGTCGCCGATCTGGGCATGGGAATGAACGGACCCGACTGGCCGAGTTATTCAAGCGCGGCCTTGACCTTCTATGAAGATCCGCTCGAATGGATGATGACGGCCAACCCGGCGAGGGCAGCGGAGTTTGCGAGTTTCCTGGACAATATTCGCAGGGTCGGCACAAGCACAAGCAACGGACTGGACGCCAACAATATGACGCAGTGGCAGACGCTGGTCTCCTCCCATATGCGGGATGACTATGGAATTACGGTCAAGATGTCATCCAGCACGGTCAAGGGCGGCGAATGGAGAACGATAAATCCTAGCGGGTATAACCTGTTGTACTGGACCCCGCAAGGAGCCACAGCCATTCAAAGAACCGGCGACGAATACAGGCCCGTCTACCAGTTGATGGATTGGGCCCACGTTCCCGGCACGACGGCTCCTTACGTGCTCACGAAAGACGGGAATTTCAATAATCCCAAAACCTTTGTAGGCGGCGTAACAGATGAGCGTTACGGAGCCACCGCATTTGATTTCAACAAGCTGAGTACAAGCGGAAAGAAGGGTTACTTCTTCTTCGATGATGAAATGGTGGCGCTTGGTGCGGGAATCACCTCGACGAACGCGGCTCCTGTTCACACGACATTGAACCAAAGTCAAGCGGTAGGCGAAGTTCTCGTCGATGGCAATCCCCTTGCAGAGGGAACGAAGCAAATCAACGGACGTTGGGCATATAACGACCATATCGGTTATGTATTCCCGAATTCGACGGCCTTTCAGGTAAACCTGGAGACGAAGACCGGAAGCTGGAGCGATGTGGTTACGGGAAGTTCGACGGATCCGATCACCAAACCGATTTTTTCCGTATGGCTTGATCATGGCGTAAAGCCCGCAAATGCCTCCTACCAGTACATTGTATTGCCAAACAAAAATTCTGATGAAGTCAGCAACTACGCAAACAACATCCCGGTAACCATTCTTTCGAATACATCCTCTGTCCAGGCGGTCAGGCATAATACGCTCGAAATTTCGGAGTTGCTGTTCTATAAGCCTGGGACAGTGAAGCTGAGAGACGGCTTGACGGTCACCGTAGACCAACCGGCCATGGTGATCGTCGACGAATCCGCAGCGCCTGTCCGCATTTCCGTCTCCAATCCCGAAACACCGGGGATTAGTGTGAACGTGACGCTGGATCGAAACGGAGAGAGAACTACGACAAGCTATAAGCTTGGCAAGGATACGTTCACGGGCCGAAGCATGACTTTGGATGAGAAAGCCTCCATCGATGACAGAGGGTTCGACCTCGCTTACGACAAAGGTGCGATCGCTTCATCCAGCAAAAATAATCATGCTTCCTCGAATGCTACGGATATATACAGAACCTCGTATTGGAATTCAGCCAATTCGGATAATGAATGGATTTATGTGGATTTGCAAAGTCAATATTTGATCAATAAAGTTAGGCTAAATTGGGGAAAAGCTTACGGGAAAAGCTACAAAATTCAAGTATCGAACGATGCAAATACCTGGACGGATGTTTACTCAACGACGGCAGGTAAAGGAGGCATCGAAGACGTTTCTTTCAATCCGGTCAGTGCCCGGTACGTTCGGATGCAGGGCGTTCTACAGGGCACCGGAGACGGCTACTCGCTTTATGAATTTAAAGTGTATGAGGATTTACCGCTCAATCTTGCAGAAGGCAAGTCGGTAGTGGCAAGCTCGTCCAGAGCTACGGACGTGGCCTCCGGCTATGCAGTCGACGGGATATTAAGTACCCGTTGGGGTTCTAACTACTCCGACTCGGAGTGGATCTATGTTGACCTTGGCTCCAGCCAATCCATCGAAAAAGTGGATCTGCATTGGGAAGCGGCATATGGCAAGGAGTACCAAATTCGGGTGTCCGACGACGCCAAGAATTGGACCACCGTGTATAGCACCACCACCGGAGCAGGCGGCATCGATAAAATCTCCTTCGCGCCGGTAAATGCAAGATATGTTCAGATGTACGGCATCAAAAGAGGGAGCACCTACGGCTACTCACTCTGGGAATTCAAGGTGTATCCTTCTCTTGTTGCCCCTCCGGAAGCACCTGCCGATGTGTATGCCGTCGGTCATGACGGGTCCGCCGAGGTGAGCTTTACCGCGCCGATTCATCATGGCGGAAGCGAAATTACCGGCTATAAAGTAACTGCGTGGGCACACGGAGAAGCTGTTACGACGGCGGAAGGCTCAGACAGCCCTATTATCGTCACGGGTCTGACAAACGGTATAACGTATACCTTTACGGTGATCGCAAGGAACGCCAAATGGGAGTCGGTTTCATCCGCACCGTCGAACAGCGTGATTCCGTCGCCGAATGAAGCAACTGTTCCGGCAGCGCCTGCGAATTTGAAGGCAACGGCCGGCGACCAATCCGTAACCTTAAGATGGAACGCTTCAGCAGAAAGCGTCACCTATTCCGTGTACCAATATGAAGGCATAGCGGCGCCTGCCAATCCGGACAACTGGCAGCTGGTTCAAGCCAGCGTAACGGAAGCCACGTATACGGTAACCGGATTGACGAACGGAAAAAGCTATACCTTTGCGGTGAAGGCCGTAGATGCGAGGGGCGAGAGCGATTTCTCCAATACCGTGACGGCGACGCCGATGGTTCCGCAACCGGAAACGCCGAATAACCCCTATCCGGGGGCACCGGCTGGCGGCAGCACCACAGGTAATGGCAATCATACTTCCATCATCAAATCGGCTAACGGCACCATTATTATCCCGAACGGACGGGCCGGCGAGGTCAGTCTCGGTGAAGAAGTTATCCTTACGATAGGCGCAGGGGCAGTGGAGCAAGAGCTGCGCATCGTGATCGAGAAGCTGCTCAGTACGGCAGGCCTCGTATTCGATAAGGAGACGCTTGTCAGCAACGTCTTTGAATTGACGAAAAATGTGACCGGCAACTTCAAAAAGCCGATCGTCCTCTCGCTAAAGTTCGATCCGTCTCTCGTAGGAGACCATCAGAGAGCCGCTATCTTCTACTATGACGAGGAAAGAAAGGTATGGATCGAAATCGGCGGCATCGTGAACGGCGATCGAATTACAGCCGAGGTGGATCACTTCACCAAGTTCGCAGTCATGGCTGTAGGCGAGAAGAAGGACGAAAGCGGCGAACCGGACACGCCGGCGCCATCTTTCACAGACATCGCGGAACATTGGGCGCAGAACGCCATCCTGAGCGCTGCGGGTATGAAGCTTGTCATCGGCTATCCGGATGGAACCTTCAAGCCGGATGCCGCCATTACCCGCGCCGAATTTACGGTCATGCTGGCCAAGGCGCTTAAGCTGGAAGCAGCAGGTTCAGCGGCTGCATTTACGGACGAGGCCACAATCGGCGGATGGGCGAAGCAAGAAATCGCGAACGCGGTTGAAGCAGGCATTGTGAGCGGGTACGCAGACGGCAGCTTCCGGCCGGATGCGCGCATCACCCGTGCGGAAATGGCCGCGATGATCGCCAGAGCGCTTAAGCTGTCTGTTGAAGAAAGCGCAACGACCGGCTTCGCGGACGATAAGGACATTCCGCAGTGGGCGAAGAGTGCAATTGAGGCAGTTCGCAGGCTGGGCATCGTGAGCGGCCGAGGCGACAATAAATTTGTCCCGAGCGGTACTGCGACCCGGGCGGAAGCCGTAACCCTATTGGTTCGGACACTGGAACAATAGAGCTTAGTTAACGACAGGCACAGCGCAGGAGCCATTTCGTTCCTCGTGCTGTGCCTGTCCTATTTTTCCTTTTACTTTGAAATATCCAAAAATCCTTCCCCAAATACATCCCGCACATCATGAATGGTGAGAAACGCAGCGGTATCGATGGATCTGACAATTTTCTTCAGTGCGGATACCTCCTGCTTACTGATGACGATGTACAATACTTCCTTCGGCTTTTTCGTATAGTAGCCACGACCGGACAGGACCGTAACGCCGCGGTCCATCTGTGTAATGACCATCTCTGCGATAAGATCCTGCTTCTCCGAGATGATTGTTACTGCCTTTTTGGGATTCAGTCCTTCGATCATGAAGTCCATCACCTTCGTGCCCACATACAAAATAATGATCGTCAGCATCAGCTTCTCCGCACCAATGATAAAGTAGGAGGAAAAGGCCACGATCAGATCAAAGAACAACAACGCGTAGCTGATCTTCCAATCGAGGTATTTATTCGCGATCCGGGCCAGAATCACCGTTCCCGCCGTCGTTCCGCCTACTCGCACAATCAAGCCAATGCCCACCCCGACCATCACGCCGGCAAAAATGGCATTGACCATCGGCTCCTGGGAATTGATTGTCCAGCTCTCCGTGATATGCAGGAACAACGAGTTGAACGCCACAGCAATCACCGTATAAATCGTCGTTTGCCGATCCAGGAATCTATATCCCACAATCAGCAGCAAGCCGTTAAGCACGATGTTAACGATGGAAGGCGACCATTGGAACAGGTAGTACAGAATAATCGTAACCCCTGTTACGCCTCCTTCCCCGAACTCGTTCGGAATGATAAACAGGTTGACGGCCAGTGCGAACAAGAAGGCACCCAATATAATGAACGCGATATCCGCGATTCTCTTCTTCATCTTGAACCTATTCCTTTCTTCAGCAAAATCACAACCAGCTTATCGTATCTATTTCCCTCTATAAATGTCAATATGACTTTAACACTTTACTTCGCTATCCTATTCACTAGGAAAAGTGCTTGCGTGTCCTACTTCGATAAGACTCTGGCTCGGCTTCACCAGTAAATAAGTCTTTGCATTCAAAAAGCGGCCCAAATGGGCCGCCTGATAGGTCGCTTTTAAACCTAATTTAGTTCTCACTCAGGTCATGGTGACTCGTTCGATCTTGCCGTTACCGATCACCATGCGATCCATACACAATTGGCGATGACCCGGCTCCGTATCCCCAATAATTCTGCGGTGATACACAATAAGCCATTCGTCTTCCTCTTGCAGATGCAAGTAACCATGATGACCCGGGCCATCCGCAATCGGCTCCTGGCGCTCCAGAATCGTGCCCTGATTCTCAAATGGGCCCAGCGGGTTATCGCTTACTCCATACGCTACGCGATAGGTTCCGTTCGTCCAGCCGCCCATGGACCACATCAAGTAATAGAGTCCGTCCTTCTTGATCATGCAAGGACCTTCCACATACCCCTCCGGTGTGATGGAGCGAAGAATCTCATTGCCATCGTCCGTCAATGGTACGAATCCGGTCATCTCGTCATTCATCCGACCCACGTTGCAGTGTCCCCATCCGCCGTAATACAGATAGACCGTTCCGTCCTCGTCTTTGAACAGATGCGCATCAATCGGCTGGGCCTTGTGAATGAACTTATCTACAAGCGGCTTGCCCAGGTAGCCTCGGTACGGCCCTTCCGGGCGGTCCGCAACCGCGATCTCCAGACCACCGATCTCCTCGTCCGATTGAATATCGTTCGAGGCGAATACGAGATAGTATTTTCCCCCGTGCTCGATATGGGTCGGCGCCCAGACGGCTCTCCAAATCCAAGGGAAGTCCGCCATTTCGATAATGCCTTCATGCTTCTCCCAATCGGTCAGGTTATCGGAACTGAAGGCGTCCAGATTCATCTGCATCGTATATTCCGTGAAGGAACGGGTCGCGTAAATCCAGTGCTTCCCTTCATATGTTCTGGCTTCGGGGTCCGCATACCAGCCGGGGATGATCGGATTCTTAATGTTCAATGGCATGACAATTGCTCCTTCCTGTGCTGCTGTGCTGTAAAGCTAATCAATAGGTATTATAATTGCACTTTATCCATTTATTGCGGGAAAATCGGGAGATACATGATTAAATAACTGCATTTCTGACAATTATTCACCTCCTATTCCTGGAAAACGACTATCCGCAAGGAGGAATAAACGCCTTTTGTACAACTATAATTATAAATTCGTCCCTTTTATCTGGCTTAATTGCAGTTACTACAACTAACTACAATTAAATTCCGTCCGGCTTAGCGAAGCTAGTACTTATACAACTGCCCCTCTTCCTTCTCCCGGATCCAGACCTGCATAAAGCCCGGCTCCCGGTTGTCCCAGGCATAGTAAGGAACGAACCGGCACGGCTTGCCGTTTCCATCCGTGCCTTGCAGCGCAGTCACGCCGCCCAGCAGATCCTCCCGATGCTCGACACGAAGCTTCCCATAGGCTGAAAACGTCATTTCATCGTAGCTCAGTCCGGGATGATCCACCTGCTCGATACAGTACACAACCGGTCCACGCTGCAAGGCGATCCGGCCAACGTTCGCTTGTACTTCCTCCCGTGCGCGAATCAGCTCGACAGGCATATCAAGCTCAAGAAGAATCGTGTCACCCTTGGACCAGTGCCGCTCAATCGAGAGATATCCGCGTTCCTCTAATGCTTCTACGCCGGATAGCCATTCTCCTCCCGCCTGAACGCGATAGCCCCTGCACCAGCCGGGCACGCGCATTTGAACGGTAAACACACCGCTCGTCTCCGGAGATACCTCCAGCTCGACCGTCCCGCTCCATGGAAAGGAAGTACGCTGCTCCAATTGGACGGCGGTTCCGTTCTCCAGCGTAAGCTCCGCCTCGCCTTGAATATATTGATTGACCGCGATCCCTTTAGCTGTACGGGCATACACATATTGTCCGATTGAAGGGAGAAAGCGGGCCAGATTCGTCGGGCAGCAGGAGGTATCGAACCAAGGCACGCGATGATGATCCCCCTTCGAGGCGAGCGGGTTCACGTAGAAGAACCGGTCCCCCTTCAGGGAAATCCCAGCCAGTGCGCCGTTATACATTTCGCGCTCGACCACATCCGCGTATTTACCGTCCCCGAACAGCAGGTTCATGCGATGGTTCCAGAATACCATGGCGATGGCCGCACAGGTCTCGCAATAAGCCGACTCGTTCGGCAGATCAAAATCTTCCGTGAACCCTTCATTGTGATGGGACGGTCCGATTCCTCCAGTCACATACATATTGCGCTCCACCGTATGGGACCAGACGCGCTGCAAGGCGTCCAGATAGGCGGTATCCCCCGAGACATGCACGGCGTCGGCCATACCGGAATACAGATACATGGCGCGAACGGCATGCCCTGTCACTTGCTCGATTTTCCGGACCGGAACATCGTCCTGGCAGTAGGCAGGCCCCCACTCCGGCTTATCCCAGATGGCCCCGACACCATGCCCATGACCCCGTTCTTCCATCAGCCAGTAAGCAAGCTTCCAATAGCGCTCCTCCCCCGTCGCCCGGTAGAGCTTGATCAGCGCCAGCTCGATCTCCTCGTGTCCTTCTACCCAATGCCGCTTGCCCGGGCCGAAGGTACGGTCGTAATGATCAGCCAGCCGGCATGCAACGTCCAGCAGCTGACGTTTGCCGGTCGCTTCGTAGTAAGCCACCGCCGCTTCGATCAGATGCCCGCCGTTGTACATTTCATGCTTCTCCATATCACTCCACTTGCTCTCCGGAGCCACCAGCGTATAGTACGTGGTGAGATAACCATCTGGCTCCTGCGCCGCCGCGATCAGCTCGATGATCCGGTCGGCTTCCCCTTCCAGCGCTGCATCCCGCTCCAGCATCAGTGAATAAGCCACCCCTTCAAGCACCTTATACACATCGGAATCGTTGAAATAGATGCCTTCGAACTCACCCTCAAGCAAGCCGCCGGCCTTGGCAAAATTATCGATCCGGCCCGTCTCCTCACATTTCGCCAAGCAGGCTGGCAGCGTCACCTTCTTCAAGACCTCCAGCCGCGGCCGCCAGAACATATCCGTCATTTTCACCTTCGTAAAAGGCACTTCCTGCCAGTTGCGCAGCTCCGATTGCTGTGCCGTCGTCATTGTGCGTTCCCCTCGCTTTCCTTATCCCTTCAGTCCCGTCAGCGTAATGCCCTCCAGGAAGTAGCGTTGCCCGATCAAAAATACAACTACACATGGCAATACGACCACCGCCGAGGCTGCCATAAGCAAATCCCATTGCGCATTATAGGTGCCCTGAAACATTTGCAGACCTAAAGCCAGCGTAAACAGCCGATCGCTCTTCAAGTAAATCAAAGGCCCCATAAAGTCATTCCAGGAGCCCAAAAAGCTGAACAAGGCAACAACAATAAGCGCCGAACGGCTGAGCGGAAAAATAATTTTCAAATAAATCTTGAAATAGGAGGCCCCGTCCACGAAGGCTGCCTCGTCGAAATCGCGCGGAATCGTTAAATAGAACTGTCTGAGCAGGAAGATATTAAAGATTCCCCCGCCGAAGTATGCCGGCACGATCAGCGGATAGAGGGTGTCATAGAAGCCAAGCTCCTTCCAGCCAAGAAAGCTCGGGATCATCGTGACCGCGAACGGCAGCATCATGCTGGTCATCAGAATCGCAAAGACGGTATCCCTGCCCTTCCACCGGATCCGCGAGAAGCCAAAGGCGGCAATGCTGCTTGTCGCGACCGTCCCGATCAGCACGCCGAAGACGATAATGATCGTATTCTTAAAGAACACGTCAAACGGCAGGACGGTGAGCGCCTTATGGAAATTGTCCCAATGAAACGGCTTCGGAATCCATTCGGGCGGCATCGTGAAGATTTGCGACAGGTCCATCAGCGAGCTGCGGATAAGCCAGATAAATGGAACAACAAACAGGATCGAAATCAGTACAAGCGCAGTATAACCTGCGGCCATCGCAAGCTTCGAGGTTCTCATGGGCGCTCCCCTCCTTCATAGTACACCCAGGACTTGGAGGTTTTAAAGATGATATAAGTAAACACCATAATAATGATGAATAAAATCCATGCCAGTGCAGAAGCATAGCCCATCTCGGTATCCCTGAAGCCGGTTCTCCAAAGGTAGAACACATAGAACAGGCTTCGGTTGTTCGGTCCGCCCTGGGTCAGAATATAGGCTTCATTAAAGACCTGGAAGGAGCCGATGATCGTCATGATCGTATTGAAGAAAAGCGTAGGCGTCACCATGGGGATCGTGATTTGGCGCAGCTTGCTATACCAGCCTCCTCCATCCACTTCAATCGCTTCATAATAGGACTGGGGAATGCCTGACAGACCCGCCAGAAAAATAATGACCGTGCTCCCGATCCCCCACAGCGTAGTCAGCACCACGGAAGGAATGACGCTGCCCTCCGCATATAGCCAGTTGCTTGTCGGCAGATGCAGCCAGCTCAGCATGGAGTTCAATAATCCGAGATCCGGATTCATCAGCCACATCCAGATCATCGCCGATGCGATGGCCGGCACGATGCTCGGAAGGTAGATAATCGTCCGAAACATCGCTCTTCCCTTCATGTTCATATTAAGCAATAAGGCTATGGCAAAAGATATAATGATAACCGCAGGCACCCGAAGAATTACAAAATAGAAGGTAATCCCTAAGGATTGATAGAACAGCTCATCCTCCCCGGAGAACAGCCTCGCATAGTTGCTGAACCCGACAAAGGACGTTTGATCTTTGAATACGTTGAAATCCGTTAAGCTCAGGACCAAGCTTGCAATCATCGGTCCCAGGGTAAAAATGACAAACCCGAGTATAGCCGGCGCCGTGAATAACAGTCCGTACCATAGTCCCTTTCGCATCTCTGCCTCCCATCCCGAAGCTGCTGACTAAGAAGACGACGGTCCGCAAGCAGAACGTCGCCTTCCCGTCACAGCATTCGTTGCATCCACAGCGGATTGACTACTTGATGTCCCGACGCCCTTGAACCTGCTCTTGTGCCTTGGCGGCGATTGAATCCATCGCTTCCTGCGCCGTCTGCTGGCCAAGCCACACTTTATCCAAGGCAGGATTGACGATATCCATGATCTTGTTGAAGTTCTTCACATAGCCGGTAGGCGTCTGATGACCCTTTGTCAGGATGACTTCAACGATGGCGTCATTATAGCCCGAAGGCCGGGCATCCAGATTCTCGGTCCATTTAGCAAGCAAATCCGGCTCGGTGTACCAATTCTTGTATGACGGCATCCAGGTGCCGCTCGTAATCATCTCGATCGAGGCCTCCGGATCGATCAAGGCCTTCATCAGCTCCCAGGCTTCTTCCGGGTGCTTCGTGGACTTGAACATCGAGAACATACCGCAGACGACGGTCGTTACCGGTTCCTTCAGAACAGGCATAACCCCTACGTTAAAGTTGAAATTCGATTGCGCCAGGCCAGCGGTAGCCCATTGCCCGTCAATCGCCATAGCGACCTTCTTCGTCTGGAGCGCAACGTTGGTTGCCGGAATATTCTTTGCCTGCACAGGCGAAGGCGACACATGATGCACATTCATCATGTCCGATATTTTCTGCAGCGCTTCTACCGCAGCCGGCTGATTTAATGCAAAGCTCTTGCCGTCCTCGGAGACGAAATCTCCCCCGTTCGAGTAAATGAAATTGCTGTACACGCCCCACCAGGTCGAGACACTGACCCCGTATTGCTTAATATTCTTAGGGTCAAAGTCGGGGTCATCAGCTGTTCTGCCCTTCGAATCGACAGTCAGCTTCTTGGCCACCTCGATGAACTCATCCCAGGTCCAGGCTTCAGACAGCTTGCTAGGCGGGGGCTCGATTCCGGCGTCCTTGAAAATGTCTTCATTGTAGAATAAGCCAAAGGATTCCGGTCCAGGTCCGATGCCGATCACATTGCCGGGCTCCAGCGAATAAATAATGTTCGGGACGAGACTGTCCACGTTGATAAATTCATCTTTATCGAGGAACTCTTGGAGATTGTAAAACTTCCCTTGCTCTGCGAGCGGAAAAGCAATACTGGCCGATTCCATCATCGCGATATCCGGCACGTCGTTACCCGCTACCATCGTCGTTAATTTCGTATCGTAATCAGCGGCGATATGCTGCAGATCAACCTTGATATTCGGAAATTTTTCTTCAAAGCGCTTAATGCCGAATTTGTAGGCCGCAACTTCTTCCGGCGAGCCCCATACGGTCATGCGCAGTGTGATGCTCTCCTTCGAACCGGCTTCGCCGGATGATCCCGAAGGCGAGGATGAGCCGCCGTCCGCGCCGGGCTTGCCGCAAGCGGTCATGACGGTAACGAACATAAGTATCAAAGCGGCGAGGACCAAGACCGACTTCTTTTGTCGTTTCATTTTCTGAACCCCTCTCGATTACATCCTTGAATTCATAGCTGCAGTCTATGATGACTTGATTATAGATTCTAAGGCAGCGCTTACATAACCCGAAGGTCTTTGGAATGGTGGACTAATTTTGGGGATGCAGCGGAAGCCGAATCAAGACGCTTGTCCCCGACCCCGGCGCAGAGCTGATCGAGATGCCGTACTCCCCGCCATACATCAATTGGATTCGGGCAATCATGTTCTTGATACCGATCGAGGAGGATTCCTGATACAGAATGGCATGCACCGTATCCTCGCTCATTCCCCGCCCATTGTCGGCAATTTGGTAATGTCTGGTGTCGCCTTCGATCCAGCCGCGGATGTGAATAACGCCCCCTGTCTCCATCTGATCGAAGCCGTGCAGGATCGCATTTTCAACAAAGGGCTGAAACAGCAGGCGCGGAACCTTATATTCATACAGCTGCGGATCAATCTCATAGCTCACCGTAAACTTATCCTCAAACCGGGCCCCCATAATGTAAAAATAATTGCTCATCCACTCCGTCTCCTCCGACAAATGAACGGCTCCCCAGTCCTTACGTGAGGTGTAATGCAGCATATTGGATAAGCAGACGAGCATTTTGCTGAGCTCCTTCTGCCCGTTCTCGATGGCTGTCCAGTTCATGACGTTCAGCGTGTTGTACAGGAAATGCGGGTTCATCTGCATGCTGAGCGCCTGAATCTCCGCCTCCTGCTCCCTCAGCTTAATCTCGTAATTTTCCGTCACCAGGAGCCGGATCTGTTCGTTCATGCGGTTGAAGCGGTGCAGCAAAATGCCGAATTCGTCATTACTGTGATAAGCGACCTGGGTCTGAAAGTCGCCTCCCCCTACAGAGCGCATAGCGCCTAGCAGCTTCTTGATCGGATTTGTAATCCGGTCCGCCATAAAATAAGCAAACACCATGGCCAGGATACCCATAACGACGACCATCAGCAGGCTCGACGTCCGGATGACCGGCACCAGGCTGCTCACCAGCGTCGATTCGGGTGTCCACACTACCGAGATCCAGCCGGTAACCGACGAGCGATCGAAGCAGACAATGACCGCCTCTCCATCGAGCGTCATTCTCAGCGTGCCGCTATTTTCCAGCTGCACCTGCTCCAGCCAGGGTTCTTTATATTGCTTCGCGACCTTCCCGGGATCACTGCTTGCAACGACTTGATAATCCTCATTCATCACCAAATAGCGGGAATTTTCAGGAAAGCTCTCCTCATAGAGAGACCTTAAGGCTTCCAATTTGAAGCTGATCGTGAGGACAGGACGCTCTACCCCGGGGGGCATCTTTTCGAGTGTCGTATTATCCAGATAAGAGAAGTCCAGATACCGCGTCGCAGAGAATAAATGGCGGAAATCCAGCTTACCCTCCTGCAAATAGGGCTGATCAAACATGTCTACGAAATCATAGGTGGGATACCAGACAATTTTGCCTCCGGCCTCCTGTGCCTTGCGATAGACATCGGATCGGGTCGGATCCCCCTGCGGCAGCATCTGCCCAAAGGTGAAATAGGATGTCCATAACTGATAAGCATAGACATCCTCGTTCAACGTGAAATATTTGCTCAGCACCGAAGAGACCTGGCGGTCCGCGTCGAAAATATCCGCTTCATTGGAGGGATCCAGCTTGCTGAATACACGGAACAAGTCCTTATCTACGAAGAGGGCCAAGCTATTCTGCTCTATGATTCCCAGCTTCGTATCCATGAGCGCATTATTCTTCTTGACGATCTCATACACGTTTCGCTGCGCCTGCTCTGTCACCACTTGCAGACTCGTCCGATAATACACAACTCCGAGCAGGATGAGCGGAACCGCGATCAGAAAAATATAGCTTGCCAAAATTCGCGAACGGAAGGTTGTCTTCATTCCTTACGCTTCCTTTCCGGAAGTGAAGTATGCTTGTAAGCTTCTGGCGATATGCCGTGATGCTTCTTGAACACGCGGCAGAAATACTTTGTATCCTGATATCCGCATTCTGCGGAGATTTCGTAAATTCGGAGCTTATTCTCCGCGAGCAATTCCTTGGCCCGGCCCATTCGGATCGCCGTGACATGCTCGGAGAAGGTTCTTCCCGTCTTGCTCTTGATGAATGTGCTGAAATAAGACGGGTTAAAGAAAAAGTGCGCCGCAGCCCGCTCGAGCGTTAAATCCTCTTTTATATGCTCCCGAATCCATCTCAAGCAATTGGTGATGATGATCTCGTTCTTGTCCTGTTGGGACTGCCTTAGCGCCTGATGAACCTCCCGCAGGCTGAGCTCCAGCCGATCCATGAGCTCCTCATACGACCCGCAGGCCTGAACAAGCGCCGCTGCCGTCTGCGTAAGCTGCCTGCTTACCTTCCGGTCCACAAGCTCGTGTATTCTGCTCTTGAGCTTAACGAGCAGCAGAGAAGCCTGTTCCTTGATCAGCGCAGGCTGTGCATGACCGGCATCCGATAACCGCGCGAAGGCTGTCCTGCAGCGATTGATCGCAATCTCGGGCTCATTGTCCAGCAGCGCTTCGAATAGCCTCTCCGAATCCACCGGGATCGGTTGATGCGAGCTGCGAGGCTGATCATACAGAAACAGTCCCTCCCAGCAGGCAAAGAAGTTATGCTCATTGGCTTCCCGGGCCGCCCGGTACGCTTGAGGTCCTTCGCTCACGATTGACTCGCAATACGAGCTGACTCCATGCGTTAGCCGGCCGTTTCTTGACAGCTCCGCGGAAAGGGATAAGGCGATTGAACGGATCAACGACTCCAGAGACGGAGCAGCAAGCGGAAGCGTTCGCACAATCGTTACCGCGCGGAGTGTCTGATCCTGAAAGCCGCTCCGGGGAATCGTCAACGCCTTTCCCAGCTTCGACCAGCCTTGCTCCAGACATTGCAAATAGGCGAGCTCGCCGATATTCTGTTCTTCGGCCCTGGCGGTCTTTAGCTCGGAATAGATGATCAGCCCCCCACCCTGCAGCCAGTCCATCTCGTCTATCTCCTCTTGCTCGGACGGTGTCAAGCTCCCGCTCAGCCAGGACAGATAGAGCCTGCTGCGGTAAGCCGAGGAAGCAAGGGTCAGCCGTTGCTTCAATTCCTCCGCCTCCCTGCGCTGGAGCGACTCGATACTGAGTTGAAGCTCGATCCGGTCGAGTAACCGCTCCACATTCTCGACCTCCACCGGCTTCAATAAATAATCATAAGCGCCATGGCGGATCGCCTTCTGCGCGTATTCAAACAGATTGTAAGCGGATACCATAACAACTTTAGTAAAGATCCTTTCTTCTTTAAGCTTCTCCAGAAAGGCCAATCCATCCATGCGGGGCATCCGGATATCGGTCAGGATTACCTGGGGGCAGTCCTCTCGGGCCTGCTCCAGCGCAGCGATGCCGTCCTTCGCAGCCGTGACCTCAGCATCCGGCCGCAATTGTTGAATCAGACTCATCATTCCTCTCAGATGCCTTGGCTCATCATCTACGATCAGTATTTTCAACCGCATAACCCCCAGTCTGAATTATCTGTTCGGCGTTATTATATAAGTTAAACTATTGACTGTACGCTGGAGGCAACATGTGAGAGTCTCCTAATTTAGCTTATATAAAAAAAACGCCATCACATAAGTGAGGCGTATAGGATCATTATATAATGCTGCATCCGGAATTCAACAGAGTATTAAAGTTAGAAAGGTGGATTATTTTTGTTTGATACTCCTCTATCTTGCCTTCAAAGAGCAATCGGCAGTCGGCGAAATACGGCAGCTCGCCCGGTTCGATCAGAGAAGGATCCTTGACATGATCCATCACCTTGCCTTCGATGAAGACAGAGGCTACAAACTGCGAACAGAAGAAAGCATGCTCTCTCTTGGTCGGTGTATTAAGCATGACGCCAAATAAGCCTATAAAATTGTAGCGGTACCGCTCTTGTTGAGCGGCAATGCGCTGGACATACCGATACATCCTTTGATACTGATCAGGGGTAACAGAGAGCGCGTAGACGGCACATGCCGCCTCCTTAAATAGCTCCGAATGAAGATCTTCCCGGACGAAGCCTCCTATAAAAGGATTGTATGCGACTTTCCGGCCAAAACTGTATACCTCGGTCATTTCGACATCAAAAGCGATGGAAGCATGATTATAAGGCTGTCCCGTGTAGCACTTAATCAGTCTGTTCAACACCGTCCCCGTATCCGAGAGAAGAAGATATATGGTTCGTTCCTTAGTCATCATACCCGCTACTCCTCATCCTGATATTCCAAAATATCTCCGGGCTGGCATTCCAGCGCCTGACAAATCGCCTCCAGCGTAGAGAAACGGATCGCCTTCGCCTTGCCGTTCTTCAGAATAGAAAGGTTCGCCATGGTGATTCCAACCCGCTCCGACAGCTCTGTCACGCTCATCTTCCGCTTTGCCAACATGACATCAAGATTAATTATGATCGCCATTGTCTTCACCTCAGACCGTTAAATCATTTTCGGATTTGATATCGATGGCGTTTTTCAGGAGCTTCTCAAGCACCGCCGCAAAGACCGCAATTACAAATGAGGCAAAAATGACGATCATCCCCATGAGAATAAGTCCCGGAGCATCGTCACGCTCGGCAATCAAATAGAGGAAGGGTTCGCTTGCCGCATACAAGATACTGATGGCAGCGCCGCAATACTTGATCCATCTTAAAGCCCGTACCGACAATTCCGAGAAGGCCTCGTTCTTGTCAATATAGCTTAATAGTCTATAGGCTTGAACCAGCGCCCAGAAATATGGAATGGCCGAGAGGTACATGATGACTAAAAGGGAAAATACCCAAGCGGCAGGATAAGTATCTGTCGCTTCCTTGATGATCGAAGGCAGCCCCCATGCGCACAAGGCAAGCACCGGGAGCGCAATCAAAATAATAACGGCCTTCAAAAATAGCGTTTCGCGTTTCACACAAAGCACCTCGCTTGGTTATCGTTATCTGTATAAGTTTAACTAAAGATTGTACACTAGGGGCAACGTGTGAAGTGTTCTTACGATCGCTGTTGTTCACGGATTTCTTTGACTGAACTAAGCCATCATAGAGTAGAAATCCGCTCACAAAGGCGAACGCTATCGCTTCTACAGAACACTTCTCACTTATGCCCTTTCTGTGTACTGTTCTAGTTGAACCTATATAGATTATACTTATTAGTTATCGTTTTTCAATAAATAATTATTCACTATCAATATGTATTAACTGGCAACATGTTTGGTTATTTTTCACAAATAAAGGTTTTACAGTTTTGAAAACTATCTTATGATTAGATTGGGTTGGCAACCTTCATCTTTTTGTGAACGCGCGTTTATTGCCCTGCCTATCATCCACTTTATTAGGAGGAATGGTCATGCAATACGGTTACTTTGACGAGAAAAACAAGGAATATCTCATTACAAAACCGAATACGCCTGCCCCTTGGGCGAACTACCTCGGCTCGCCGGAATACGGCGCGATTATTTCAGGCAATGCCGGAGGATACAGCTTTGTGAAGTCCGGCGCGAACGGACGGCATATCCGCTATCATTTCAATTCCAAGGATGAGCCTGGACGCTATATTTATGTGCGGGATTTGGAGAACGGCGATTATTGGTCAGGCTCCTGGCAGCCGGTAGGCAAGGATCTGGAGCAGTACAAATCGGTATGCCATCATGGAACCGGATACACGAACATCGTTGCGGAATATGACAGCATCCGGACGGAGACCTTGTATTATGTGCCCATGAACAAAACCTATGAGGTATGGCGCATGAAGGTGCGCAATGACGGCTCCAAGCCCCGGAAGCTTGCGCTCTTTGGATTCGTCGAATTCACCAACAGCAACAACTACGAACAGGACACTGTAAATCTTCAATACACATTGTTCACTTCGCGCACCTATTACAAGAACAATAAGATTCTGCAAGTCATCAATGAAAATACGCCTGAGGAGCAAAGCTGGAGATTCTTCGGTGCCGCCGGTGCAGAGGTAACGGGCTACGATGGCGATCGGGATACCTTCCTCGGCGATTACCGCGGCTATGGCAACCCGGCCTCCGTGGAGAACGGCCAATGCGCCAATTCGCTGAACTATAACACCAACTCCTGCGGGGTGCTGCAGATTAATGTAGATTTGCAGCCGGGAGAAGAGAAGGAGGTTGCCTTCCTCCTCGGTCAGTACGAAGAGCAGGGGGCATCTGAAGTTCTTAGCCATTACAAGGATTTGGCTGTGGTGGATAAGGAGCTTGAAGAGCTGAAGACCTTCTGGCACAGCAAGCTTAACCGCTTCCAGGTTCAGACGCCAAGCGATAATTTGAATAACATGATCAATACCTGGAATGCTTACCAGTGCTTCATTACCTTCATCTGGTCCCGTGCGGCTTCCTTCCAATACTGCGGCCTGCGCAACGGACTTGGCTATCGGGATACCGTGCAGGATATTCAAGGCATCATTCATCTGGATCATGAGATGGCCCTCGAACGGCTGCGCCTGATGATCTCGGCTCAGGTCTCCAACGGCGGCGGTCTGCCGCTCGTGAAATTCGACCATAATCCGGGACATGAGGGCACACCGGACGATCCGGAATATGTGCGGGAGACAGGACATCCTCATTACCGGGCCGATGATGCCCTATGGCTGTTCCCAACCGTCATCAAGTATTTAAATGAAAGCGGCAACTGGGACTTCACGGACGAAGTAATTCCTTATTCGGATCGAGGCGAAGCTACGGTGTATGAGCATTTGCGCCAGGCGCTTCAATTCAGCCTCGATCGAATGGGCGCGCACGGCATGCCTGTCGGACTTCATGCGGATTGGAACGATTGCCTGCGGCTTGGAGCTAAGGGAGAATCGCTGTTCGTTGCCTTCCAGCTGTACATGGCCTTTAAAGTGTTCATCGATATCGCGCAGAACAAGAACAAGCCTGAGGATGCTGCGTGGGCCCAGACTCTGCTCGAGGAGCTGGATGAGAACATTCAGAAGCATGCTTGGGAGAAGGATCAATTTGTCCGCGGCTTTACAGAGGATAACTATACGATCGGCTCCTGGGAGAACGATGAGGCAAAAATCTGGCTGAATCCGCAAAGCTGGGCCGTACTAAGCGGCGCTGCCCGTCCGGATCAAGCAAAGCTCGCCATGGACAAAGTCTATGAGAATCTGCGCACGGATTACGGAACCATGCTATTCTACCCGCCGTTCCGGAAATACGGCTTGCCTGTTGCGCTGATGGCCCTGTTCAATGCCTCTACCAAGGAAAATGCCGGCATTTTCAGCCAGCCGCAAGGGTGGCTCATTCTAGCGGAGACCATGATCGGCAACGGGGATCGTGCATTTGAATACTTCCTGGACTGCAGTCCGGCCAGCATGAATGATAAAGCTGAAATCCGCAAGCTGGAGCCTTATGTGCACGGACAGTTCGTCGAGTCCAAGGACAGCCCTTATCAAGGCCGGGCCCATGTCCACTGGCTCACCGGCACCGCTTCAACGGTGATGGTCTCCCTGGTCGAAGGCATCATGGGGATTCAGCCGCAATTTGACGGCTTGCGCATCAACCCGTGCGTTCCTTCGGACTGGAAGACGTTCTCCATGGTACGGGAATTCCGCGGCAAGAAGCTGAACATTCAGGTAGAGAACCAGAACGGTGTTGAGAAGGGCGTCTCCCGCCTCATCATTAACGGTAAAGAAATTCAGGGTAATCTGATTCCAGTTGCCGAAATGAAAGACGACAATCAAGTGCAGGTCTTTATGGGATAATAGGATATCTTCCCGATTAGACATCATTGCTCGCATTGAGCAGGGAAGTCACAATGCCCTGCTCGTGCGAGCTTTTCATAATGAAGCATCGCTGCTAATCCCCGATAAGGTTGCTTTCTCTGAGAAATCGGATTAACTCACTATCGTTGCTTGCTCTATTAATAATATCCGTAATAAAATCTGCTTTACCCTGCGTATAAGCTACTCTGTCATGCTTGAATTCCTGTTCCAGCTTCTTCTTTAAATGATAATACTCATTCATTGCTTCAGGATTTCTCTTCAAGTACTCCCTGAACAACACATTCTCGTTCCAATTACGACCGTGATATTTATAGATGTGTAAATGATGCGTTCCTGCTCGCCACAGACCTCTTCTGAAAAATAATCTCTCCGGAAATTCCGGCTTATAAACATATTCATAGCCGATGTCGTCCAGGCTTTTAATATAGGATTCATTCATTGAATTCAGGCTGGGTATGCCCGCCATAATATCAATCGTCGGTTTTGATCCCAAGCCCGCAACAGATGTGCTGCCGATATGCTCAATGACGACCTGAAGATCTCCTAGAGCAATTCTTATTTTATTTTTTTCTTCTTCAAATTCATTAATCCAATCCGAAGTGTATTCTGAAATAATGACTTCTTCCATGCTCACATCTCCTGTCTGCCTTATTGCCTTATTTAAAAGCTCCTCTGCCATTCGACTGGTAGGCAGCTATGATCCGTTCGGACTGATCGAGTCATCTACTTGCACAGACAACTCTCTTTGTACCTCCTCTTCAAACAGGCTGTCCGTTAATAGCTTCGCAAGAAACAAATGTGTTTTCTTCCTCAACCAGATTTGTTCCAGCTCGGATTCTTCATGAATAAACAGGGCTAGTTGAATTTGGTTTTCCTTTATATCCGTACAATAAAAAGCCTCTGTCAGAATAGAAATGGATGACCCGCCTTTATTCCCGAATTCTTTCATTTTAGTAGCATCCACAGGCTGCTCTAGCAGGCTTTTGAGCACTCCATTGATCGCATGGGGGAGCAGGGTTTCATTTTGAATGGCCCTCATCAAATTGGCGTAATCTCTTGCCGTGCCCCGAGGTTGTTTGCGGGACTCCATGAGCTGTAGCTCCCTGGCATAGCTCTTGCGTGTGTTCCATCGCTTGATTGCAGAGGAATCCTTTCCGTTGCCTAATATGTCATGAATGTTCATAGCATGGGCCATGTATTCTTCGCGGCTCATACCTTCTATGCTTAGCAGTGCTTCTTCGAAGCTAATCTTCTCCTGCTCCTGAACAAAAGAACAAATAAGTCCGGCAGACGAAAAAGGAAACAACCTGTCATGAGAGGTCATTGACAGATGCTGCAGGTTGGCATTGATAGCATCCAGCCCCAGTCTCTGCATTAAAAATTCCATATTGGCATTTGAACTTTGGATTAGCATCCCTCGTGCAATTTCAAACAGGGTGACCCTGTTCTCGATGATTTTATTTTGAGCTTTGACAGACTCCATCCATTTTTCATGGGCGCCGCCATCGGATCCCGGAATATAAAAGCGCTGAAGTTCCTCCAAGGGTATCTCTTCATCCTGATCCAGAGACTTATTCACAAGCTGGCGCGCAAATTCAACAGCTACGATTAATTTTGCCGTACTCGCCAGAGGTCTTTGTACCTCTGCATGATAGCTAATCATCTCGACTCCATTTTTGAGCATATACAACGAGGCTTTATCCGGATTGTTCTTGAGATAACTCAGAACATCATATTCTGTCTTCATCTGATTCTGACGTTTTGCTATAACCAACATAACAACAGCCAATAGAGCAATGATCATAAATGCAGCAACCACAATAACTATGAGCAATTTTTACTACTCCCCCTCTTGTCAATGGCATAATCGCCGAGTTCAATATGCAGCCCGTCCGTAAAGCCACCCTTCAATCCACGGATTTCAAAGAAGACACCATGTCGATCTTCCTTAGCTTGCCGCTCATCATTATTTTTACGGTCAACAAGCACAATAGTGTCAAACTGACCGCAATGAGATAGCTCGTGAGCTTGATATCGGGGATAATCATAACGCCTGATCCATCCGCCTAGCAAATTGAGCAAGGTGCTCTTGCTCGACCCCGAAGGACCGGGAATCACGACAAACTCTCCTTAAAGAGCTCATATGGGTTCCTCGCTTCTCCTGCCCCGTAGTCATCTACAAGTAAGTGCAAATATGCTTTTTACTTGTCAATATCCAGGGTCTATATGCAAAAAAAGCAACCCCTATCCATCTACAATGGACAAAGGTTGCTTCCCGTCTTGCTAATAAAGCTGTATCCGTGATCAGGACTGCAAATCCTCAATCGAATTTACATCCTTCATGTACGTTGGTACGGCTAATCCGGATTTCACATTAATCATGTTCGCCCCGAGGTCATCCAGGCTGTCACCATACTTGTCCCAATAATCTGCATGGGTTACCGGGAGCCAGGCCGCTACTATGGCATCCACATCCCCGTTGGAGACGCCGATCCACATCGGTCCAATCTCCACCTGCAGGGCTTGTGCCTCATATCCAAGCTTCTCATCAAGCACGTATCGAACCACGTTGGTGCTCGCAATTTCGGAATCCCATGCAACATAGCTTAGGGTAATAGCATCTCCATCCACGGGCTCCAAGCCATCCGTCCATTCCTGAACCTCGGCTTCATGCTCATCCACCCATTTCTTGGCTGCTGCTCCCGGGTCCATGCCTCCCTGAATATCGATCATCACTTCCCCCATGTCCTCAGCTGTCCAGTGGAACCGATCCAAAAACTCATAGGCTACAGGGTGATCCTCCTGTAATCCAAGTCTTGCAATCGTACGAATCTCCTCCGGCTCGCCATAAGTCAGTTTGGGGTCTTCTAGATATTTAAGGTCATAGGTATTAAACATCCAGTGCGGCGACCAAGCCACAATGACAATAGGCTCTTTGTTCTTATACGCTCTATCCAGTTCTGCAGTCATCCCGGCTGCCGAGCTCTCCAGCAGCGTCCAATCCGACAGCTCGTAATCCTGCATGGCCTGTGCCGTCAGTCTCATGAGTCCCGAGCCTGCGTCCGTTCCCGTAATCTTATAATCAACCTGCTCTCCGACAGGCTTATTCCCTTCACTCTTAGCATTATTTGCATTATTTGCAGTATTTGCATTATTCGCTGAACATGCTCCTAACAGGAACAATGCAACCAGACTAGTAAAGATCAACCACTTTCTCGTTTTCTTCATGCTGTGTTCTCCCCTTTTGTACGGTTGTTCAGATGCCAGTATTACATTCTGCAGAATTGTAAAACAACATTTGACGAGACGCGACAGTCGCTTGCCGATACAACAACGCTATGATAGCAAACAATCAAATTGATCACAAATCAAAAACAGCGTTCATTGCGTACGTACAGAAAATACTGTATAAAGTGTACTCTCATATGCTTGCTAATCCTCTTTTATCCTCTTTTTTTCTGGAAATCTACTTCAAAGATCATCGGCCGACAATTTTTTTATTTTTTTTCTGCTTTGCCTTTGTTAAAACGGTTTCATTTTATGACAGGCGTCTCCAGTCATGACCTAGTTCCCCTCTCTTCGACAACCAATAAAACATAGAAAGACCACCCTATAAGGTGGCCTCGCTTAGTCTAAATATTACTTGCCCCAATACTGCTTGGCGATTCGTTGCCCTTGGTTGATTTTTGCCCATTGCTCAGCCTCTGTCAATTCATTGCCGCCATCACAGGAGGCAAAGCCGCATTGATGAGACAGCAGCAGACGATCCTTGTCGATAATACTCGAGGCCTCATCCAGCAAACGGAGAACACGCTCTTCATCATCCAGCGTATTCGTTTTGGAGGACAGCAGACCCAATACAATTTCCGTTTCCGGCTTGTCCTTGAACACCGCCAGCGCTTCTAGCGATCCAGCACGCTCGTCGTCCCATTCCAGGAAGAATCGGTCATATTTAAGCTGCTTCAGGAACAAGTTCGCAATTTTCACATAGGAGCCGCCGCCCATATTGCGGGAATCATAGTTGCCGCGGCAGTTGTGTGTCCACATTTTCAAGCCCAGGCTATGTCCATAATCGATGACGGCATTGTTAATATCTATAAACTCAGAAGCCAAGGCCTGTACTTCCTCTTGATTGATATTCTCCCCTGTATACGGAGAGTTCGGGTTATCGTCGGCAAACAGCTCCCACAGACAGTCGTCGAATTGCAGGATTTGACCTCCGGCGGCGGCAAACTCCTCCACAAACTCCTTGTAAGCCTTGACAAGACCCGCTTTAAGCTCCTGTCTGTCCTTGTACACGGCATCCTTGCCGCCGATATTGTCCGACCAGGACAGTTCGCCGAAAATATGCGATGGAGAAGGTACACACAGCTTGGTTTCACGATCACCGGCAAGCGTTGTAAGCTTCTTGAATATCTCAATGAAATGATGGTTCTTCCCGCTCAATTCACCGGTAATCCGCAGACCAATATCCTTCCGGGTCTCATATTTCGAGCTGCCGTCCACATCACGGAAAAAGTACCCATGATCAGCAATGTAACGGCTAACCCCTTGAAATCCCCAAACAAAATCAAGATGCCACATGGATTTGGAATATTCCCCGTCCGTAATGACAGGCAAATCATGCTCAATTTGCTGTTGGACCACGTTCTCAATCGTCTTGGTCTCACACTCTTGATAGCCTTCAAATTCCTTGTAGAAAGGATAGCTGATATCATCACGATGCTCGATTTGCGTCTTATATTTCAATAGCTCAGCTGGCCGCAGCAAGCTGCCGACGGTCTGGAATTTTTTACTCATCTGGATAGCCTCCCCGATCGATATTATATGTTGTGTAAAATAATAGTCTGATTGTAGCACTGAAGTGAAGGCACCGCATAATACCCAAAAGACATATCCAGCTATAACCTGAAGCTATAGTTGAATATGTCTTTTATTAATATTGCTATAGCTCAAGTTGCAATATAATGATCTACCTCTTGCCAGCAATCCGATCAGCAAGCGCCGTTGCGGCGGTGTGGCCGGAGCTCCAGGCCCATTGCAAATTATAGCCTCCGCAGTCTCCATCCACATCCATGACCTCGCCGGCAAAATAAAGCCCGGGCACGAGCTTGGATTCCAGCGTTCCTTCCTGGAGGTCTCTCGTATCGATCCCGCCGGCTGTCGTCTGAGCGTTCGGGAAGCCGTTGGTATCGGTCACGATGAAATTCCAGCGCTTCATGAGGCCGCACAAGGCCTTCCTGGTTTTCCACGACATATCCTGACACAACAGGTTCTGATCCTCATCCATTCCCGCCTCTTTCAAAAGAACGGGGATCAGCTTCTTGTTCACGATGCCGATTAGAGAATTCGCTACCGTCCGGTGTCCGAACATTCCCCAATGCGTATCCAGAAAATCAACGACCTCTTCCTCTGTGCGGTCCGGCATCATATCAAGCGATAAGATCACCCTTTTCCCTTGTCCCAGTTGATACGCCGCCTTCCGGCTTAACTGGAGAATCGGCGGGCCAGAGGCACCATAGTTCGTAAACAATACCTCTCCATATTCACTGCGAATGACTTCACCATTTACAAGGATATGTCCCCAGCCCTCGAATTTCACACCGGACAGCTCCGCCAGATACGGGCTGTCCAGCTTCAATTGAACAATTCCAGGGACAGGATCGATCAGGGTGTGTCCAAGACGCTGAGCCAGTGTATAACCGGAGCCATCCGTTCCAGTCTTTGGAGCGGTAAGGCCGCCTGTGCAAAGGAATAGATAATCGCTCGTATAGGTGACCTCTCCCTCGTTCTCTGTCTGGCATTGGATCGAGAATCGCGGATGTCCCTCCGATACGATCACGTCCAGTACCTTGGTCTTGAAGTATATGGGAACATTCCGATCCTCCAGCGCAATCTGAAAAATATTCAGTACCGACGCAGCCTGCAGCGACATGGGATACATTCGGCCATTCTCAATGGCGATCAGCGGAAGGCCGAGCGTGTTGAAGAAATCAACGGTTTGGCGGACACCGAATTGCCGCAGCACTGGCAGCGGAAATTCCGCTTGATTGCTATGATATTTGCTCGACAAATTAAGCGCTTCGTCGGTGCCCGTCGCCGTAGATTTGTTCGTAATGTTGCAGCGCCCGTTCCCGGTGGTCAGCACCTTTTTCCCGAGTCGGTCGTTGCTTTCAATGATTGCCGTATCGATCCCCAGATCTCGCGCGGTAACGGCGGCCATAAGACCTGAAGCGCCTGCACCGATAATAAGCAGCGTATGGTGCTTGGAAGATTGAGATTTATTCATAGGTGGTGAATACATTCCTTTGTTCAATATTTTTATCTGAAAATGTGTTTCCCCAGCGCCATCGCGGCCGAATAGCCGGAGCTCCAGGCCCATTGCAGATTGTAGCCGCCGAAGTCGCCGTCGACATCCATCACCTCGCCAGCCAAATAGAGCCCCGGCACGAGCTTGGATTCCAGCGTATTCGCGTCGAGCTCCTTCGTAGCAATGCCGCCGGCTGTCGCTTGCGCAAGCTCGAAGCTTTGAGTTTCGGTTACTTTAAACTCCCAGCATTTCAATAGCTTATAAAAAATCTTTTTGGTCTTCCCTGAGAGCTCCTGGCAAAGCAGGCCCGGCTCTTGATCGATCTTCGCTTCCTTCAGCAGGACGGAGGTCAGCTTCTTGTGTAAAAAGCCGGTGAAGGATTCCGCGACCGTCCGGTGTGCGAAGGTTGCCCAGTTCGTGTCTAGAAATTCGACCACCTCTTCCTCCGTGCGGTTCGGCATCAGATCAATCTGCACGGTCACGGAGTCCCCCTTCGCCAGATGAACGGCTGCCTTCCGGCCGAGCTGTAGAATCGGCGGACCGGAGAAGCCGTAATCCGTAAAATGGATTTCGCCAGTCTCGCTGCGGACGATTTTGCCGTTCACGAGAATGTGAGCTCGTCCTTGGAGCTTGATGCCGGACAGCGACTTCTGATATGGGTATTTCACCTTCAACTGCACGATGGCTGGCACAGGCTTGACCAGGGAGTGTCCCATTTTTTGAGCAAGCGTATACCCTGACCCATCCGTTCCCGCATTCTGGCCGGTAAGGCCGCCCGTACACAGAAACAGATAATCACTGGTATAGACAACCTGTTCCTCTGTCTCGGTTCGGCATATCATCTTGAAGCGCGGATGATCCGCCGATACGGTGACGTCCAGCACCTTCCTGTTCAGGTATACCGGAATGCTCCGCTCCTCTAGAGCCAGCTCGAAAATATCCACTACCGATGCAGCCTGCATTGACATCGGATACATAAAGCCCTCTTTCAAGCTTGTAAGCGGCAGCCCGAGCACATGAAAGAAATCAATCGTCTGACGGATGCCGAATTGCTGCAGCACGGGCCGCGGAAATTCCGGCTGACTGCCATAATATTTGCGTGCTAAAGCAACCCCTGCGTCGGCCGTCCCCGTCGTAGTGGAATCGTTTGTAATGTTGCAGCGACCGTCGCCTGTCATGGAAATCTTCTTGCCTATCCTGTCGTTACCCTCCAATATGGCGGTATCGATACCCAGGTCCCGCGCAGTAACGGCGGCCATGAGTCCTGATGCTCCTGCACCGATAATAATTAGCGTGTGGTGCACGGAGTCCTGATAATCGTACATAGTTATTCAATGCATCCTTTGTCTATATAAGTTGAACTACTGAATTTTACGTTCTGAGGGCAACATGTGAAGTGTGCTTACGATCGCTGTTGTTCGCGGATTTCTCTAATTGAACTAAGTTATTATAAGGTAGAAATCCACTCACAAAGGCGAACGCTTTCGCTTCTTCAGCACACTTCACACTTATGCCCTTTCTACGTAACTTTTATAGTTCAACTTATATAATTGATTTATAAGCAAGTGTGAATTTTCTGATAATAATAATGCGCTATTTCTAATTATAGCATAAGTGCAAGCCCCGCTTGTTCCTGATCAAGGGCACCTGAACACGCTTCGTTAACAAGTAATCCCCCAAACAGCAAAAATCCACAACCTCATGCGGTTATGGATTTACACGACTCTTATCATGTGACGGTTCCCTTTGCTGTGCTTTATTTAGAGCTTCTTCTGATCAGAGCAAGTATTGGCTAAAATAGGCAGCATTTTCTCGCCTTTTTCCATAAGGGAATTACACTGGCTGCATATCGGCTGAATCAAAAAAACGAAATTGTCTCTCACCCATCCATTACACTTATCATTGGTGCATGACCATATCGTTGTCATTTCCTCCGGAAGATCCATCATCGGTCTTTTTCGTGAATAGTACAAGCAGCGTCCCTCTTTCCTATATGGAGTAATGAAGCTTAAAAAAAAGACCCCAAACACGATGTTCGGGGCCTTTTTAACGGCAATCTTACAGCTTAACAACATTCTCGGCTTGTGGGCCGCGGTTGCCTTGTACTACGTTAAATTCAACGTGTTGACCTTCGTCTAACGATTTGAAGCCTTCGCCAGTAATCGCGCTGAAATGCACGAATACGTCGTCTCCACCCTCAACCTCGATAAAACCAAAGCCTTTGTCTGCGTTAAACCATTTTACTGTACCTTTTTGCATGATCATTACCTCCATATTTTCATATTTATATGATGTTCAAAATTTCAAAAAAAATCACATATTGTACAAGGTTAAAAATCAAAATCATAACCCTCTACAATATGTGAGTTCAGATCGAAATTCCAACAATCTGATTGTAACACAACCGACACTGAATTACCAGTATTCATTTTTTGTTTTTTTCTGGAGCTGCTTGCGATTAGGATATCTTTACTTCTCCAATTGCAATTTGCCAGGCTCCAAGGACTGCTCCCGGTCAGCGATTTCTTCCAATACTTCCCGCAGACCCAGTATCATTTGATCCGTGCTTGGAGGAGCAATCCTTTTGCGGGTTCGCACCTCCATAGGATAAATCTCCTGTCAAAGCCATTCAATGCCGCCAGTATAACAGGAGTTAATTATTGAAATTTTTATATTAATTTTATATAATTCCGAGTGAACTAAATAAGGCTTGACCTTATCTTATACGAAGGAGATCTATCCATGTGGAAAGAATTTAAGGCTTTTGCACTGAAAGGGAATGTACTTGACCTTGCCGTCGGGGTTATTATCGGTGCTGCATTCGGAAAAATAGTAACCTCCCTGGTCGAGGATTTAATCATGCCGATCATCGGGTTGATTATTGGAGGTGTCGACCTCAATGGACTTCACTTCAAATACGGTGAAGCAGTCTTAAATTATGGAACCTTTCTTCAGACGGTCATAGACTTCTTAATCGTTGCGGCTTCCATTTTCCTATTCATTAAATTAATCTCTAAATTCAAGAAGAAGGAAGAAAATAAGCCGGCCGCGCCGCCTGCCCCTTCCAATGAGGAAGTGCTGCTGGGAGAGATTAGGGATTTGTTGAGGGAACAGAAGTAACGGTTAGAGGATATTCAACATTGTAGAAGTGAAATAATTAATGCAAAAACCCAACCTTATGAGGTTGGGTCAGGCCTGTAGACAAAGTTCCATCGGGAACAGGATCTGCAGGCTTTTTTGTCGAGTGTATCAGGAAAACGATGGAGGAGGTCGGATATCGGCTTTATTAACTTATTCTCATGGTCCCCTCTACAATTACTACAACGGTTTATAGCCGTAATCCGGAATAGCCGTCCAACGATTCCTTAGGTCATGAGCCGCAGCCTTCGGTTTTCGATCACGGGTAAACACGCCTTTTTTGTTGCCGTTGACTCGGCGAATATGCTGGCTGGTTGCAAAATCTGCAAAATTCCATACATGCTCGCCCACAAAGCTATCGATGCGATCAAATACCTCGTGGTTGACACGCAAATATTCGCTCTGGTATTCCTCAGTAAACAGCACTGGATTGACCTCATGGAAACCAGCGATCGTATCTGCACCATACTCTGTCATCATGATCGGCTTTCCAGGGCAACGCTTCACCCAAGCGTCGAGTTCAGCCTTAAGCATTACTTTCGCCACTTCCAGATCACCGCTATATTCATACCAGCCATAGTAGCGATTTAGTCCCAGAACATCAACGATTTCCGCAATTTTATCCTGTTCGGGACTTGAACCGATATAGGTTACAATCATGACCGGTCTCGATTGCGGGTCCATTTGTTTGGTCAAATCAACCAACGGTTTAAAATATTCATAAGCACCTTCCTCTTCAGTTGCAGCTTCATTGGCCACCGACCACATCACAACGCATGGATGATTTTTATCTCGCGCAATCATATCCATAAGTACATCCTGATGATGCTCAAACGTTTTTACTCTTGCCCAAGTACTATCTTCCTTGGCAATTGCACCCGTAGCGTGGAAATTAAAATGCACACCGACCGCAGGCGTTTCATTAATAACGACGAAGCCCTCTCTGTCAGCAAGTCGCATTAATTCTTCCGAATAAGGGTAATGGGATGTGCGGAAGGAATTGGCTCCGATCCATTTCATTAGATTGAAATCGATAATATTTACGGCTTCGGCAAATCCACGTCCGTGAATGGGCGAGTCTTCATGCTTGCCGAACCCTTTAAAGTAGAATGGCTTTTCGTTAATTAGAAATTTCCCATCCTTCACCTCTACCGTGCGGACGCCAAATGGCTCCTCGTACACATCAACGGCTTGTCCATCGCGCAGCAGTTCAATTCTCAACGTATACAGGTATGCATTTAGCGGCTCCCATAATCGAACATTTTCGAATTGAAGACTGTCTTGGGAGCCTGCTCCGCTTACAACCTCATTCCCTGCCTCATCGATGACCGTCACCTTAATCATAGCAGCTTCCCCTGCCGTATCTATCGAATAATTTACAAAAGCGCTCGTTCCTTTATAATCCGCTGTAATGACGACATCCCTAATGAATGTTTTTGGTGTGGTATACAGCTTGATCGGCCGCTGAAGCCCTGCATAGTTGAAGAAATCAAAGTTCGGCAAGTTGCGAACCACGTTTCCGAGCCCTTCAATCTCCTCTTCTTGATAAATCCCGATCGGCAAAGTAGACTCATCTAAAATATTGTTCAAAGCCACTGTAATTCGTAGTTTACTATGTTCGATATAATCATTAACTAGCACTTCAAACGGTAAAAATCCACCTTTATGCTCGATAGCAAAGGCTCCATTTAAATATACTTTAGCCAAATGAGTCGCCGAACCAAAACGAAGCACAATTCGTTCACTTTGCAACACTGCAGGGATACTTATTTCCTTCTCATACCAAACCCAACCGACATGGCTATGAATGCCCTGTTTAACCGCAATATCGTTATAGGAAGCAGGTACGGCCATCGGAATCGTCTCGGTTAATTTCTTACGGTACCATTGCTCCTGAAAACCAGCACCGTTATCCAGCTTAAACTCCCATATCCCGCTTAAATCAATTACACTTCGACTTGCAGTGTTGATTGGATATAACATGAAAAACCTCTCCTCTTCTCGCTACAAAATGAAAATCACGCTTTTCCTGTACGGCTGCCGCGCTTATATTCAATTGGCGACGCTCCAAAATACTTTTTGAATACCTTTATAAAATAGCTTTTGCTCTCGAAACCGAGCTTGTCGGCAATTTTTTCGGTACTTTCATTCGTATTGTCGATAAGCCTCTTTGCCTCTTCTATTTTCATCTGATTGACGTAATCAATGAAGTTCATTTGCGCATATTGCTTAAAAATTCTACTAAAATAGCTCGGATTTAAATGCAAGTACGCAGCGACATCGCCTAGTGTAATTTTTTTATCCAGATTCAATAACACATACTTTTGCGCTTTAATAATTTCCTCTTTCTTGGGCAAATCATGAACTTCCTTCATAGCTGCTACCGCTTTGTGCAGGCAGTCCGATAACGATTGTGCCAGTTGCTTTGCTGTTATTGCTTTTGTAATAGAGTGATTGACAACAGCTTCCATCGATCCCGATTCAACATCTTGCAGCGACTGGATCATTCTTTCCACCTCGAACAAAAGGTCCCGAGCCCATTGTTTAACCGTACTAGGCTGATACTGATGCAGAGATACGGTGCTCGTCCAGTTTTGAATCCAGGCATCCAGGCCGTGCAGATCCTCTTGCAGGATAAGCCGTTTTAGCGTTTGAACCGAATCCATAAACTGCAGGAACGGATATTCTGCCGAAAAGTGGATCTGCTTCTTCTCAACCATTGAGCCAGGCTCCAAATAAAATCTTTGCTCGGAATATTTCAGCATCGCATTGAGTTCTCCAGTTAAGCCATCCGGAAATGTGCAGTTGCTTCCAATAATCGCAGTAATGCTCAGCTTTAAAAATTTGCGCAAATTAACAGTGGCCTCTCGGAGCGCTTGCTGGATCTCTCCGTCAGCAATAACAGCGTCTCGAGCGCAGAAAATAAAAAAAGTGTCTTCCTTATAAAACAAACAAAACCCAGTTCCGACTCTACTCAACGTTTCAGCAATGACATTGTCAATCGCAAATTTGAGAGCATCCTCTGAATATCGCGTCTTTAGAAGCTGCTCGTAATCGTCAATAAACGATAAGATTGGAATGCAATATTTATAGGTCGAATTTAGCTCCAGCTCATGCTCATGCTTTTTTAACCATCCAGAAATGGCTTTGGCATCTCCCGTTATTAATCGCTCCAATAGCTTGCTTCTTAACACGCTTAAATTCTCTTTAATAAAAAACTTCATATTATTTAAAATCTGCTGGCTAGCTGCTTCCTTATCCAGCTTGTCTTTTAAGCGCAGCATTATTTGCGTAATACTTTCAGGATCAAACGTCTCTTTTAAAATATAATCAAATGAGTTCAAGCGGATTGCTGTCAGGGCGTAGCCAATATCATCATAGCAGGTTAAAAAAATTGACATTAATTTAGGGTTTATCTCAATTGCCTCTTTAATCAGCGTAATCCCGTCTTTTTTAGGCATGCCAATATCCGTCATGATGACATCAAGTTTGGTTTCGCTCATCATCGTTAGCGCTTGCTGACCGTCCTCACATAGCCCCACCACTTCGAAGCCTAATTCTTCCCACGGGATCATTTTTTTTAAATACTCAAGAACGAGGTAATCATCGTCAACTAGCATCATTTTGTACATGTGCTATACCTCCTGATTCCCTGGAATAAAAAATGTGATTTGGGTCCCGCCTGATGATGAATTCTCAATTTTCATTAGAAATTTATAGCCATAAATTAAATGCATTCGTTGATACACATTGCCAATCCCGATTCCTGTAAATGAAGATTTGTTTCGATTCTCTGTCTCAAAGGAGTCTGTAAGCTGGAGCTCAGCTTGCAATAGCTGCAGTTCATCTGGCGTTAATCCTTTGCCATTATCCGCTACGCAAATTTCCACTCCATTCCCCTCCGTTTTTGACATGATCGTAATCGTCCCGCTTTTTTGTTCAAATCCGTGCAGGATCGAATTTTCGATTAAAGGCTGCAGGAAAAAGCATGGCACCTCGAACTCCAATGTACTCGGCTCCAAATCCTCTGCTAAATCAATGCTGGAATTGCTTTTAAAATTCATTAATTTTAAATAGTGTCGGATAACCTCGATTTCCATTTTAAGCGGCACAAACTCATTTTTTCGATTAAATGTCATTCTAAGCAGCAAGGTTAAAGATTGGATCAGCTTTGAACTTGTTTGGTCTCCGTTCATTGAAATGTTTAGGCGTAAGGAATTAAGCGTGTTGAATAAAAAGTGCGGATTAATCTGCGCCTGCAGCATTTCCAGTTCTGCTTTTCGCTTGCTTTTTTCAACGGTTTTAATTTGTTCAATCATATGCTCGATCGTATCCATCATCGTGTCCAAAGAGTGGCCTAATTGCTCGATATCTCCTCTTCCCCTTAAGCCTGAACGAACATTCAAATTGCCACGCCTTACTTGCTTAATAACCTTATTCAAAGTTTTAAGCGGCTTTGTCAGCAAGCTTACAATCAGCACTAACAAGATCAAGAAAAGCAGGAAAAAGAAAAGCAGAATGAACAAGGTGTTCCCCATCACCTTTTGAATATTGCCGACCGCTGTCCTCTGCGGAACGAGACTAACCAGACTCCAATCACCATAAGAAAATGGATGGCTGACCATCAAGTAATCCTTCTGATGATATTGGACGACATGATAGCTCCCTGCTTGCTTCATTTGCTCATAATAGGGAAAGCCGCTTTCAATCAGCTCATGCTGATTATGAGACAGCACCATGCCATTGGCATCGACAAGCATAATTTCTTGCTGCGAATCGAAAGCGCGATCCTTGAGCAACGTTCGAATGTTCTCTTCATGAATGCTGATCATTTGCAAAGCTTTATGCTTTTCGGTAAGCTTGACCACTCCAGCAATGGAGATTAAATAAGGAAATTGTTCCTTCTCTGCTTCCATATAATTCGGATGCAGGCCAATCCAATGAATACCGTAACTGGACGTGTCTGCGAATTCAGCATAAAGCTGTTCCCATCGCTGATCTGCCCACCTCAAATTCGGATGATTCGTATAGGTATAGCCATGATCAAGCACGATTGCCAAATAGGAGGGAACCAATAAATTGGTCAGTCCTTCCAAATTTCTCGATATCTCAATATCATCAAGCGCATTGGACTCTGGTGTCGTTAAACCTTTTTCTGATCGTTCAATATTGCGATTTAAAATAGCTTTAATAGGCTCGCTGAATTGTATATAGTTGGACAAATACAGCAGGTTATCGAAATAATCGGACATTTGAATATCCAACACTTCCAACGTATCTTCCGACTGTGATACGGATAGCTGCACAAGCTCTTCTTGTACAAGCTTATTCATTAAAAGAAATGATAAAACTAAAGGCACCAGGATACAGAGAACAGAGGAAAGAATAAGACGCGCCCTCAAAGATCGGTTATTTAATGCTTGCATCATTTTTTTCATTTCCTCATCACGTTCTTTCCCTTTCGCCTCAAAAAATGGATAAAGAGAGAGACCGCGCTCCCTCTGTTATCCTCTATTCATTATTTATTGCGTTCAATCACTTTTTGCACGGCATCCGCAGCATTTGTCATTGTTGCATCCAGCTCCTGTTCCCCTAGCAAATACTTCTCAACTTCTGCTTTATAAGCATTGTATACTTCAGTCATATAGCCTGCAGGAAGGAATTGCTTGGTTTCCTCACCTGATTCAAGCACGTAAGCGAGAGATTCGATATCAACCGCATTTGGATTCGCGGTCGTTGCAACCAAATTGTTCAGCGCTTCTTTAACATCTGTTTGCTTCCAGGCCGGAATCGCTTTATTTTGCACAAGCATACCTTCTGTTGACATCCATCTCATAAATTTGTACGCTTCTTCTTTATGCTCAGAATTTTTGCCAAGCGCAATCATGTCGGAAGATGCAAATCGGTATTGTGTATCATCCGCTTTATCCTTTGGCCATGGAGCCCATGCAATGGTAAACTCCGGTGCAAATCCGCCCCATTCCGTAACCATATAGCTTGGGATAGGAACCATGCTTGCCTTTTCAGTGAAAAATTGCTGACGATAATTCAGCTTTTGCGAAATGATGTTTGCATATGGCTCAGAGGACTGATCGACACGCTCTAATTCATAACGCAATTGCAATGAAGCTTCTACAGCTGGGTCTGCCATATTCGATGATCCGTCTGCTTTAATCAACAAGTTGTCCTCGCCTTTGCTAAACAGCTTCAGCGTATCATAAATCGTTGACCACGTATGGAGATAAGAGCCGTAACGCTGATCGGTTGTTAACTGCTTGGCATAGGCTTTGTAGTCATCCCATGTCCAATCAGTCGGTACCGATAACCCTGCTTCATCCAAATGATCCTTGTTCATCATAATTAAGTACGTGTTATATTTCATCGGAAGCGCATAATAAGTCCCGTTTGCATCTGCTGGAGTTACGCCCATATTATAAATTTCTTCCGCATTAACGCCTTCATTATTAAGATAATCATTTAACGGATCGACCATGCCGGCAGGAATACGCTTCGCCAAATCCTCTGAGCTGGAAAACATAATTAAGTCTAGTTTATCCCCGGATGCTGCAAGCAAATCAAGCTTTTTCAAGTAGTCGCGAGCATCCATATTTTCAACCAGTGCATTTACATTAATCTTCACTCCCGGATTTGCCTCTTCATAGGCAGCAATTGTCTTTTCCCAAGAGCCGTTTTCTTCGTTAATCCAGGTATACAAGTTTAAAGTTACCGTATCCGCAGCTTCTGCCCCCTTCTCACTCTCAGTAGCTGTATCCTTGCCGCATGCAGCAAGTACAAGACTGCTTACCAGAATTACAGACAATAACGTGACCAGCCATTTTTGTTTCATAATAATCCTCCTTATATTATTATCCTTTAACGCCACCTAGCGCTATCCCCTCGATAACCTGCTTTTGCCCGACAATAAATACAACTAGCAACGGAACAATCGCTGAGACAGCAGCGGCCATCATTAATGAAAAAATAGAACCGTGCGCATCAGCAAACTGCTTAATGCCAATTTGAATCGTATACAGTGAATCTGAACGCAAGAAGATAAGCGGATTCTGGTAATCGTTCCATGTCCAGATAAATCTTAAAATTGCATAGGTGGCAATCGCCGGTCTTATTAATGGCAGAGCGATACTGAAAAA
Organism: Paenibacillus apis; assembly: GCF_018333295.1. NCBI lineage: Bacteria > Bacillati > Bacillota > Bacilli > Caryophanales > Paenibacillaceae > Paenibacillus > Paenibacillus apis. Next base: position 255,181 of record NZ_BORS01000003.1, read on the forward strand.
CGTGCGAATATGACCTGCGCCATCCATTCTCGCCGACTCAATCACTTCATCATGAACCGATACAAAAAACTGTCTCAGCATAAAAGCACCGAAAGCACTAAAACTGTTCAGCAAGATTAAGCCCAGATGCGAATCGATCAAGCCGCTTGAAGAATAAATCAAATATTGCGGGATAACAATCGCTTGCGGTGGAATCATATACGTTGATAATACAACTAGGAAAAGCCAGTCCCTACCCTTGAAATTAATTTTTGCAAAGGCATACGCTGCAAAACATGAAAAAACAGAAGAAAAGATGGTCGTTAATACCGAAATCTTGATCGAGTTCCAGTAATATAACGCAAACGATTTTGCCCCAAACCAAACCTCGTTATAGTTTTCAACAGCATTCCATGTGGACGGAATCCACTCAATCGGATACTTGAGTACATCTGACTCTAATTTAAAGGACGAAGTAATCATCCATAGAAATGGCATGATGAAAATGAGACCCACGATTGCAAAAAAAATAGTTGCCAGTAATTTAGGCAAATGTATTCTCTTTAATGCTGACTCCACCTATCCCCCTCCTTTCTAGTAATTCACCCATTTCTTCTGTCCCATCCATTGCAAAAATGTAATCACAACTAGAATAAGGAACAGGATTACTGAAATCGCAGAAGCGTAGCCTGTTTTCAATTCCTCGAACGCCTGCTGGTACATATACAGCACCGGTATCGTGGATGAATTTGCAGGCCCGCCTTCCGTTAGCACTATAATTAAGTCAAACACCTTGAAGGTCGATACAATCCCCTGAATAAGCAGCAGGAAGGTCGTTGGCGTTACTAACGGTACTGTAATGTTTTTGAATTTGTACCACATTGAAGCTCCATCGACCTCTGCCGCTTCATACAATTGCGGCGGAATATTTTGCAGTGCAGCAATATATAAAATGACTTGAAAACCAATCTGTGTCCAAATGATAATAATCATTACGGAAACGAGCGCCCAATCTGAACTCGCAATCCAGCCAGGAACATTTTCTATCCCAAGCGACATTAAAGTCTGGTTAATGGGCCCTTGTGTGGGATGGAATAGAACCTGGAAAACCAAAGCGATCGCGACCGTACTTGAAATATAAGGCATGAAATAAATGACTTTAAAAGTATCTTTGAAATAAACTCCTTTATTGATCACTACCGCAAGAATGAGCGATAGGGTTAGCCCAATCGGAACGACTAATAACAAAATAAAGTTATTGGTAAGCCCTTTCAAAAATACCGAGTCACTAAACAGCGTGACAAAATTGTCCAATCCTACAAAATTTGCTCCCGCTAGTCCAGTTACAAAATTCCAATCTGTTAAGCTTAAAATAAATGAGGCGATAATTGGGAAAAGAATTAATACCGCACTGCCAATTAACATCGGCGCGACAAACAAATATCCCGCTACATTATCCTTCAATTGATTTTTACTCAATAACATGTTCACCTCCTTGATATGTACCCATTATAGGTTTTGCGAATTCCCCTCAACAATGGAATATCATTACGGCTTCGGAAATATCTTTACCTCTTTCTTTGACGCCGTTTGGAAAAGACAAAAACCCGCTCACAGAGCGGGCGGTACTATTTTTTGTTAAAGACCACCTGCGTCCCTTGCCGTACAGAACGACAGATAAACCAGCAGGTAATGCAACTCTTCTCGGATCCGCATCGTATTGACGACCATGTCCCATGGATCCCCAGCTTTTATACCGCCTCGGTGGAGAAGCGATTGCAGCGTATAATCGAAAAATGAGTCCTGTCAGGGCGACAGAACTCATTGAGGCTATGCGATTTTACCGATCTGCTGATTCTCTAAAACTCTCCTTAAGCAAGCCATACCTTCTCTTGTGCAAGCTGTTCCTCTTGGCGGAACTCTCCGTAATGCGGCTCAGCAGGCGCATGGAACTGGGTCTCAGCAGGCTCTGGCGACGGCTGAAGATAGGACTCGTCCACATACATGATTCTACGTTGAACCTGCATGAGCCCATTTACCACGCGAAGTGCGATCAAGAAGAGCACAAGTCCAAAGCCTTCGTATAGCAGATATTGCTGATTATAGGTCCAATCGATGTGGAAATACTGAAACAGGTTATTTTCTAAAATATCCAGCTGCATTTCATTCATCAGAATGATATGCACAACAGGCAGAGCAATAAATCCGAGTCCCAGTGAAATGGCCGTGACCATTACAGCAAAGAAGACAATCCCTGTTACAAACCGGAGAAAGACAAGCATAAGATTTCTAAAGAATAACTCACCGTCAAATCCCTTCACCATGCGCTGCAGCCAATTCTGCCCGGCTTCTGTCTGCGGCTGGCTTGGAGCCGAAGCAGGAGGAGTCGGCAAGCCCAATATATGACGAATCAGGCTTTGCTCAAACTTCACCATCCCATCCAGCATCTTAGCCACTCCAAAAAACAGCGGTATCCCGATAAATACCGGAGTCAAGCCAATCGATAGGGCAAGCCCCGTGACCGCTACTATCAAATAGATGATCCCTAACGGGAGAGATAGCAATAAGTAGAGGATCGTCGCATAGGTTTTAGGATTAAACAGGGCCCAGCTCACCTTTCCCGCCCGTGCCATTGTATTCGTATCTGCTGCCTTCAAGTTCAAACACTCCTTTAGTCTTGATAAATCACGCGCTAAGCTTATAAACTCATTATATCTGCCTTATTTGCGTGACATAACCGTCTTAAGGGGTGTCTGTGCCTAGACTTTAGGCTAGGGTCAAATCTGGATCCTCACGATCCGGACTTTACCAATTCGATGACTTCCTCTGTAGTACCGAGCTGAAGCGCCTGATTTGCCAGTTCCTTCATTTCTGAAGCAGACAGCATTGAAATTTGGCTTCTTGCCGGGAGAATAGAAGTCGCACTCATACTGAATTCATCCAGGCCTAGACCCAAAAGCAGAGGAATCGCCATAGGGTCCCCAGCCATTTCACCACACATTCCAACCCATTTCCCATTAGCGTGAGCTGCATCAATGACATTCTTAACCAAGCGCAGAATCGCCGGATTATACGGTTGGTATAAATAGGAGACCTGCTCGTTCATCCGGTCGGCAGCCATTGTATATTGAATCAGATCGTTGGTTCCAATACTAAAAAAATCGATTTCCTTAGCGAATTGGTCGGCCATCAAGGCTGTCGATGGGATCTCCACCATAATGCCAAGCTGAATCTTATCGGATACTTCATACCCTTCTTTTTGCAGCTTTTCCTTTTCCTCTACTAACAAATCACGTGCAACTCGAAATTCATCAAGCGTAGCAATCATTGGAAACATAATCCGCAAATTTCCATAGATGCTCCCCCGAAGAAGCGCTCTAAGTTGTACACGAAAGATATCCTGTCGGTCCAGGCACAGACGAATGGCACGGAAACCAAGGAACGGATTCATTTCCTTCGGCAGTTCAAGATACGGCAGCTCTTTGTCGCCTCCGATGTCCAAGGTACGAATAACCACCGGCTTCCCCTGCATCTTCTCCAGAACAGCTTTATAAGCTACAAACTGCTCTTCCTCTGTCGGCAGTCGGTCTTTGCCCATATACAGAAATTCTGTCCGGTAAAGCCCGATCGCTTCCCCTCCATTCTCTAACACACTGTTCACATCAACAGGTGCGCCTATGTTCGCGGCCAGTTCGACATGAAGACCGTCCTTCGTTACCGTAGGCTCATGAACCAGCTTCGCCCACTCCGCTTTTTGCGTTTCGTATTGCGCCTTTTTCGCTTCATATTGGGCAATCGTTTCCGGTGACGGGTCGATAATGACTTCGCCCTCCAACCCGTCGACAATCACCACGGTGCCGTGTTCAATCGTCGACGTGGCTTGCTTGGTGCCGACAACGGCCGGGATCTCCAGCGTGCGGGCCATGATCGCCGAATGGGAGGTACGTCCGCCAATATCTGTCGTAAACCCTTTTACATATCGGCGGTTTAGCCTTGCGGTATCTGAGGGTGCCAGGTCTTCAGCAATAATGACGACTTCTTCGGAAATCAAGCCGGGATCCGTAATGGACAGGCCCAATAAATGCGCAATTACCCGTTTCGTTACATCTCGGATATCTTTAGCACGCTCCCGCATATACTCACTTTCCAAGGCTTCCAGCATGGAAATAAAGTGGTCGGCTGATTCCTTCAAGGCAAATTCTGCGTTTATCCCTTCCGTTCTGATACGCTCGAAGACTGGATTTAATAGTTCCGGGTCGTTTAACACCAAGGTCTGGGCAGCGAGAATTTCTGCTTTATCGGCGCCAAGCTCACGGTTTACGTAATCTGTAATTTCTTCTATTTCCTTTTTTGCCCGGCTGATGGCCTGCCTTAATCGCTGTTCCTCGGCATCCCTATTCCCGATTCTCTGTTTAGTTACTTGCAAGTCCGGTTCAACCAGGCGGAAGGCTTTAGCTATCGCGATACCGGCTGAGGCGCCGATTCCCTTTAGATGACTTCGCATGGTTCGCCAAGCCCTTCGCTTTTCAATGCTTCTTCAATTCCTTGGATCGCCATATCCTCATCGGCACCCGCCGCGGCAATATGAATCTGCGCCCCATAAGGAACACCCAACGACATCACGCCCACAATCGATTTCAGGTTCACACTTCGGCCGTTATATTCGATGTTTACCTCCGCCTTGTATTGGCTTGCTGCTTGAACCAGAATGGAAGCCGGGCGAGTGTGAATACCTACCTCCTCAATGACTGTAAATGTTTTATTAACCATAGTCTCTTTATCTCCTCTCCTATTTATTTCTAGAGATTATTTATCTTTTTAAAGTTCAGCTTATAAATTGCTTTAAACTTGAGTAATAATTTTTCGAGCAGCATAGTTCCCGGCCCGGTGATTGCAAGGGCGATCACTGTTCCCACGCCCACGACCCCGCCTAATAAGAATCCCGCAGTTAAAAAGATCGCGTCCACACCCATTCTGCCAAGGTCATACCTGATTCTGAACTTTGACTCCGTATATCGTAAAATTGCATCTAAGGCATACATGCCATTGCCAAAATTCATCAGCAACACATAGGTCATGGAGAAACAGATGTTAGCCAGGATAACGATAATAACTTTACTGAAGAACATCAGCTCTGCCAGCTCCATACTGGCAATAAACGGATGAACCCAATTAATCAGCGGCCCTATCAAAAAGGTATACATGACGGAAGAAAACCCGATTGCTTTGCGATTTAGCAACAGACCCACGGCAAGAAAGATAATACTTAAGCTGGAGCTTGCAAAACCGACGCTGACCCCGAGGCTTTTATGCAGCCCATCCAACAAAACCGTCAGTGTATCGGACCCGATATTGCACTCGATAAATAAATTAACGGCTAGGGCGCTTAACAACGTGGCAACGACCACAATCATCAAACGCCCGCCAAATTTTACAAGGGCCGGGAGATTGCGCAGCCTCAATCCAAGTCTTCTCCATTAGTAGCGATTACTTTTTGCATCCAGTAAAAGCTGTCTTTCCGAAGGCGTTTTTGGCTGCCTTTGCCGTAATCATCCTGATCCACATAAATAAATCCGTAGCGCTTGCTCATTTCCGAAGAGGAACAGCTCACGATATCAATCGGTCCCCATGCATAGTAGCCTCTGAGATCGACTCCATCCTTGATGGCTTCTTTCATTTGCTCGATATGAGCCCGGTAATAGTCCACCCGATAAGGATCATGGATGGTATCGTCGTCTTCCAATTGGTCATGGTAGCCGATCCCGTTCTCCGTGATATAAATCGGACACTGGTACCGGTCGTAGAACAGGTTGAGGAAAGTCCGCAGACCGATCGGATCAATCGTCCAGCCCCAAGGATTGGCCGGAAGCTCGGTATTGCGGTAAGGGCCTGTCTTGTTCTTCATGCTCTCTTCATCGACAATCCGGGTGTAATAGTAGGAGAATGACATAAAGTCAGCCGTATGCTTCAATGCTTCCTCGTCACCCTCCGCAAATTCAACGGTAATCCCGTTGTCGTGAAAATAGCGGAACGCGTAACCGGGATAATATCCGCGCAGCAGCACGTCGGAGAAGAAGTACTCCATTTGATTATTGCGAACGGTGGCGAATACGTCTTCCGGTTTGCAGGTTGCCGGATAAGCCGGTCCCCCGCAGAGCATCATCCCGATTTGCAGATCCGGATTGAGGCTTTTGGCATACTTCGTGACCAGTCCGCAAGCCACAAATTCATGATGCACACCTTGATATTTGGCGGAGGTTAAATCATCCACTACATCTTCCGCAATGCCCAGATGGTTGAAGGATTCGTGAACAATTAAATTGATTTGATTAACGATAATCCAGTATTTTACTTTATGATGATAGCGATCCAGTATGACCTGACTAAAGCGGACGAAGAAATCGATCATTTCCCTGGAGTACCACCCTTTGTAGGCCAGGGTCAAATGCAGCGGCATTTCGTAATGGGACAAGGTGATCATCGGCTCCATGCCGTTCGCAATGATTTCATCAATCAGATCATCGTAAAATTTCAACCCTTCTTCATTGGGCTCCGCTTCGTCGCCATTCGGAAAAATGCGGGTCCAGTTGATCGAGGTGCGGAACGTTTTGAGTCCAAGCTCGCTGAGCAGCTTCAAGTCTTCTTTATAAGTGTGATAGAAATCAATGCCCCAGCGTTTCGGAAAAACGCGATCCTCGCTTTGCATCGCTTCCTTCACATAGTCCGTGGTCAGTTCCAAATTGTACTTTTTATCTAAAGCAACCTTATCCGTAAATTCATTAATATCCGCTACGCTTAAACCTTTTCCGTCAACATCATAAGCGCCTTCAGCCTGATTGGCGGCGATAGCTCCTCCCCATAAAAAGTCGGCCGGAAAACCTGTCGGGATGTTTTTCATTTTGAATACTTCCTTTCTTTATCAATCGCTTATTTTTTGATCATTTCCAGTTGGGCCAAACGGTGATTAAAGCTCTCGAAAATATCAATTAACCGCTTGGCGATATTGATTTCGCTATAAACCGTCATGAGCGTGTCTTGAGCATGGGCAAACAAAACCGAGTACTCTCCTTGTTCTCCCTCCGTCTCTTTCTGAATGCAATTCGTCTGCACGCGATGAGCGGTGACAATTTCCGCGTTGGCTAACTTCATCTTCTCCTTAGCACTGTCAAAATCGCTTTTTTCAATATCCTTTAAGGCATCCGTACAATGTTTTCTTGCTTCCCCTGCATGTAAAATAATTTGCATCGCATTTTGTGCTACTAGTTCTGAAGTCATAATATAAATCTCCTTTATAGAGGTTGTTCAAAAAGTCATCTTTTGATCACGAAGTAGATCAGGAAGTAGACTCGACGTCGAATCTTGAATTCAGCCGGGCCTTCCGTTGCTCACGTAGGTTTGCCTACGCTCCGCTACTCAGACCCTGGCTTCACCCAACCCTCTCGGTGCTGAAAACCTGACTTTTTGAACTCGAATGAATAGTTTAATTGGTTTGCGGTACTTCTTTTTCAAGCTCCTGCTTTTCATAGGTTTTGAAAAATGGATACCAAATCAGCGTGGCTACCGCGACACAGATCAACATCAAAATGATGCCTGTAACGGTTCCCGTTGTGATCCATGTGGAAATCGGAAACGGAGCATACCACATATCGAACACAACCTTCGGGATGGGGGCAAATTGAATAACTTTGGCTCCGATCCAAACGATCAAGGGTAAGACTAAACCGATAAGCCACATCGGCAGCATCATAATGGGATTCCATGCAATAGAACCGAATACCAAGGGCTCGTTGATATTAAAAATAGAAGGTACAAAGCAGGCACGTCCCAGCGCTTTGAGCTTGGCGCTTTTGGAGAACATATGCATAATCACCAGCGGCAGTGTACAGCCTATACCGCCAACCCACAGGTATGCCGAATAGATCGTCTCGGAGGTGACCAGATTATGCGCTCCCATGGTAGCGTTTGCGGTAATGGCCGCCAGAAGAATCGGCTTGGTGACAGGGGTCAGCACCCAACTTGAAATCCCCATAGAATACAGGAAGCAATAAACGAACATAATCAACATAAAGCCCCAAGGCGTCTCCATGACACTGGCCAACGGCATGAATATGCTTAGAATAATATTGTAAATATCAATATGAACGAGATCGACCAGCACCCAGGCCACGACGATGGTTATACCAATAGGAAGCATAGAATCGAACCATGATCTGACAAAATCCGGGATGACGGAATCCTCTTTGAAAAAGGAGAACTTTCCGAACAGGCTCATGATATAGCCGGTAAAGACCGCAGCGATGATAGCAACGAACATGCCGCCGGTACCTAAAGAACTATGAGAAAAACCAATCGTACCGTCCTTTACGACTTGAGGAGTAACGATAATCAAGAAGGTAATCAAACCGGTGCATCCGGCAATAAACCGCTGTTTTCTCAGCTTTTTCTTTTCCATTAAATTGAACGGAATCAGGAAAGCTACCAGCAAGGAGAGCATCCCCATCGTCCATCCAAACGGAACCCAGAAGTTAGGATAGTTTGGGATCTGATACACATCTCCAGGTATAGTCAGGAGACAAAATACAGATCCTAACAAAATAAACGGCAATAGTTGCATGACAGAATCCTTAAGTGTGACCACCCATACATTATTGTTAACTTTGTTCATTTTGGGAGAAAAGTCGTTTTTCAACCATTCCAGTAATTTGTTCATTTCTTCTATCCCCTTTAAATTTTCAATTCACTCAGTAAATCATTTAAAGCGGCTTCCCCGTCTAACGTGGAATAATAAGAAGGCTTCATTAAGAGCACCTTGACGTCTGTGTCTTTTGTTAACTCTTCGATATCATCAACGATATAAGCCAAGTGAGGACCGACTAACAAAGCATCGATATCATGGATATAATTTTCAATCTCCGCTTCCCCTCTGGCTTTAATATCCATGTTGAGGTTTCTCATTTTAGCCGCCTTGCGAATATTAGCAGCCATAAAGCCGGAGCTTGCTCCCGAGCCACAGACTAGCAATACGTTTAACACTTCGTTTGAGCTTCCCATGGTAGTAATCCTCCCTACTTTTATTTATAATGTTTTGACAGCGCTATCTTTATTACAACCAAACTATAATACAAACCCCAAAACGGGCTCAAATAAAAAACTGCACCCCTATGGTGCAATATTTTAAAGCGAGGGATGAAGATGAAAGCGCAGTATATCGATCTGATTCATTACCTGACTGAAAATAGCAGCGATTGGATTTCATCGCAAAGCTTGGCTGATGAATGCGGTGTGTCCAAACGCAGCATCAAATCCTATATCAGTGAGATTAATGCTATTCACCACGGGTTAATCCGATCCTCGAACAAAGGTTATAAAGTGGATACGGATAAAGTAAATAAGTTTTTGGCAAGTGAACAAGAAGCTATCCCTCAAACCCAGTCTGAGCGAACGGCATATATAATCAAGAAATTGATTCAAACCAATGACCCGATTTTTATTTACGATCTGAGCGATGCGCTGTTTATCAGCGACTCAACGCTTAGGCTTGATTTGAAGCTGATCAAAGAAAAGCTCGCCAAGAAAAACCTGGAGTTACAATTGAGCAAGGAGCATATTAGGCTGCAGGGAGCGGAAAAGGATAAGCGAAAGCTGATGAGCAGTATTTTATATGAGGAGGCCAACGGCAGCTTTATTGACATTGATAAAATAAAAGGGCTTTATAAAGAGTTAAATGTCGATTACATTCGGGAGGTTGTCGTTGAAAGCTTTTCCGCCCATCACTTTTTTACGAATGATTATTATTTGACGAATGTGATTATTCACATCACTATCGCACTGGACAGAATGAAGCATGACTTTCAGTTTTTAAATAAAACCGTAAATTATAACGTTGACAGCACCGTCTATTCGATTGCTAAAGAGATCGCTTTTAAATTGGAATCGTATTTTCATGTCACCTATACAGAAGAGGAGATTGCCGATTTAGCTATCTTAATTTTGTGCAATGGAACCAATGTTAACTTTACGCAAATTGAAGTAAGCGATCTGGAGAATATCGCCGGGAAAGCTTGTATCGATCTGGTTAGTAAAATAGCCACCGATTTGGACAAGTATTACTATATCAATATTGCTGATTCCGATTTTATTACCCGCTTTACCCTGCATATTAAGAACCTGTTAATGCGGTTAAAGAACAACCATTCAACAAAAAATCCGCTAACGAATACCATCAAAAGAGAATGTCCGCTGATTTATGACTGCGCCGTACACGCCTCCCATGTGATTAAGGAGGAAACGGGGTTTAGCATCAGTGACGATGAAATCGCTTATCTAGCCTTTCACCTGGGGTATGCTATTGATTTGCAGCGGCAATCGAATATAAAAATTTCATGCACGGTGCTGTTCCCGCTTTACTACAATATGAATGTGCAGATTATCAATAAATTACAGCAGTATTTTGGGGATGATATTTCGATTCATTCGATTGTTACGGATGAGAGCGATCTGAATCATGCAACTAGTGATTTTATTATTTCTTCCGCCCAATTGCACAAGATTCCGGAAATACCTTATGTCGTGATCACCCCGTTTTTTATCGAAAGCGATCGGGAGAAAGTGTCGGACAAAATCTTTGAATTAAAAGAACAGAAAAAGAAGAAACAATTTAAGACCCACCTGAAATACTTTTTAGATGAAAGGCATTTCTGCAGTTCAACAGCAAGGACTGAGAAAGAAGAGGTTTTACAGTATATCTGTCAGATTATGAATCAGGATGGTTATACGGACGAGGATTTTTATACGAAAATTATGGAACGGGAAGCGATCTCCTCCACCGCGTTCGGACAAGTGGCTATTCCTCATGCCATTAAAATGGAGTCCCGGAAAACGGGTATGTTCATTTATTTGAATCCGAACGGCATCAAGTGGGACCACTCTACCGTGAAAATTGTTATGCTAATCACCGTCAGCGGAGAGGATCGAAAAATATTCCGCGATGTATTCGATGCACTCGCCACCATATTGACGGACGATAAAAACGTGAATCTCTTGTCATCGGTTAATCAATTTGAAAGTTTTATCAATCAACTTATGGACTGCTGGGAATAAGCCTTAACAATACGATTTCGGAGCCGTCGATACCATTCCGGGGTCGGAACGTCCCCCCTCCGCCTGTGCCGCTGGAGTTTAGGATAAAGGGCATGAAGAAAACCATCCCGGAAAGGATGGTTTTTTTTCATAGGTGCCTTACTTACTCACGACAATCTTGTAATCCTTCTCCAAATACTGATGGATCCGCTTGAAGTCGGCTTGGGTCAGCTCGTCCAGACGTCTGCCCTGCTTCAGCTCCCGGCCTAGAATAATGCCGATCGTCTGACCGGCCAGAGCCGTCGTCGGGACGATTCGAGCACTGCCGTAGGCCTTGATGGTTGCTCCGACATTCTTGCCTGCGACAAGGACATTGTCATACGACTTCAGCATGAAGGAACGCAGCGGGATCCCGTAGCGGTCCGGCTTGCCGTAGCCGATGCCCTTCGTGACAGCCCGGGTGGCCTGCAGGTCAACGGCGTATCCGCCGATCGTAACATTATCCCAGAACATCCGGCTCGACATCAGGTCCGGGTAATCGAGCACATATTTCGTCTCATAACGGTTGTAATCCCGGATGTACAAGTACTCTGGAAGCTCGCCCAATTTGGCTTTTTCAAAACCAGGGATATTCTTCTGCATAAATGTAAGGATATACGGCGCTTCCTTCTTCGCCTTGCTCACTGCGTTCTCCACCGACTTCGGATCCGAAGGATCAACATCGTACACGAGCAGCGCGTTGATCACGACATCGCCGTCCTTCTGATACGTTGCATTGAGTCCCCGCAGCATAAACAGCTTGTCCTGCGGCTTATAATTGTACGTGATGTTGCTGAACCCGGCTGCAAAATTCCAGTCCACATAAGTGTTGGCGCCGTACTTCTTGCGCACATTGGTCAGCGGATAATCCTCCAGCACAGCCTGATGCAGCTTGCTCCAATTCACATTTTTAAAATTCAACATATATGTAGCGGCCATATAATCGGGCTTCTGCCCGTCATAGATACTCTCCATTCCCGGAATGCGGCTCTCCCCAAGCTTGCCAGTCAGCGCATTAAAGTCCGTATTCTCCACCCAGTATTCAGCCTCGACCGTAAACGGGTTACCAAGTCTGTTCTTGTAGGTCAGCGATTTCACCGTCTTATTGCTGCCCTCTCCCTGAGTCTTCACGGACTCAATGGTAATGCCGCTTTTCAGCGGAATGCCCTGGATCAGATTCTGATAAAATTTCTCAAACGAAGCCAGCTTGCGAACATTTCCTGCTTTATAATCGGCATACAGCGGCTTCAATGCCCCTTGAACCAGGCTGCGTCCCTTATTGTCGTTGGGCTCGTCCAGCACAATCATCTGACCCTGAATCAGCTCACCGCCCGGCTTGCTGCGAGGGTCAAGAATTAGAACATTCAGCCCCTGATCGCGGGCGGACTTGGCCAGAAGCACACCCTGAAGCTCGCTGCCGATAACGACCACATCATAATGAAGAACCCCATCACCGGAGGCTTTGGCCGAAGCCGCCCCCTTTGCCGCCAGAGAAATGCCAGGCACCTGCACAACCAGCGCCATAACCAGCAGCAACACCGCGTACCTTGAAATCTTTTTCATTCCCATCAACGTTTTTTCCACTCCCTATGGATAATTGGTTCACCTATATTATCGGTGGAAAAGGGGGATTTTAACAGGGAGGATTTGTATAAAAAGGGGATCCCCTATGTATAGGGCAATCCCCGTGAGTTACTATTCATGAATAGATGGATGATCGTTCCATCACTCAACGAACACTTCGACTACCATTCGTGCCCCCAGCCGAAATCCCTGCGAAAAGGATGCCGCCAATTCCATGCTCTGAAGCTTCTGATAAAGGTCAAACAATTCCTCCAGCTCGCGAAACTCATCGACGGAGAGCTTTCCTTTCCACGAATCCATGGACTCGGACACTTGTCTGCTTAGCTGGCGGTATTGCGGATCACGGGGGACATTGGCTTCATTAGGAATGAGTTCGCCGTAGTATAAGGATTCGAGGAAATTGGGCATGGGGAGACCTCCGTTGTTACGTATATGAGTACCACTAATATTATCATTTTACGATACGCTTATGCGTATAGTCAAGTTGTATATGACCTAATATGAGGTGATTAAAATGGGAAAGAAAGTTGTAATAAAAATTGCTGATTTGGTGAAGACCCATCAAATTTCTCTGAGAGAGTTATCCAGACGCGCCGATGTTAGACATGCCGCATTAAGTGAGCTTGCTAATGGTAAGAGGGAGAGCATTAATTTTAGTCATATTGAGAGAATTGCCGAAGCGCTGAATATAGAAGATATTCGGGAGATTATTGATTTGGTGGAGGAGGGATTATGAAAATTCATTTTTTTCAGAGATATCATAGCAAAGAGAACGTCGATACTGCCAATGCTATGCTGTTAATATCCAGGCTGTATTCTTATTCACCTGCAAAGTTCTTTACCTTTCTTGAAGAAGTACTTCCTGAAAATGCATCTGTTGAATTGCTATTTAATCTATAGGAGAAAGGCAAGGGAAGTGTTCCTGATGCCACAATTACGCAGGGCTATTCCAAAAGTGATACTCCTCTTATAGAATAGCCCTAGTTTTGCATTCGTTAAACGACAGAAAATGTGGCACAAATTCGTGATATAAGAATGTTAATAATTCTTATTTTAAGCAAACCATTATCTATCAAATTGTTTAAGTGAATTATAGAATTAAAGTCTTAAAATCGACTTTGGTCTATCTTTGACTCTAGATTCAAGCTGCTACTGCTTTAAACTGTAAGATGATCTTTAAACCAACTAGCGAGCTTTTCAGACATTAAGGGGGGAACAGCATTTCCTATTTGCATGAAGTTAGATGTTCTTGGTCCTTCAAAAAAATAATTATCCGGAAATGATTGTATTCTTGCAGCTTCTCTTACTGTTAATGAACGATTTTGTGTAATATCCGGATGGATGTAGTGATGACCGTCTTTTGAAATGTGAGCCACAATTGTATGTGAAAATCCTTGATTTCCAGCAACTACTTTAAAACGATCTAGGAAAGAAGTCAGATTTTTATGTGTAATTAGCTTTTCTGGAAGATCAGGATATTTTAAACGTCTGCGCTCTAAATCCCACATTTGTACTGCGATTCTATAGATATCCAAATCCCTTTGAACATGATTTCTTGCTTCATGGTGTGTAACAATATCATCATCACTTCTAATATTAGAGTCAATAAGCAACCGATTTGGGGGTAAATTATAAAGTATATTTTTTGATCTCTCACCTGCTTGAAGTTTAGGAAGATCAGAAAGCAGGTCAATAACGTTATACTTATATTGTACTGCCTCTGTACAAGGAAACTTATATTCGATATCCTTTCTCCAACCAACGATGATAATGCGCTTTCTGTCTTGAAGAACCCCAAAGTCTTTAGCGTTTAACTGCCTAGCTTGAATATTATACCCTACCCTTTTCATATAAGCCTGAATATTTTTAAATAGCGCTCCCTTAAATGCTGTTAAGATACCTGGAACATTTTCAAATACAAAAGCCTTTGGCTGATACCTTGTTAAAAAACGGACATATAATTTGTATAAATAATTTCTTGGATCCTCCTCCATACCGTTTTCATCCCGTGCTCTTCCGACTAAGGAATATGCTTGACAAGGGGGACCTCCAATAATTAAATCAATTTTCTCCTCCTGAAGATGTGCTAATCTTTCATCAATCCTCTGGAAAATATAGGGTAATGTATCATCTGATATTTCCAAATTCATTATAGGCTCTAACTTATTTTCTGGGACTGCATTTATAAGTTCGGCCCGTTCTCGATTTCTTTCAACATTAGAGGCATAGTACGACTGCTGATACTTCCTGTATCTATCCAACTGGTTTGTTCCTTTAAGATAGTAGTATATTGATCTGGTCTCTAATGTCTTACAAGCATATATATCTCTCTCAATATGGGCTACTGGGGTGAATCCTGCTCTAAGAAAACCTTCCGAAAGACCCCCGGCACCTGAGAAAATATCTAAAAAATTCATTATAATACCCCTTAACCTAGATATAATATAGTATCATACTAGGAGAGTTTCACCTTGTAACCTAGTAAATTTTTTTCCTATTAATCCAACTTTATGATCCCAATTCTTGAAATAAATGAAGACAAATGATGCTTAATTTCGTTTACAAACATTTCTCTAAATTCTAGCACTTCAAGGTTGGATTTATTTAAATATTCAGTAGGAATATTAGAAATATGATGGAAACTAAAAACAAACCTACAGTTTTCTTCTCCCACCAGTAATTCTGGTGTAGTATATAATGAATCTGATGTTTTACATTCAGACATTAGATATTGCCTCAAGGGTACTTTAACCCCATATACAATGCGCTTCCTTACTAGTTTATTTTGTGCATAATCACAAGCAGAGGAAATATCCAAGTATACTAATTCAATAGAGTTTGCTTCCTCGAAAATATTCTTAAATGCATGCTTGGTGATATCATCTTTAATAATTTTATCTTGGCATACATATAACCTCCCCGGCTTATCAGGATGTGAAGCAAGAGATTTCTGACAAAGAAGTTTGGTATTAGCAAATCCCAAAGTATACTGATACTTTTCATACAACTTTGTAATAATATCTCTGTCTGCACTTTTCACTACTTTGGCTTCTCCAATTTTTTTAAAAGTTAGAATCTCCTTCCCGTCACAATTATTGACTTTAAAACCTTTTGATGTTTTATAAATTGAATAAGTTAAACCTTTTTCTAAATGGGTAACACTTGAATTACTAGCTAATTGAAATCTATCTTCCTCAAATTTCAATTGGCTAATTTGAGTCAATAATTCGTCAGGAAGCATTTGACTTAAAGAAGAGAATGCATTCATAATATATTCATTAGTCACGACATTATTTTCTAGTGACTTTCCTCCATTTGCTAGAGCAAGTCTGAAAATAATATTTTTAATATTATTATCCCAGTCCATATCAATTGAAGATAGCCTAGCCATGTTATTAACAAGTAAATTTGCTGCTTTTGATACTGTGTTCTCCCACAATAGCAATGTTGATAACGAATTCATCTTAATTAACTCTTCGTCCAATTTTTTCAGTAAGTTTTCAACATCGAACTCTCGATCCTCAAATCCGACCGGGATATTTTCAAATATATCTAAAACTTCATCTGCTATCGAAGAATCAAGGTTAGATAGTGCACTCGCTAATTGTTCCTGTGTATCCTTGTAAATATCCTCCTCAATTCTAATGAAATTCTTTTTTTCCAAACTGGTTATTAAGTATGGTTGAGGAACCCTCACTGTTCTAATAGTCTTGCAAAATGATGCGTAATATTCACTAGTATGCTTACTCCATACACATAAAATATAAGGTCCATTATCTTGGCTGATAGCATGATTTAATAAAGTGAATAATGTTTGATTGATTATGTGAGAATCGTTTGAGCTAGTAACCCTCATATCTAGTATGACTAACCGAATGCCGCTTAAAGGCGTTTCAGGTTTTGTAGAAGATTGGGTGTCCCAAAATAAAGAATAGACACCCTTTGAGGATAACGCCTTCATAATAGGTAATGCTTCTTCAATTCGATCGTCTATTACGAGTACCTTATCTATAGATTTTAATTCCAAACTTATTCTTCCTCCTTAAAAGACAAAGCAATAATTGCACCATGCTTATATTCATTAGGTAATTCTAAATCTGAAAAGAGCGGAAAAGTAATCCTTCCATTATGCTGCTTCATAATCTCACTAACTAGGTGTAACCCCAATCCCATTCCACCAGTTTTATCAGTAATAAATGGTTTTGTTATCATATCTGTTGGAATTGTAAATCCCCTACCATTATCAGCTATAACAATGGTGACATACCCCGAAATTTCTCTTGTAATATCAAAGAGAACTTTTTTGTGAGGCTCCTCTACATAACTCAACCACCATATCGCATTATCAATAATATTAATAATATTACTGGTTATTAAATGCTCATTTCCTTTAACAACAAAATCATTTGACTTTTCGAGATATCTCCTTTCAACAGTAACATTATGTGCTTTTAATCTAAAGTCCACCAAAAATAATGCTTGATCTATTACTTTTTTAAAGTTAAATTTCTTGAAACTTCGAGATCTGACAACATTAGCATAGCCATCAGTTAAACCACCCAGTCTCTCTACTAATGATCTAACATGCTTAGAAGATTCATCTTTATCAATTGCTAACTTCAGTTCAGAAATAACCTTATCTATTTCATGTAAAACAATACTCATACTTAGACCAATACTTGAGCTTTTTTGGTAAACTTCTGTAATACGCTTGTAGTCACGTTCTATGTTGTCTAGCCGTCCGATAATTTCTCGTTGTAACTCAGTATCTGAGACCTTGGAGTTAATCTTGTCTCGTAATAAACTCACCTCTGCAATAACAGGCTCACTTTTAGATGTAGACCCATAATATTTTCTTATCAAATACTTATCTATTGCTCTGTCGTGCTCAAATTTTTCCACAGCTAAAAGTACCGCATCTCGAAATCTCTCATATACTACATTCTCTATAAAACCTTCCCGATTTGTCTTCTCCTCCAAGTCTAAACTCTTATCCCTTTCAATTTTGACACTTCCAAGTACAATATTTGTACTTATTTTATCAGCTGGGCTATTGACCCTCTTTGCATTCAGATCTAGCCAGTCACCATCTTCAGAAGGGTTCACTCTAATATTGTCTCTGTATACAAAAATTCCACCATTTGTATTTAAATACTTCTTCAACCCAGAAGTATCGGTGAATTCCCCTAGCTTTAAAAGACTTGAATCTAAATCAAAGCCCAATAATTCAATTTTAACAGGACCAATGCTATAATCTGATAGATCTACCGGGACGAAAGCCTTTTTATTCTTTCCATCCTTATCCTTAATTACGGTTTGTTTTTTTAGTTCTATTGAAGCCTCATAATGTGATCTTCTATCAAGTTTATCCAGTATCCTCCAAGGGGTAAATTTATAGTTATATTCAAGAATTTTATTTCCCTCTATAGTCATTTCCGCGTGAAAAAGTGCGCTTTCTTTTATTTGCTCAAAAGTAACTATGCCTTCCAGCCATTCTGGCCGGCTAATTTCCATTTTAACTTTAAATGAATCTAATGCCTCAAAGGGGGAATTTAGGGAAGTAATCGCCCTATGTAGGTCTCTAACTTTTCCTCTAGTCCAAGAAGACTTTAAGTGTTCAATAATTAAACGGGTCCCTGTTACACTATTATCTAAAAATAATCTTCCCGGAGGTCTTTCCACAATATCGACATTCACGTCCGATAGATAGTCATTTGAATTAAACACTGACCAGTCAATGCTTATAAAAACTTCCGGGTTATCCATAGAGCGGGTAATTAAAGTCACCTTATGACCTAATTTGTGTACACCAAATCTACCAATTCCCTTTTCTCCCATAGGTAATCTTCCTAATTTACTTTTCTCCTGTTTTTCAATCATTTCCTTTAATTTCTTTTCTTTATGATCAGTTCCGGGTTCCATCCATATATTCTTGACTATGTCATAAGTCATACCATCACCATCATCCTCAATGATAATAGTAGCTGAACTTAAATCATCAACATTTTCCATCGTAACTCTAACATTTTTTGCATCAGCATCATATGCATTTTTTACAAGTTCTAAAACTGCTATTGTCTCATCCTTAATTAATTGTTCACCGAGTTGAGACATTAATCTAGCCCTTGGCCTAAATACAACAGATTCGCGCACTGTTATCCCTCCTTAATTTAAGAGTATTATATTTCAAAGCATCATTTGCCCTTGTCTTAAAACAAATCTAAGCTACAGAAATAATACAAATTTTTAATATTTATTAGAAACGCAGTATCACTCGATAATATGGATATTCACGATTTTGACGATATAGGATTTCATGAACACTAATTGAAACTAGTTAAAGAAGATTAGGTTCCCTATCTATGTTAATAGGATGGATTTAAATCAAACACGGCTGGTCTTTGTATATCTCTTTCTTTTTCAGGAAAAATATATTTCATTAGGATCAAGGCCACGTTTAGAATTTGATCTATTCCGCAGTAGGGCTGAGCAAGAATAAGAAATGCATTCAATTACCCAACATGCTTAAATCACGTTTTCTCTGTCCCGAGTGCAAGCCTACCGCGCCAACCAATAGCTCTAATACTTTTCATTAAAGCTCCTCCTTGAAGCATTAAATTTACATCCAAGATATTAATAATAGAAACGTACGTTCCCGTTATACTAGAACAGTACAATATCAGTGAAGAATACACAACATTTCTTTAAAATATGTACTTAAGCAGGGCACTTCTAGCATTATTCGCCAAAGATGATTAATTTCCCTCCTATATTGACATTATTCTATTAGTCCCATCCTTGTTAGAGGTACAGGTTACTTTATTTGTAACTTCACTCGCTTAGTACCTATCAAAAACGGACACCGAATGGTGTCCGTCATTGATACTATATATAGAGGTAAGGAGGAGCGAATCCCAGTTCGTCCCCCATGTAACCCCTCTCTTCCAACCTACTCCAACACCATATAATAAAGATTAGTAACATCGGCCTTCGTAATACTATGTGCTCCGGCCGTAAGCGGCACGCTCACGATCCCGCCAGTCATAGCATAATTCGTTCCATCGATCTTAATTTTTGTTCCGTCGGACGAGTTAAATACCAGGGTTAACGTCGCAGCTTTCGTGGTGGTAAAGTTTATGCTGGTTGAGCTCTCGATTTTCAAACACTGGGTGAGCGTCAATCCGTTGTATGTGACGGTTCCCTTGGTTGTTGACAGGTTCCCCGCGATCGTGAAGAAGCTGCTGTTTAAGCCGGAGGCGGTAAAATTATGAACTTGCTCACCAGGCGTTGGATTAGTTCCTGGATCTGTACCAGGATCTGTTCCTGGGTCCGTACCGGGGTCTGTACCCGGATCAGAAGTTGAATTCCCCCCAACGGATACAAGCTGTGTTTTGTAGCTAGTTATTTGAGCCATTAGTGCCGTATTGAGCGAATAGGATGTGTCGTCAACGGAATCATTGAATGTCCATGTAAAGTCTCCGTTGTTCAGGCGTCCAGCCTCAGCGGTGACGATTTGTTCCACATGGCTTACGTTATCAATGTCGGAGCTGCTTACTCCGGTATCAACACTTGTATCGAAGTTATTATAAGCCGTTCCGCCCTTCAATGCTTTGTAGGAGCTTGGCACGGTTTCACTTCTCGAGGAAGCCAGGTATGCGTCGAAGGAGGTTGCATTAGCCGAAGCGGTTCCGGCATTGGAGTTGGCATAGATCAGACTGTCCGCATTCACGATAGTGTTGTTATAAGCCTTGATCACGCCCCCATTTTCGCCCGAGAATGTTCCTACTCCTAAAGCATCTGTACCTTGCAAGGAGCTGAGCATCGGATATTTGGCATGTCTAAAATAATTCGATTCCACAAAGGCCGAAGCTCCAGTGGTAACCCCGACACCGTACTTAGAGACTCCGTCATAGAAGTTATTATATATATGAACGGATGCCACTCTGATGCGCGGATGGCGGGAATCCGAATGATCAAACCAGTTATGATGGAAGGTGACGAAGAATTCCTCTGTTTCACTCAAACCGACCAGGGATGCTTTTCCCGAATCCCAGTAGTGATTGTATGAGATTGTAATGTAGGTCGAGCCCTTTTTCAGGTCCGTAGAGCCATCTCCCTTGGCTTGGTCCGCATCTCCGCCTGCGGCTCCATAGAACAGATCATTGTTATGAACCCACACATTGACATTCCCCGTATCCATCGAGATCCCGTCGTCAGGGAACAGCATGAAGCCCAGGTTTCTCACTTCTACATTCCCAACATAACGGAGAAGGAGTCCCCACCCGTAAGCGTAAGCGTCGTCTCCGATCCCTTCCAACGTGATATTCATTTCTGAATAATTATTTTTGCCTTTGACTTGAAGGTAGCCGCTGCTGTTCAGTTGTCCGCTCATGTCGTCACCCGTGACTTTTCCAATAAAGCGGATAGCAAGCGGGGTTGTATCATACCCTTTTTGTCTCAGGGTCAAAATCTCCTCGATACCAACGCCCGTCTGCACACGGCCAGAGCTATTGATCTTCACATCAAGGGTTACGGTTCGTGCAGTCTTGGAGGTTACATAAATCACTTGAGCGCCATTCTTAAGTGTTCCGTTATCATTGTAAGCCCCCGAGCCTGTCCCATATTGCGAGTTGGAGGAGAAGGCAAAGCCCGACCGATCATACGCCTTTACAGATAGATTACCGGAAACGGCATTTACCGATGAACCGTTCGCCAGCCTGGCCTCTACCTTCATCACATAACTTCCGGCCGCAAGGCCTACGGCATCCGCTCTCCAATAGGAAGGGTATTGCCGGATCAACTCATTATCTAGTTGCTGATAACTGGAATCGGATGCGCCTGCGGGCTTAACATATACATTGTATCCTTCCGCA
Organism: Paenibacillus apis; assembly: GCF_018333295.1. Classification (NCBI taxonomy): domain Bacteria; kingdom Bacillati; phylum Bacillota; class Bacilli; order Caryophanales; family Paenibacillaceae; genus Paenibacillus; species Paenibacillus apis. The sequence continues at coordinate 276,735 of NZ_BORS01000003.1, forward strand.
TTGCTTACAGGGGACCATTTTACATATGCCGTTTCATTCCAGCCTCCTCCATCGATAATTGACACCCCGGCAGCGAGGGCGGTTGTATTCCCCCATCCTCCTGCCAGTAAAGATAAGATCAGAGAAAACATCAAGACCATGCCGGTTACCCTAGCAATACTGTTCTTCATTTCATTTCCTCCTCTTATTTTGGTTACTAGTCAACTTGTAAACGCTTGCAATAAATTCGAGCTCTCTGCCTCCCCCTCTCACAGATGGATTTTGTGATTCAACTGTCCGGACAGCTGAAACCGGAATTTAAGGTACCTCTCCAGTTGGGCCCTTAATTAACAGAAACTCCTCTTAAAGCAGGAGATTGGATTGACATGATTAAAAACTACATTTTTTGGAATTTTTTACCCCAAGCATATCAGCCTTGAGGCAGTTCCGAAATAATCATTTTTCCATATTTGTTTTATTCTGAGTTAATGATTATTTATCAGGGAGATGATACACGCAGGCTTGCCTGGACACAAATAAAAAAGCGAACCGGTTAAGGCCGCTTTTCTGCTGCTATATTATGAGGATGGGAGGTCGTATTCTTCAAGCTTCTCCATTACACTATCAACCCAGACTTGATCATTCCAAAGCTCAGGATGATCCAGTTTTCTTGCAGCCGGGTGGCCTGTTACCGTCGTATCTACGCCATCTTTATTTCCAAAATACAAATCCACAATATTCAATGACTTTTGGTCAGCCTGAACTAATAGTTGGCAACTCATTCCGGAACCCTGGTTTGAAAAAGCCAAATTTAGACGATAAAGGTTGTCGTCCAGCTTCTCGATCTCCGCTTGCTGAAACTCATTATTCAGGCCAAAAATCACGCCAATGCCTCCTTTTAACTCCTGCCGTTGTTCTAATTCCAGCATTTTATTCGTGAAGTGGAGCAGATTCTCATTAGCGATGTAGTTGTCAAAGGACACCGTCTCCTGTTCGGCAACGGCTCCGGTATACAGATCTACGAAGGCTTTTCCAAAGCTCTTTATGGTTTCGTAATCAGCTTCACTAATCTGGTCTGTTTGGACGGAGAATTGTTGATTAGCCAAATCATTCAGGGGCTTGCCTGTCGGCTCCGGCGTTTCCACAGATGCTTCTATATTGGATAAGGACTCTTGAGTTGTTTGATGTTCCTCCTGTGTACAACCCGCAAGGACTATAGATATCATTACAGCAATACTTATCGCAAGCTTCCTCATCAGCCATCACCCTTTAAAATGAATTCTATGAAAGTTTATGCTTCTATAGTCTTTTTCCCAATATACTGATTGCTGGTTTGCCATCTTCATACGTTGTATGAAGCAGATCAAGAGAATGCTTATTGTAAAATGACAGCCCCTTGGTATTACCAGCCGCAGTACCTAAATGATAGCCCGGCACACGACGCTTTCGAAGATTTTCTTCATAGGCTGACAAAAGCATACTCCCATAGCCTGATCGCTGATACGCTGGAAGTATATTAATATGCAAATGCGCCGGATAATTGGCCAAATTAATCCCCGTTTCATGAATCCGCGTAAACAATAAAAGCTTCCGATTCTCCTCAAGGTATTCGAAGGCTTGTGCTTCAAGCTCATCAAACCGACTTTTTAGTTTGGGAAAATAAGTCTTATCGAATTCACTCTCGTATGCAATTGTATCCGTTGCACAAACGATATACCCTACTACCTTGCGGGTGTCAGGGTGCTCAAGAACATAACAATTTTGCGGCTCCGTAACAATGAATTGTCTTATCCACCGTAGTGCAAGCAATTCATGATCCGCAACAGGCGACTCCCAATGGCAAGCCATAATTACCTCTGCAATATCGTGCTCATCTGTTTGTCTGCTCTCTCTTATTATCATCTGCATAATATAATCTCAGTTCTCCTTTATGTATCTTGTCATAGGCGCAACCTCAATTGGGCCCTTTACGGTGTAGGTACAATTTTATTCTAGTACAACTTCCATAATAAGTTAACCCCACGCTAGACTCTACGGATGTAATGGCAGAATGATTCCACCCGAGTAGCCCCCATTCAAGCCATGGTTATAATTTACAGGTTCGTTTATAATGATATTATCGAATGAATGGAGGGATCACATGCGAAAGCTTTCTCTTCAAGATGTCCAAAGCAAGAAAAACAACAGTAATTCAGATGTGAATCTCGCTGTTGCAAAATTTCGAGAAAAGACGATTGAAGAGGGTTGGTCCTTATCTCGTAATCGCCCAAGATCTGTAGACGAAATAAAAGCTTTAAATTATATAGCCAGGTTTACTATTCTAAAGGGCATCCAGTCAGGCACCATTGCTTACGATAAAGAAAAGAGGGTGCTTCGGATTGAGCGATATACAAAAGGCTAAAGAAGCCCTTGCACAACTTCACGACAAATCTAAGTTTGAAAAATAGATTAGATTATATAAGGCCCTGATTGCGGACAGGGAAAAAGGCATTGACCACTAGGTTACCATCAGGTCAGTGCCTTTTTTACATATGTGTGCGGTGCTTCAGGATAGAAGACTCCCACTCTTTCGGTATGCCTTCCTTAAACACCTTATTCAGCTTTGATCTAGTTGGAGTATCACTGAATTAGCCGAGATTCCCGGACAAGACATTCATTTCTTCTTCCTAATCGTCGTTGTCACCGCTGTAACAATTCATACATTCGGTCGGCAGGTTCAGGCCCGAGCTCATATAATAGGCTGGATTCGTATCATCGAAGAGGAAAATCCGATCACATGATTGACATAACAAGAGTATGGGCTCGCGCGACTTGACGAGCAGTGATTGAGCCCGCTCCGTTAAGAGCTGTGTCCAGCCCGAATCTGTCATGGTATCCTTTTCATTCAGCGCCTGGATTACGCGTCGAATTTCCTGTTTCACTTTTATATAATCAATACTCTCCCACATCTTTAAAAACGGTATATACTTCTTATCTCCGGTACACAAAATCTTGTACAGAAACAAGAACATCACTCCTCGGTTGCGATCCTTCAAGTCTTCCATGCTGGTCGGAGTGATATGGTTCTCCAGCCAATGATTCCACGATTGTACAAGTTCCTCAGCTCGCCTTTCCTTTTCAATGGCCCAGCCAAGCGGAGTAAACACGATCATGGGAAGCTTGCCTATATATTCTTTTTCCAGATATCCCGTCCGGATCATATGATCCACTTTTTCCGTAATCTGTTCTAATGTAAGCTCCTTATAATAACCATACGATGGATTTCGATCCAACCCGAGCTCCAGCAGCTTACGAACCTTCGAGCCCTTCAAGATTTGCGAGAGCAGTGTCCTTCCCCCACTGGCAATGATATCATCTGCCGCGCGGAGAATGGCTTTAAGCTCGGCATCCGGCAACGGTTTCAATCGATTTATCTTGGGCAATCTGCATCCTCCTTCCAGTTTAACGTCAAACCTCCCACTCCTTGCAATGATCTGACGCCAAAGACACTCACAGAAATGGTTATATCATAAAATATCAATCCGATTCAGCTCATCCAAGAAAGCCGGGCGATTAGCATAACGCTGTCTTAAACTGCCCATGATTCTCTCTCCCTGTTGCCGTCCTCCAGCCCCTAGAAGCTTACGAATAATTTGGCATACCTGCTTGTACTGTTTACGGTTAGAAGCATACGCCATCGTACTTTCAATATGGTCTTCAAAAAGCTCGTATACTTCTGACGGATATTGACCGATCAGGTGCTTATAATAATCGACCACAGTGCCAGGATGACGTTGGATATATTCCAGCAGCCTTGTCGTTTCATTTTCCGCAATCAACAGCTTTGTGTACATGGAGTCGGCTCTCCAGCTTCGTTCCTTCTCCAACGCTGCCAACACTCTGGAGTATACATCAGGCCATTCTTCGGGTTCGTACAGGTCCTTCAGTTGTAAGTAGTATTCATACTCTCCCGACACAGCAAATTCCTCGGTTAATTGCTGTTGAAGCTTCAACCCGCCCGTGGAATTATAAATGTCCAACCTTAATTTCTTCCACCGGGCAACAAGCCCAGGGTACCCTTTCTTGGTATCCAGCAGCTCGCCTTCCTTGGCATAGCTCAGTGCCTCTTCAAAGCGCCCCTGTGATATCGCTTCTCTTATTGCCATTTCACGGATATCCGGTAATTCCATATGAGCTTGAAGAAATTGAGCTCCGCTCTGCTCGCCGTCGAACTGACAGATCAAGTGATATTTTAATAAGGCAACCTTTGTTGTAAAATAAGAATTCTCGTATTGTCCGTGCTCTCGCTGCTCTAGCTTCCGAACGCAATCCTCCCACTGCTGCCTGGTCTCTTTATCATTGACGAGTTCAACTGCTATTTCAAGCAATTGCAGATCCCAATCACCAAGCTTACTCTTCTGAGCTTCCTGCAGAAGCATGTGCAATAATGTTTGTTTCTCATTCGGAGAAAGTAAATCCGCTGATTCGACCAACGTCGCAGTCAATTGCAGACAGTCCTCTATGATCCCCCCTATTGTGCCGTCAGAATCATCGCTCGACTGCATTAAATCCGCCATTTCATCCATAACGCAGAAGCTTATTTGTGCCGCTAGAAGATATTTTCCCTTATCCTCAGCCTGCCAGGCCTTTTCCAGCACCTCTTCAGCTCCGACTACCGCACGGGAAACATTCCGATAGGTAACGAATCCGTCTCGTTCCGAATGCATCTTCACATAGGTGCGAATTATCTTGACGTATTGACCCATATCTTCAATTTCATTTGATTTCATGAAGTAGAGATCCAGTCTATTCTTCACTTCTCTCATCTCCAGCGCGTACTCCGTCAGAAGGGAGACCAGCTGTTCCTTACTCAAGGTGTTCAACTGCTCGGAAAGCAGCGACCTGGACGATTTGGATTTGCGATTGACTGTGGTGTCTTCCAGAACCGAACGAAGCTCCATCAATACGGCCACCTCGTGCTTACAGATCGCTTCCATGTCAAAGGGACAATCGCAGGATATGAACTGAATTTCACCGCTGGTACCGATTCGCACTGCTACTTCGTAATACTCGCTGCCTTCTACTTCCGCCCGATAAAAACGGTCATCCATCTCTTCCACATTAATGACATGATCGTTTAAATAATAATCCTTACCTCTGTTCACAATATTAGAAGAAACATATTTTTCAAAATTCTTCAGATTCACTCTTTTCTCCCCCTTCTTAACACCGTCATGACAGGCTTATAATTATTCAAAATATTCCCGCTCCATCCGCTTTCCCTGGGAATCGAAAATGATCTCGAATTTATTGCCTTTCGCATCCTCACGAATACGTCTGTTGTTCTTTATATAGTAAATGGATGCTCCCGATTGCTTGGCTTGTTGACGAGCAAGTTGATTGGACTTCCTGAGTATATTCTGAAGCTGTTCCCGATTTACCGCCATAACAAGGACCTCCTTTGCTTGCCGTTAATCGTTGCATTTTTATTATATACAATAAAAAGCCAACAACCACAACAAGGGTTGAAGGCTTTTCGTCTTGCTTCAATGGAGATGAGGAGCCGAGAAGCAAACGTAATTCTGATGTGAATCTCGCACTAGAATCCGAATCAGTAAAAAAAGACACCCTTAGGGTGTCCGCGTAGATTTACAATACTAAACCTCAAATAATGGTCGGCACCATTCCCCCATCCATGCGGATTGGAGAACCTTTGAATGCGGAGGCATAAGGGCTGCATACAAAAGTAGCAAGCCTGCCTATTTCACTTGGCCGGATGAACCGCTGAATTTCGGATTGAGGCAGGTTTGCGGCCATAAATGCTTTCTCTTTTTGCGCAAAAGTCATCTGCTCATCAGCATACACACCCTCAATGATCTGCTGAACATTTTCGGAGAGCGTGGGTCCCGGCATGATCGTGTTCACGGTAACTTCCGTTCCTTTGGTTAAATGGGACAAGCTTCTTGATAATGATAAGAGCATGGATTTGGTCATGGCGTACTGAGGCATTTGTCCTGAAGGCATAACGGCTTCTTCACTCGCAATAAAAAGAATACGGCCGAAGTCACACTTCAACATGCCGGGCAAATAAAATTTGGTTAAGGCGTTTGCAGCAAGAACATTGGTTTGAAAGTATTTATTCCATACTTCATCATCAACGTCCTCATAGGACATGATTTCATAGATGCCCATATTGTTGATCAGAATATCGACACTTGGGTAAGTCTCGAATAGGGCTTCCCTTTGGTCCCTGTCCACGAGATCAGCTGCCGCATTCAGAAGGGCGGTATCCGGAAAAGCGGATTTTATTTCATTTATAACTCGTTCTACCTCTTCGTTATTTCGTCCGTTGATTAGTACATTGACCCCTTCTTTGGCAAGTTCAATAGCAATGGCTTTCCCTATGCCTTTCGTTGATCCTGTAACTAACGCTGTTTTGCCGTTCAATCCCATATCCATCCTGCATTTCTCCTATACAAGTCATTTTCAAAGCAGTCAAATGCTTCGGATAGGGACTATAATACCTTGCCTGCATCTATAGGTAACTAGCACAATACGCCAAAGTTCTTGTTGAACACGCCAAAATAGAATCGCTGTTATTTTATTGCTTTCATTTTGACCCTAAATGTTCCGTACGCCATTGCGCAGGCGTATCTCCCTCCCACTGGCGGAAGGCGCGGTAGAATGAGTTCTGGTCTTCATATCCAATCAGAAAAGCCACCTCTTGAATATCAAGCGACGGGTCTGCCAAATACGCCCGTGCCTGCTCATGTCTGACCTCCGATAACAGATGCTTGAAGCTCGTGTTCTCGTCCGTAAGCCTGCGCTGCAAGGTGCGGTCGCTCATTCCCAGCTCCTTGGCGATGTTCTGAATGTCAGGCCGACCTCCCATAAGGCTGCGCTTCATGATCCATTTTACCTTCTCGGTGGTTGAGCGGGTGTGCTGCTGTTCATGAAGAGATTGGTCCAGGGGCGGGGTCAGGAGCTCCAGCAACTCTTCATTGTACGAGACAAAGGAGCGGTCCAGATCGCTTCGATACAAAGTCAATCGGTTACACCCGGCCCCTATCTTGATCGGGCAGCCGAAGTAAGCTTCCAGCGCTTGTACATCGCCCATGGAATCCGAGAATTCAACGAGCTTCGCTTTCAAATGTTGACCCGTGCCCCGCCGCCCCAGCTCCAGCAAGAAGGCCAGCGTGATCCCCATCAGCAAAGGCGGACCGGATTGCCCGGAATTCATCCACTCCAGTTCGATGGTACAATCCTCGCCGTCCTCGATAATGCGCAGGCTTTCCGGGGGACACAGTTGTTTGTAACGGGCCATTCGCCTTAGAGCATCGCGGTAGTCGCGAGCATGATAAGTCGCTAAGACGGGAGGCGGGTACTTTGCCGTCTCAAAGGCGGTCGCAAGCTTAATAATTCCCTTGGCGGTGTCGCCAATCAGATCGGAATAAGCCTGCCAGATTGCACAATATTGGGCGCCAGTGACAATGGGCTCCGTAATGATCGTCAGCGGCAATTGTGCTGTGCGGGCTACGTCTTGGGCTGTGATTCCAATCTGACGCAGTCCATCCCAAAATCCCGGCGGCATTTTAACGCGGTCAAAGGGTTGAGACTTCATCCTTACGGGCCTCCTTTATAAAATACAAATTGAGTCTATTATGAAGCAAATCATTAACAACGACAACTCAAGCCTCTACAGGTACAGAATTATCTAACTGCAAATCAGCTCTTATAGATTATTTTCACTATAGAACTTGTATTTTATTAATTATAGAATTAAGCTATCTATTCACGTTTACTACCTAATTGAAGGAGATTTCCGCATGAAAGAACCATTAAATATCATCCCGGAACCATGGAAAAGAACAGGGATTCTTACGATCGGCGGTCTGCTTATAGGAGCAGGATTGGCCGATTGTATGATTGCCATGAAAACATTCGATCTAAATCAAACCGCTAGAGGGTTAACGATCTTTAGTGCGGGTCTGACCATCCTAGTCGTGATGGATAACTCCAAAACACAAAAACAGACCGAAAAACTCCAAAATGAAACGCAACTCCGATTAGAAAGAATAGAAGACAAACTGAACGCCATTCATCAATCCCATCAAATCACGAACTCACAATATCTTGAAATCAAAGAGCTGGTGCGGCAACCCCATTCGGAGAACTAATATTTCATACTTTATTTTAGGTATCAAAGGAAAAACCCGCTCAGCAAGCGGGTTTCTGTATTTCTCGTGCTGACGCTATACAGGAAATTCCATAACTGCTTCTAGACCGCCTTGGTCCACGCTGCTTACAAGCTTAAGGCGGCCTTGATGTGCCTGCGCAATCCTTGCTACCATCGGAAGCCCCAGACCGTGACCTTGTTGGACAGACCTCCTTCTCCTTGATGAATAAGGCAATTCAGTAATCTCTGCCAATTGCTCCTGCGGGATTCCCCGTCCATTATCCCTTACGATAAAGCGATATTGGGAACGGTCCTCGGATAGAGAGGTTTCCAGTGTGATTTCGCACCCCTGTGGGTTATGACGCATACTGTTTTCGACAAGATTACTGATTGCCCGAAGCAGCAATTTCTCATCTCCTTTGATCTGAACCGCTTCATCGGTCATTTTCAATTCAATGACATACCGGTCATCCAACCCGTTATTTAAAAATTCCGTGGCAACCTGTCTCGCCAGAACAGCGAGCCGGATGTGCTTCAGTTGTAACGGCTGCATTTCATATTCGAGCATAGAGACCAGATTCAAATCGCTTACGAGCGAGCGCAGTTTCTCGCCTTGGCGTCGGATGATACCGGCCTGATGCCTTTGCTCCTCCGGCAGGTCCAAATTATCTTCCATTTCACTCGCATAGCCGAGAACCATCGAAAGCGGGGTTCGGATATCATGAGAGATGCCAGCGATCCAGTTGGAGCGAGCCTCATCTCGCGCCTTCAACGCGGCTGTCTTCTTCTGAAGTATAGCCGATGCGGAATTAATACTCCGGGCCAAATCGCCGAATATCTCTTTGGAGTTCAACCGGACCGGTTCCTCCCTGGCAATGCTGTGGACTCCATCCACAAGAGGACGTATCCCTCTCATGAGACGCATTCCAATCACGACAGAGATCAGCAGGGCCACTGCTGCATTAAGGAGCAACAGCATCACAAGCCGCAGGGGCAAAGAACTCATCCAGTCAGAAAGAACATCGAATTGATATTTCCAATGACTTTTCTTAGGATACCCTACCACAACCAAGCCATCCTCATGCTCCCAAATATAGACCGGATACTCCATAAGATAATACCGTGAAAACAAGGCTACATCGACCAGATTATAGGTTCGCGGAACATCATTAGGCAATCGGTAGTCCCATTGTACTTGGCCATCTTCACCGAGCAGCATAGCCCAAGCTTCATTGTGCTGCAGAAGTTCGGTGACTTGCTCGTCCAGATCATAGCTTTCGTTCTGGCTGTTCAAGCCTTGGGCCACTTGCCTGAGCACGACTTCCGGAGACGGGCGCTGGTTAATCTCCTTAAATACCAGCATGCCCAGTACCACGAAGTTAAAAATAAGTAAAAATATCGAGATGAAAATGGTCGTCGCGACAAACCCTCGTAATATGCGAATGATTCCCCTCATCAGCGTATCGCCTTCACCAGCATCTTATATCCCAGTCCTCTTACCGTTAGAAGGTGAACCGGGTTGGAGGGATCCATCTCGATTTTTTCACGTACTCGCCTGATATGGACCATTAATGTATTTTCGTAGCCATAGCTGTCATCCCCCCAGACGGCCTGGCATAAGGCATCGCTCGTGACGATTCGGCCCTGGTTCTCGTACAACTTCACAAGAATGGCATGCTCCTTTGCCGTCAATGGCAGCTCTATCTGATTCCTGTGAACTATAGCGCTGTCCAGATCAATGATATATTCCCCTAATTGAAAGGCAGATAGACGCTCCGCCACGGGGGAGGAGTAGACTCGCTTTAAAATTGCCGTCAGCCGTAGCACCAACTCGCGCGGCAGGAACGGCTTCACCATGTAGTCATCTGCCCCCAAGCCCAATCCGAGTAACCGGTCTTCATCCTCTCCCCGGGCGGATAAAAAAAGAACCGGCATGTCCAAGAACTGTTTAATAGAAGAGAGCAGTGAGAATCCGTCACCATCCGGCAGCATGACATCGAGAATCGCGATATCCGGCTTGCCCGTACGGCAGATCGACAGAGCTGAAGCGCAGTCGGCGGCGGAATAAATGCGGAAAAAGCCCTCTTTTCTTAAAAAGCTTTCAATCATTATTCTGATTTCAGGTTCATCATCCACAATTAATATTTTTTTGCTTTTTAAATTGTCCAAGCTGCATCACCTGATTTTTATTATACATAAAAATGCGAATTATCTATGTTTCCCAAACCTATTTAAGGTTGTTGTAAGGTTCTATTAAGACTGAGGAAAGATGGATTCATTACTGTTGAAACAGAGGGGAAATATCCAAGGTGAAACGGCTGTCGTCTTCCCTATATTTTCAAAAAATTTGAATGGAGCTGACTTTTCATATGAGTAGTTCTACTATTGTCCAAACGCACAACCTGTCCAAAACGTATGAGGCTGTTAATCGTGTAAATAGAGTTAATCTTCATGTTCAGGAAGGAGAAATCTACGGGTTTCTAGGTCCAAACGGTGCGGGGAAAACGACCACGCTAAAAATGCTGCTCGGACTCATCAAGCCTTCTGAAGGGACCATCCATATTTTCGGGGAAAGCCTGAGCAAACATCGCCCGTCCATTCTGCAACGTACCGGATCGCTGATAGAGTCTCCCTCCTACTATGGACATCTAACGGGGCTTGAGAATATGAAGGTCATGCAACGCCTGCGTAACGTGCCGGATAAAAACGTCGATGAGGCGCTTCGGATCGTGCGGCTGGAAAATCAGAAAGACAAAAAAGCTGAACAATACTCGCTAGGAATGAAGCAACGGCTGGGGATCGCAATGGCCCTGCTCGCCTTCCCCAAACTGCTAATCCTCGATGAGCCAACGAACGGTCTGGACCCCGCAGGCATTGGTGAAATCCGGGAGCTCATTAAATCATTACCTGCACGCTATGGAATAACTATCTTGCTCTCCAGCCACCTTCTCTCGGAGATTGAACAAATCGCCACCTCGGTGGGCATTATCAGCGAAGGGAAGCTGCTATTCCAGGGAAGTATGGCAAGCCTTCAGCATGAAAGCAGAACCTCCATCCTTCTAAAAACCGGAGACAATGTTAGAGCCGAAAAGATACTTCTCGCTAGAGCTTACAGTCCGGCCCGAATGGGCAGCCGGCTTAAGTTCGCCAATATTGCGGACACAGAGGTGGCGGAAATGAACAGACTGCTTGTTGAACATAATGTTCCAGTCACCCGGATCGAGGAGCAGAAGAAAAGTCTGGAGGATATATTTCTGGAGCTGACGGGGAAGGAGCGGAGCTTGTGATCAAAATACTAGGGCTGGAATACTTCAAAATTCGCCGCAAAAAAATATGGACCATGATTATATTATTTCTTGTCGTGGAGATGCTGTGGGCCTTCATGTCCATCAGTCGGTCTATTGCCGGCAATCCGGATCAAGCCGTCTGGGAATCTGTCTTTTTTAGCATATCGTCCATGAACGGACTTTTTATGCCGATTATTTCGGCCATTGTCGTCTCCCGGATCTGTGATATGGAGCATAAAGGAGCAACCTGGAAAATGCTTGTTGCTACCAATGTGAGCCGCAGCCATCTCTACGCAGCGAAGTATATTTGCGCGAATAGTCTTCTCCTATACGGCATCCTTGCCCAGGGCGCACTTATGATTGTGTTCGGTTTGATAAAGGACTTTCCCGGCGCCCTCCCTATCGAATTGCTGAGCCGCTTCATTGGTGGCAGCCTGCTGACGACTCTCGCTATTACGGCTCTTCAGCAATGGATTTCTATGGCCATCAAGAATCAAGCCTTTGCACTGTGCCTGGGGATGCTGGGCGGCTTCATCGGCATGACCGCCGGTCTGTTCCCGGATGCTGTCAGACATATTTTTATCTGGTCTTATTATTTGGATCTCAGCCCGGTTACTTATCTATACGCTGAGCCTTCGGGCAGCTATATGGCACAGCTTGTAAGCCCTGGCATCGTAGTGGCTGCGCTAATCATGACCATCTTGTTCTATATCGCCGGAAGCATCCATGTCACCCGGCAGGAAATTTGAGGAGGGAATCTGATGAGACGAAGTATCTCTGCTGAATTGCTCAAATTGCGGCATTCCCGGATAGGCCTGGTACTCGCTGTACTTCCTGCCATAAGCCTGCTGATCGGATGTGCAAATTATTATGTGAACCAAGGAGTCCTGCAAAACGGCTGGTACAGCTTGTGGACCCAGGTCAGCCTGTTTTACGGGGAGTTTTTTCTGCCTATCCTGATCGCCATCTGCTGTTCCTATATATGCAGACTGGAGCATCAGAACCGAAATTGGAATATGGTGTTGTCCTCTCCTGTAAGAGTCGCTAGTGTGTATTTTGCCAAATTAATTGTCGTTAGCATTCTAATCTTGCTCGCACAAGCACTGTTCATGGGACTATACTGGCTTGCAGGTACCCTGTTCTCCTTACCCGGTCCTTTCCCGCTAGAGACTATAGGCTGGACGTTACGCGGGTGGTATGCTTCTATATCCATTTGCGCTCTGCAATTGGGGCTGTCGCTGCGGATCCGTAGCTTCGCTACGCCTATCGGCATTAGTCTGTGCGCAGTTTTTATCGGGCTGGGTATGTATGTTGTCAAAGCGGGTGTATTTTTCCCGTTCTCGCTGCTCACCATCGGCATGAGCGTGCTGAGTCAAGATAAGCTGAGTAGCGTACAAAATATTCTGTTTTGGTTGATGAATATGGCTTTCATAATTCTTTTTGCGACCATGTCTATTCGACGGCTAAAGAACAAAGATATTGTCACATCCTGATTGCGCTTAGGAGGAACTTTGGATGAAAAAAATATTGCTAGTGTTAGGGCTCATTATCGTGATTGCAGCATGCTTGTGGATGATCTTCTTCACCCCGGAGAAGCTAACACCTGGAAATCCTGCGGGAAAAACCGTCTATTATTCGATGATAATCGGCCCCGGCGTACATGATGGTAATGAACGTTACAATTATGAGATAACCGCCTATAATGATAAAGGACAAGAAAAGAAGCTTGATTTTTCGGCTGGGAAGCAACTGAAAGAAGGAGCTTATATCCAGTTGTACTACACCCTGATTCGAGGCGTCACACACTGGGAAGAGATTTCCTTCGAGGATCTTCCGGAGGCGGTGCGGCAGCAGTATCAAAAATAAACTGTCTGAACATCGGCAAAAGTTCACTGTAAAGTTATATACCTGTGGGGACCGCTGGGATAGGATTAACAATCGAGGAAAAGAAGCAAAAATCCACAACCGGGATCGGTTGTGGATTTTCTGTGTGGAGGCGAGGGAAGTCGAACCCCTGTCCGAAGGCAACGCCACATGGGTTTCTACGGGTTAGTGACAGTTTTGATGTCACCCGAGAGACTCCCTGTCACAAGATTCCCTTTGGGTCAGCCTGATTGTCTTCTCAATATTATAACTGTATAATTATTATAACGATTGAATATGATGATAAGGAGGAAACCTAATGAACAGGATGATGGAGATGGAACGGAAAGTGACCAAATTTGGCAACAGCCTCGGTATAACCATGACGGATGCTTTGAAGCAAATTGGACTGGATCAAGGTGACACCGTCACCATTGATGTTAGTCCAGCCACAGGAGAAATCATTATTAAGAAGTCAACAAAAGTCTCCTTGCCTGAAGGAATAAGTGCGGACTTCATGGATACATTGACGGATGTCATTGAAGAATACGATCAAACGCTTCGAGGACTTAAAGACAGATGACATCCATTCGTTATTTATCCGTCCAAGAAGTTATAGCAATCAATGTTGCCATGATTCAACGATATAGCCCGGGGGAACACATTGGAGTTAAGGAACCTGGATTGCTCGAATCGGCTGTCCATCGACCTCAATCTTCCGCTTTTGGCGAAGATGCTTATCCTACTATTTTCGAAAAAGCCGCAGCTTTGTTTGAATCCCTCGGCCAAAACCATCCTTTTCACAACGCAAACAAACGGACCGCTTTTACAGCACTGGTTGTATTCCTACGTTTTAATGGCCTGCACTTCAAGATGGACATAAAGAAAGCCGAAGATTTTACTGTAGATATGGTTAATCATCGTTTTGATTTTCAAGAGATGGTTTCGATTATTGAGGCTCACTGCATCACGGTCCCTAATTCATAAAGTACAAAACACTATCCTTTTGCGGATGGTGTTCATAATGGTGAGCCTTATTGAAGTGTATCTAATCATTCTCGTCAATGCGGCTATCACTTCCTGATGAATTCAAAAGAATATTATCTCTTAAATCAAATCCCCTATATCTGAGCATCATACCAGCTTCAATAGATAATATTCTAAATTCATCTGTATCTGTACCTGTAATAATCAAATGCTTCTAAACTATACATTTTTTCTAGTGCCCCTACGAATCCTCCACCCGAATCCCCACCACTTTCTCGGCTAATCCACATCGATACCCCGGAGCCATCTGCAGGACCTCGCCATGCAGGCGGAGCTCCTGCTCCGAGAGGTATATAGGATGTTTTAACAAAAAGTCACCCTTTCAGGTGATTTTTTGTGTCTATGATTTCATTACGCGAGGGTTCCCCATCATAACTTGATAATTCACTTAGCATCTTCTCGTACTTATTAAGATTCCTTTGTGCTTCATACTTACTGTATTGTAGTACTTCCCTCTTTGATAGGTATAACAATGTCCACCATTTACTCCTGTCGCGAGGTTCCCATATTATCGCAAGCTCTACGGGACTAGCTGTGTTTAGCTCCTCATCATAGGCATCCAATTCAAGCCTGGCATCCACGATCAAATTTTCTAGTAAAACTCTTTTGACCCAGACATCATGAACATAGGGCAGCAAATGATTGATATGTCGTTCAACTTCGAGTTCCTTTTCTTCCGAATTTGGACCATAGCCATAAATGGGGCCAACGATCTTTTGGCCTTCCAAGTAAATTTTCACTTTAAACAAATCGTCTGCGTATTCATCATAGAATATGGCTCCACCTGGAATGGAGTCTATAGTAATCTCCATCAATGCTGCCATCCTATACGAAAGATACCGACTAGGGACCAAAGATAATTTGGGGTGCAACGAGGTGTTCTTTCTCATTTGTATTACCAACCTTTTGTACTTATAATTGTATCATAATTAAATTACAATTTGTATTCGTTTTATAACATAAATTGTGTTATGTTATAATCCCTCACTTTCTTTCTATACTGATACGTGAGGTGATTCATATGAGTAATGACGAGTTCATCATAACTCCAAGGGAAGACAAGACTGTAACGATGTCGATCCGCATTGAAAAAATTCTTCAAGAACAATTAGATGAGCTTGCCCGAAAGAGCAACCGTTCCCGAAACGAAATCATAAACATGGCATTGGAATATGCCCTTAAGAATGTAAAGTTTATTGATTCTACAAATGATTAATCTATATATAAAAAAGGTGCCTTGTTAGGCACCTTAACTTATCTATTCCATTTTCAGAGTTTATCTGAAACTGACCGTTTTTTTCATGAAATAATACGTTCATGCTTCTTTTGGTGAACTGATACTTTTACTTTTTCAAAACATCCATTAACTCTCCTCTTGTTAAATTAGCCTCGAAGTCCCATTTTCTTTATCTAAATTTAATGGACATCTGACGCCATATCATTAATTCCAATACTGTCCATTTATTACTCAATCGACCCCCGGTTCAAGGGAAAGCATTTCAGTAGCTTTCCTGCGAAAGTGCGTGGATTGAACTCCACTCTGAACAATGGTTTGGATTCTCGCCTGAACAACGGCAAGCATTGGAATTTGCTTCGATGCGGAAAAAGGTCTTTACGAAAGATTTCGCTGATTTTATTGGCAGAACTGCAAAGTTAATCTTGGAAACACTCGTTGAGGAAGGATATTTAGAGCGAATCGGATCGAAACCAACCGATCCAAGACTACATTATATCCTGAGCTCTAAAGATACTTGAAAGCAGCTCTCCTCTCGATTGCCTCTAACAGCAAAGGGCCCTCGCCCAATTCCTTGGTCGAGGGCCCTTTCTGCGTCTCTTATGGAGGCGAGGGGAGTCGAACCCCTGTCCGAAGGCAACGCCACATAGGCTTCTACGGGTGTAGTGACAGATTTGATGTCACCCTAGAGACTCCCTGTCACAAGATTCCCTTTGGGTCAGCCTGATTGTCTTCTTCCGTCGACCCCAGGCGGAGACCGATCGGCGTATCCCACTATAGGTTAGCCCCTACATCCGGCACATGGGCGATGCAAGAGAGGAGCACGCTCACAGGTTATTAAGCTGCGAAAGCGTAGTTGTTTTGTTGTTTGCCATTTAATAGGCTTTAGCGTTGATAAAGCGGCCGCGTCCCCACTACCCGCTACCCATGCTCGATCTACCCCCGTCGAATCCAAAAACGCCCCCGTAATAAAAGGTGGTTCCCGGTTAACGGTCAAGCCAAGCATGAATGCTGTGTTCTTTCCTTAACCTTCATGTAGTATACCACATATGACGCGGAATTTGCCTGGTGAATCACTGGCAGCCGTGCCAAGCGGTAGAAATAATTGTAGCAAGGCGCAAGCCGAAAAGCAAATTCACCCCTATAAAAAGCCGAGAAAATCTCAATAACTGTATAAATATTCCTTCATTCTGCTGTTCATTCATGGTAAGATCATAGCATTCCATTTTCCTATTGGAATAATACGTTAATAATGGGGGTAAATTATGATTTCCAGCACCAAGAAGCATAAGCTGCCGAGGCTTTTGCTATCCTGCGTAATCCTGCTCAGCTTGTTTGCGATGCCTTTCGCCGCGGCGGCTGAAGCTGTGGAGCCTGAATTGAACTGGATTGAGGGATCCGGTCAGAAGGTTCGGTTGTCCAATATCGCCGAGCTGACATTACCGGAAAATTACTTTTTCCTTGATGAGGACGATACGATTGCGTTCATCGAAGGCTTTCAGGATCTTCCTTCATACAGGGAAATCGGATATGTAGAGCCTGCGTATGAGGATACGATGTGGAGCGTGTACTTCGAATATGATGAGACCGGTCATATCGAAGACGAGGAGAAATCCGACATCGACGCCAAGGCCCTGCTCAAGAGCTATAAAGACGGGCAAGAAGCGGCAAACGAGGAGCTGCCGGAATACAATCATCTCTTCGTGGATGGATGGTTCCAGGAGCCGGCCTATGACGACTCGCTTCGCAGTCTGACTTGGGCCCTGCTGTTGCACGATATTGATGGAGAGCCGCTGATCAACTACAATGTGCGTGTCCTTACCCGTGTCGGATACATATCCGCTATTCTTGTCTCTGACCCGGAGAACCTGGCCGCGGACCGCAGCATGTTTGAGAGCGAGATCCTCCCTAATCTGACGGTAACCTCCGGCAATACCTACGCTGATTTCGATCCTTCCAAGGACAAGAAATCTTCCTTAGGTCTGACGGGGCTCATTCTGGGCGGAGCAGGCGCTGCTGTAGCCAAGAAAACAGGCCTCATCGCACTGATCACCCTGATCATCAAAAAGTTCTGGTTCCTGATTTTTGCACCCTTCCTCTGGTTCGGGAAGCTGTTCAAGAAGAAGAACAAGGACACAGGGCCGGTGCAAGACACCCTGCCTGCCGATCACTCTGGTTCCGGCCCGGATATGGCTCCGAATGTGCAGAACTATCAGCAGCCATCAGCCGAGCAGCCGGATCAGAATCGCTTCCGCTCCAAATTCGAGGCGGAGAACGATCCGAACAACAAGCCGCCAACCTCGATGTAACGGCTGCTGCCTGCAGCTCTTCAATAAATGTTTCAACACACAATAGCTTGAAAAAATAATAAAACCGGGGGCCGCTGCATGGACTCCCGGTTTTGTTGTATACAATTATCGGCCTTATTTTACCGTTTGAGAGAGTCCCTCCTCCCTCTCTTCTGACACTCGAACCCACAGCGAACAAGCAAAGGCCGCCATTAAAATACCGGCGAAGACAAGGAGCAGCAGTGCAGTCTGCCCGCTTCCGAGCAAAGTTGCGGCTAGTATCGGACCCACGCTGGCCCCGGCAAACAAGACAAAGGTATAGACTGAGGTCGCCACGCCCCGATTCTCGTTGCCAAGTTCCCCGATCAGGGATATTAGCGCCGGCACCACCACGGCAATTCCTGCCACAAATACCACGCTCATCGTCACATACAGCACCAGATGCTGCACCAAGGACATGACGGTCAAAGCCCCCAGCGAACCCGCTAATCCGGCGCGAAGCACCTGAAGCCTGCCCCATTTTCGGCACATCCCGCCTGCATAGAAGGACAAAACCATCCCAACCATCCCGAGAGAGCGAATCCCCAAGATATCCATATCACCAAGCGAATACGGAGCCTGACTCAGAAGTGACCCCAACACACTGTACATCCCCACAAAGCTAAGCAAAATAGTCAAAGTAATGCCGTAGCACAGCAGCAGGTTCCGCCGCGATAGCACAACATACCAGCGCGGAGTTCCTTTCATTTGCCCCTGCCGTGCCAAGCCTGGCTGTACGGGAGAGGACGGCAGCCATAACGCCAGAAGCAGCAGCACCAGCAGATACAATACAGCTAGGCCTTTGAATACCCAAGGCCAGCCGACCAGCGAAGCCAATGAGCTGGCCCATACCTGCCCGAAGATTCCGGCCATTAGAAATCCCGAGCTGATGAAGCCGATGGCCGTCACTCTCTGCTCCGGAGGGAAAGTCTCCCCTGCATACGTCAGAGCCACCGGCGAGAACGTGGCCGCCGCCGCTCCCTGCAAGGCTCTAAGCAGCACCAGCAGCTCAAAGCTGGTTGCGTAGCCAACACAGGCTGTAGCAACAGTTAATACGGCCAAACCTATGACCATCGTGCGTTTGCGCCCTACTCTGCTGGATAAGGGGCCATAGACCAGACAACCTGTAGCGAAGAACAAAGAAAATGCACTTCCCGACAAAGCCGCCTTGCCCGCCCCAATATGGAATTGATCAACAAATACTGGAAGCAGCGGCACCGTTACATATAGAGAAGATAAAATAAACAAGGCCGCTCCAAACAGTAAAAGTCGGATCATTAAATAATTCGTGTGCACCCACGGAAGGCTGCTTAGTCTAGTTTCCATCCTGTCTCCTGTCTTCACAAAGAAGTCTTGCCCTAGCAGCAAGCCCCTTGCAACCTCATATTATCCTTACTTTTACTCCTATAACATCAATCATCAGATGTTTCCTTGCCATTTAGAATACGCCCATTTCAAAACTTATGTCAAGTTTATATGTTAGGTTACCTTACATAAAAATAAAAAAATAGCTTGATTTTTTGAAAACAGCCCCCTATACTGTGAAACATCACATGAAAACGAGTTGAAAAATCGCCAAAGGTGATAAAACCTGACATGAGAGGAGGCCGACAATGGCATATCCGGAGTTCAAAGCCATTCCACGTCGCAAATTGGTAGATGAAGTGCTGGATCAAATGCAACGGCTCATCCAGTCCGGCCAATACAAAAGCGGGGACAAGCTACCTCCTGAACCCGAGCTCATGAAGCTACTGGCGGTGGGGAGATCCACCATCCGAGAGGCCGTAAAAGTATTAACCCATGCCGGACTGCTGGAAGTGCGCCAAGGAGATGGGACCTATATCCGGTCGGCATCCTCCGATCTTACAGGCGTAAGTCAGGCGATTACTCCGAAGAACAATACTCAGGTCATGGAGGCTCGCCGGATTTTAGAAATTGAGCTTGCTGGCCTGGCTGCCTTAAGAAGAACTACTTCCGACCTCGCTCTGATGCGATCCGCCCTGGATCTAAGACAAGAAGCCCTGGAGAAAGGCCACTACGCCGAGTATGTAGAAGCAGATATCTCTTTTCATATCGCAGTGGCTGAGGCTGGGAAGAACGAGGTCTTGCTCGAAATGTACAAGGTCGTAGCGGAAAGCCTGAAGGAAATGCTTAGCCAACTCCTTCTGGATACCCGGCAATATGAAGACAATACGGCTTATCACGAAGCTATGTACCGCTCTATCGTGAACAAGAGCAGCGAGGAAGCCAAGCAATTCGCCGCACAGAACATTGATGTTGTAAACATCGGATGACCTCGCCTTTTCCCAAACATCTGATGATATGTTGAATATTTATCCATTTATATTTTAAAGGGGGACTAACCATGAATCACGAACACGAAGACAACCAAACCCTGCAGGTCGGTATCGAGGAGAAGCTTTCCTTCGGCGCCAACGTCACTTATGGATTTCAGCATTTATTAGCCCTAACCGGCATCTTCCTGTTCCCGGTCCTGATTGGTCAGGCACTGGGCCTTGATTTTGAAGTCGTCGGTTATCTGATTCAAGCCTGCTTTCTGACGACGGGACTGGTGACGATCCTGCAATCGGGCAAAATGCTGCGACTCCCGGTGGTTCAAGGTCCTACCGCTGCCTTCTTTGTAGCTATCCTTTCGGCTAGCGCCAGCGTCGGACTGGGTACAGCGTTCGGCTCCATGGCTGTAGCAGGCATCATCTTTATGCTGCTGGCCATTCCCATTCGCAGATTTGGTCTCATCGGCCACATCAATAAATTCATTGCCCCGCCGATCGTTTACGGCACCCTGCTGGTCATCATCGGTGCTCAGCTTGCAGACATCGGCCTCAAGAACTGGTTCGGCAGCGCCAACATCGGCATGAACTTTACTGCCTCCCTCATTACCGTGGTCTGTGTGCTCGTCTGCATGATCTTTGGGGGTAACACCATTATCCGCCGAGGCGCCCTGCTTTGGGGAATCATTGTAGGCACCCTCTTCTTCTCTATCTTCGGTTCGGTCGACTTCTCAGCCGTTGCTTCCGCTGGATGGTTCCGCCTGCCACAGATTTTCCCCTTTGGATTCGGCATCTCCATTCCCGTCGTCATCCTAATGCTGCTAGCCTTCCTGCAAGCCTCCGCCGAAGCGGTCGGCATGTATACGCTCCTCACCAAATGGGGCAAGCAAGAGCTCGATAGCTCCCGCGTCAACCGCGGCCTGTTCGGGGAATTCCTCGGCTGTACCATAGGCGCCGTGTTTGGCGGGCTTGGAACAACCTCTTACCCTGAAAACATCGGTATCATCCGCGTTTCAGGCATCGGCAGCCGTTATGTCACCATGACCGCCGGGGTGATGGCCGTCATTTTAGGACTCATCCCTAAGGTAGGTTTGTTCATCGCCTCACTTCCCGGAGCCGTCCTGTCCGCCGCCTCCACCATCCTGTTCGGAATCATTGCCATTAGCGGAATCCAGATGGTGAGTAAAGTCAAATGGGATGAATTGAATCTGGCTGTGGCCGGTTCTTCCTTCATCATCTCCCTTGGCACCATGTATCTCCCGGCTGAACTGACTGCCGGACTCCCGCTCGCCATTCAGAGTATCGTCACTCAACCTATGCTCGTCGGCGTTATTATGCTGATCGTGCTGAATACAACGATCAACGTGTGGATTCGTCCTATGTTGGAACGTCGCGAAGCGACACTGAAGCCACAAGACCCTATGCCAACGGAAGCCGCCTAACCAGGCAACCCGTAATCAACCAACCTATTAAGGAGAGTGTTACCGATGAGCATCAAGAATAAAGTCAGATGGGATATTGACCCGAAGCGTACGGCCGTCATTGTCGTGGATATGCAAAATGTGTTTTGCAAGGAGGATGAAGCGCTATACGTACCTCGTACCGCAGGCATTATTGAGAACATTCAGGAGCTTAACGCAGCCGCCCGAGCAGCCGGTATGCCGGTAGTCTATCTTCGCCACATCGTCCGTGGTGACGGAAGCGACACAGGGCGATTCCTGGATATGTACCCGAATGCCAATGAAATTCTCAAGCGGGGTATCCCTGGAGTTGAAATTATCGATGAACTGGCTCCGGAGCCGCAGGACATTATTGTAGACAAGCTATTTTATAGCGGCTTCCACGATACGGATCTGGACACCATATTGCGGGCCAACGATGTGAACACGATCATTATCTGCGGGACCGTCACCAACGTATGCTGCGAGACTACCGTGCGGGATGGAGCCCACCGGGAGTACAAGATTATTTTCCTGAGTGATGCCAATGCCCCGATGGATTACCCGGACATGGGCTGGGGAGCAATCTCTGCGGATGAGATTCAACGCACAACACTCAGCGTGATTGCCTACGAATTTGGCCAAGTTAGTCCAACGAGCGAAATTGTTGATGAGATCAAAGCCAAGACAGCACTATAATCTTCTAGTGCGAGTTCAAAAAGTTGGGGTTTACAGGACCGAGAAGGTTGGATGAAGCTGGGACTGAGTAGCGGAGCGTAGACAGATCTACGTGAGCAACTGAAATGTTTCTGCAAGAAACATACTACGGAAGCATACGCTAGGCCCAGCTGAATTCAAGATTCGATGTCGAATTTACTCCATGAACAACTCCGTCCTGTGAAGACGACTTTTGAACAACCTCTTCTATAGAAATGAACTGTGAACGAACCCATTACTCAATAACATTTTCAACACTTTAGCTTGAAAAATAATAAAACCGGGGGCCGCTGCATGGACTCCCGGTTTTGTTGTATACAATTATCTGGCCACCTTCTGCTTCTCCCGCAATACGCGCTGGATATCGCGCTGAGCATCGCGCTTTGCGGCGGCATCTCGCTTGTCGTACTGCTTTTTCCCCTTACCAAGGCCAAGAAGCAGCTTGGCATAGCCGTTGCGGATGTAAATCTTCAGCGGCACAATGGAATATCCCTCCTGCTTGGCCAAGCCGAGCAGCTTACTGATCTGTGCTTTATGCATCAGCAGCTTGCGCGTCCGGGTCGGATCGGTCGGATTGTGCCGATTCCCCTGCTCGAACGGACTGATATGCATATTGTGTATGTGAATCTCGCCATTACGAATGGTAGCAAAGGCATCGCCGATATTCACCCGGGCGTTACGGATCGATTTGATCTCCGTCCCCGTCAGCACCATGCCCGCTTCATAGGTATCCTCGATAAAGTAGTCATGGGAAGCCTTCTTATTCTGGGCCAGCACCTTGCCGTTGCCATCATTTTTCTTCGCCATGTCATCCTCCTTCTCCCGAGTGCCCCGAGCCTCGAAACCTTAGTCTATCTATATAAATTGAACTATTGAATTTTACGTTTTGAGGGCAACGTGTGAAGTGTGCTTACGATCGCTGTTGTTCGCGGATTTCTCTAATTGAACTAAGTTATTATAAGGTAGAAATCCACTCACAAAGGCGAACGCTTTCGCTTCTTCAGCACACTTCACACTTATGCCCTTTCTACGTAGTTTATATAGTTCTACTTAGTCTTTCACAGAGCTTAATTGTATCAACTCGACTGGGCAAAAGCAAGAAAGCTCTTTCTGCTGTCCCTTCTGCAATCGGGTTTGCCGGGCAATGGATTTTGTTCACCGGATAATCCCGATCAGGCCCAAACGGAAATTCCCTCCCCAGGAAGCGGAATCGTGACTGCGTATGACCTCCAACTCGCAGAGATGCTCGCCCATCGGCAAATCCTCTGCCAGTATGCTCAAGCGCAGCCAACCGTCCTTTCCCGCCCAGTCAGGGCGATCCCGCTGCTCCTCCATCCACTCGCCGCCATCGAAGCGATATCTGAATTCAGCAGAGGACTTGCCGAAGTCAAAGGCTAACACTGCGCCGCGTCCCGTAAATTGAAAATGCAGCTTGGCTCCCATGGTGCTCGTCTCCAACACTTGATCAAACCACTCATAATAGAGCCACCGCTTGGTAACCCAGTGACCCTCTAGCCTTACCTCATTCAGGGGTAACAGAGACACATCCTGCCAGTGGCGGGCGCACAGCGGTTCAGGCAACTCATGTTTTACCTCTGCAAACGGTATTGAATTCACAGCAATGCTATCCCTGCCCTCATTGATATGAGCTGATTCAAACCCATTGCCCAGCTGCTGCTCCAGAAAAGCTATCACACTCTGCGCATAACTGTAGCTGCCCCTTAAGGTGGGGTGCAGTCCATCTGGCAGCCAGTCCTCCCAGGACATCATTCCGCGTTGCACCTCCTCAAAGGCATGCAGACCCATCCAGACTGAATTAAGCCGATAGCGGTCAGCAAGCTGCTCAAGCTCAGCCACGGAAGCAGGAATCTGTCCGGACAGCACTCCTTCATACATTTTTTGGCAGATGGTATGCACCAGAACAATATCCCGCACAGGCTCATCCATGGTCTGCTTTCCTTCACCTTTGGCAGATTCACCTGCCAGCAGCTTGCGAATCAGCCCTTCTCTTGTTGCCATTCGCCGCTCGGTAGGCAAGTCATTATCATTAACAGCGTATTCGACAAAAATCAGATCACAGCCCCGATCAAGCAGATCCCGCTTGGCGCGCAGTACTGCCAGATCACTCCCTGTGGCGCCGATCGCTGCATTCTCAACGCAAATCCTGACTCCCTTGAATCGGTCCACCATCCATGCGGTCACTGGTTCAGGCCAATTATGTCTTGGCCTCCCGTCCGTGATAGAGCCTCCTATGAAGCCGATCGTCAGTTTCCCTTCCCTCAGCCGCTGCCCTGTACGGTTCAGTCTGCTGCGATGTTGACATACCTGCTGCCCTGTCCTCATCTTTTAACCTTCTTTCTATTTGATGCTTTCATCACAACGCCAGCTTCACTCGTCCTGATCTTGTTCTGCGTGCGCACCTCCCAACAAGGCGGTCTCGTGTCCCGCGCAGCCTGCCTTATTCCAAGTGCTTCAGCATATATGCAATATCCTGCTGTTCATAACCGGCTGGAGCCTGCAGGCTCAGTTGTCCCTCCGTATCCGGCTGAACCGTCTGTTTCGTCATTACTTGACCCTTCCAGGGATCGTACCAGGTAACTTCCGCCGCAAGCATTCCCCAATTCTCAAATACAATCTGCTGCTCCGACAACACTTCCTCTTCCGAGATTGCCCATCCATAAGAGGTGGACTCTCCTTGCATCATGAACCCTTCCAGCAGCTTGACCTGCTGCACGGGCGGATTTGAAGCAGTCAGCCTTACATTGCGCACGCTGACACGGACTGGCGCGGCCTCTGCGTCTGAGTCAAGATCAAAAATTTTGACCCCCATGCGCCCCATCTTCTGCAAATGATCCTTACTGACCTCCCCGTCCTGCCAATAGGAGCCAGACAAGTTTGAACCTAAAGGAACCTTCAGATTAATCCACTTGCCATGTTCAAGAGCTGCTGCCTGGTCATCTGCAGCTTCACGCCATTGTCCATCTGGATGAAGCACGATTTTGGCTTTCAGCCTATTCACCGAAGAAGGCTCGATCTCCGATTCTCCTTCTACCTTAAGCTCAAGCTCCAAATAGTCGTACCCCGACCAGTTAGGATCTGCCGGAATTCCCTCCAGCACCCCTTGTGCGTAAGAATCCGTTGCAAAGCGCATTTGTGTCTCAATCGTCAGATCACTTCCCTCACCAGATGAGTTCAGCGGATAGACGATCCCCTTCTCGTCCTTGTTGGCCTCTGCCCAGTCCGGGAGAAGCCAGCTGGAATACGTGTCGAATTGCAGCAGATTCACAGAGGAGAGCTTGTTCTTCTCTCCCCACTTCGTCACAGCCAGGCGAGGGGACCGATTCTCCGTATAATCCATCTGCTCGGCGAAGCGCGCAGCGTATTTCATAGACTCCAGCATGCCTTCATCCATATGCTCTTCCATCCACCAGGTTGGAAAGCCCGCCAGGCCATTGCTGTACGCAGCCCAAATCGCCTGATGAAATACTTTACGATCCGTGATATTGCCTGTCTCTCCAATCCAGATCGGCTTCCGGTATGACTCGAATCGCAGTTGAACATCCTCTGCATAAGCAGAATAATGAAGATCATAGTAATTTTCGCGGTCCGCAATATCTACGGTTTGATAGGCATAGTCCCAGTAATCCTCGCGATTCCCCGCCATGGATGCCATGGTAGGATGACGGTAAGGATCATTTTCTTTGAAATAGCCATCTACCCGCTTCAACCAGTCATCTGCCTCAGCAGGATTGCCAAGCATGTGGCCGTCTGTGCCATTCACCTCGACAATTAAATCCCAGATGCCAAGCGACGGGCTATGACCCCATCGGGCAATCATATAGCGGTACAGCTTCTCTTGATAATTCCACATTTCCTCGCTGTTATAAAAATCTACCGCTTCTCCTAATTTTGAGTAAGCACTTTGACTCCACGTCGCCGGCCAGTTGATCTTATGAGCCAGGGAATCGTGCGGCCAGACCGCGAAGTTCATCTGCATATCCCGTGCTTCCAGCCAATCCAGCACCTCGTCGATTCGATCAGCCTTATTCATATCATATCGTCCCGGTCCGGTCTGGAAGGACTCCAACTGCTCACGGCCTCCGCCATTGCCTGCACCATCATAATTTCCATTCCAATACGTGATAATATTGACTCCAGCCTCGGAGAGCTGATCCAGTCTGTCCTCTGTCACCTGCCAAGGATAGGCCACGGGAACAGCAACGAATGCCGTCCCGTCACGATATTGAAGAAAACGGCCGCCCTCCTCTGGAACGGTTAGCCCCCCGCGGATCTTAAAGGAGGGTTCCACTGTAAACCCAAGTTGCTTATACTCCGATCTTCCTTGTTGTGTAACAAGGTGCGCTTGATAAGCCCAGGCACCTGGTTCATCAGGGGCAAATCGAATAAGCCAGCGTTCCCCGTCATAAAAGCCGTTAATATTCCACTCTGCCCCGGAGGGAGAGGTAAACACAGCACCCAGGTCTACCTCACCAGGATCATACGGGTTCTGAAATGTTCCTGTCAGCTCCAACACGATTTCATACTTTTCATATTGACCTACCGACTCATTATCGGCATATATGCGTTTAATACCTGTATCTGACTGTTCCGCAATCGGCTGATTCGCGTTCACTTCAGCACCTCCATTCTTCATCTCCGAGACGATCAGCAAGGCTGCCCCCAGAATAATGACGCCAATAACTCCGCATATAATCCAGAGCTTTATCTTGCTCCCAAATACCGACATCACACCACCCGCTTCCTTCAAGCGGCGGAAACCACGCAGAAATCGATTAAGACGGATTTCCTCGCATTTTCTTAGCCGACAATACCGCTGCGTTCAACACTTTCAACAAAATAACGCTGAACAAACATATAGAGCACAATAAGCGGTGTAATGACAAGTAAAATACCCGTATCCACGATCATTGCAATATAGTTCGGATCAATCTTGACGTTCGGATCATAGCCGCCCGGCAGCATCGACTGAATTACCGTGTTGGCATTCGCTGAAATCGATGCGATCATTGTCGGCATCAGATTCATCTGGCTCATATAGAGCGAGGTATAGAATGAATCGTTATATTGCCAGACGAATGAGAACAACAGCACCGTTACGAGCGGCGGTACAGCATTCGGGAGCATAATGCGGAAAAAGGTTTTGAAGCCGCCAGCGCCGTCAATCAATGCTGATTCCTCGATCTCCTTAGGCAAGTTGCGAAAAAATTGACGAAAAATATAAATGAATAGTCCTGCCTTGATGCCATTCGCCGTCAATGCTGAGATCGTCGTTGGCCAATAGGTGTTGATCAGATTGACCCCGTCCTTGCCAGTAAGTAAATGAATAAGACCCAGGAAATCAAAACTGCGGAAATGAAGATACATCGGCACCATCAGCGTGTTGGCAGGAATCAGAATTGTGAGCACAGCCAGGGAGAACAAAATGTTTTTCCCAGGAAAATCAAATCTCGCAAACCCGTACCCTGCCAATGCACACGACATCGTAGATAACAGCATCGTTATTGTAACGAACAGCAGCGTATTGCCGAGTGTCGGGAAGTAGTCCAGCACCTTGACCGCAATCTTGATATTCTCCCAGGTAAAATGCTGGGGAATCAAGAAAATCGTCGGGTTATAAATATCCTGCTTATCCATCACGGCGACAGATATTTTCCGGATAATTGGATATAAAATAATAAAGCAGATGCCGATCACAATCGCGTATCTGAACAAAGACCAGAGTGCATTCTGCAGCTTGCTTCGCAACCGATGTCCCTGATTTCCTGTCACCATGGACTGTGTATCGGATACCCATTTTTGCAATTGCATAACTGTTCTCCTCTCTGGAACACCACCATTTTAGTTGTAATAGAATACCCTGCGCGAAACCGTGATTCCAACAACAATCAGCATGATGCCGATGACTAGCGTATACAGCCAGGACATAGCCGCACTCAGTCCGAAATCCTGGGTCGTAAATGCCGTCGTGTAAATGGTGCGTGTAATTGGGCTGGTTGTAAAGGAATCGATAATGGTATAAATCATATTTGTCAGGATCAGCGGACTGACCATAGGAAACGTGATTTTCCAGAAGGTCTCATAGGCGGTCGCTCCCTCGATCTTGGCAACTTCGTACATGGTCCCTGGAATGCCTTGCAGGGCCGCCAGGAAAATGATAATCTGCACCCCGGAGCTGCTGACAATATCGTAGATACGCATGATCGCTTCGGTTAAATAGTCAATGAACCCCGTCGGAATACCCAGATCCAGCAGCATCATCACAATAAAGTCGCTGTTAAAGCTGGACGCGGCATTGCCCATCTCATTAATGGCATTGCTATCTCCAATCAGATTGATCAGGCCGGAAGCCTCGGCTGCCGCAATCGCATTGGAGGCCAGAATAACCGGCAGGAAGAAGATCGCTCTCGCTGCCAATCTCCCTCTGAATTTCTGATTAAGCAGGGTTGCCGAGAACAGACTGAAGAACAGGATCAACGGCACATTCACGATCATGTCCACAATCGATTCCGTCAAAAGACGATTAAAGGTAGGGTTGATCATTAATGCATTTTTGAAGTTGCCCCAGCCGATTGCCGCAAGCTCATAGCCGCCCTCCACAATGGTCAGCTTGCTGAAGCTGAAGCGAACCGATTGCAGAAGCGGATACAGGAATAAGAATATAAAACCGATCAGCCACGGGGAAATAAATGCAATGCCCAGCAGGGACCTTCTTCTTGCCAATGTCCAATGAAAGTTCTTCACCGCATGTTCCCCCCTGCTACATAATCTTTTGCTTCAATGACATGTCCGTCTGTCTGTACCTCATAATCGTTATAGTTAACGATCGTGTACGCTCCATTTTCGTATACCGTCTTATATACACCCTCCTGCAGCATCTGATGGTCAACCATATTCACGGATTGCAGCGGGCCGAGCACCTCATTGGCTTGCTTATACATTTCAGCTGCTGTCTCCAGCCAGGAGGTATATTGGGTAGAGTACAGATAATCAAACGCAGTGAACTTCACTTCCGATGAATCCGCCTCTGTGAACACAAAGTACGGTGCGGCACCGTATTCAATAACTTTAAGCAGAGCCCGTTCCTTGTCTTGATCAGCCTGCAGATTCACTGGCTCTCCCGCATAACCGATATACCCGTGCAGCACCATCTGATAGAATGGAACCTCTTCATCCAAAATATTAAATCCGCTATAACCGTCAGGCGCCCTGACTACATAATCGGCATAAGGCAACGCATAGCTATTGCCGCCTTCAATAATCAGACGCTCCTGCTGATGATGAAGCTTCGCAAGCTCTCCTTCAACAATCTCTTTAGCCAACTGCCGATGAACCGGACGGCTTACCCGATAGTCTCCATTTAGCTCATCCCCTAGGTCACGCAAGGCAATACCGCTTACCTTCAGCTTGTCAGCACCCTTCAGAAATTGATCGATAAAATAGGGGAGCTTGGCCGGAGATAGCAGATAATAACTGCCATACAGCCCTGAGCTCATTCGGTTCACATCTCTGCGGTAAGGGGACTGCTCCGCCACTTCACGGGTAATAAAACGCGCCGCGTCCTGAGATGGAGAGAAGCTGAGCGTATCATGATACACTTTCTGGAAGGCTACATCCGCATACAGCCCGCCGCCTTGTTCCTCCAGCCAAGAGGTGAGCTCCGCCAGCTCCTTCTTGCTTCCGACCTCTCCCTGTAAAGCCGCAGCGGATGGCTTGTGATTCATGCCTCCCTTGGACCAGCCTAACAGGCGCATTTGCAGATTGGATATGCCCGCGGCATTCAATTCCTCACCGATCTGCCTTGCTTCCTCTAATGTCGTTAATGCCGTAATATCACTATACGGGACTCCTAGGAAGGAGGACTGTCGTGTAATAGCACCTACTACATCCACGTGAAAAGGCAGATCCGGGCTGTCCGATGAAGCCTCTTCCACGGCAGCATCCATCGTACCCGATTCATTGCCTGCAAGCAGCTTCTCCTGATATCGCTTGGCCATGCCGGCGTAGCTTGCCTCGTCACCCTGCAGGAATAGATATTCCACCTGCACGTCGCCTTCATACTTATCATTAGAGGTAAGGCGGACCTGTGTCAGCTTATTGCCTGACATCATCATCAGATCATCCTCGGCTCGAATTTCGAAGCTGGAATAGACATGATTAAAAGCGTTCAGTTTGCCGCCGATATCCGCATTCACACTGGAAATTGCATCCCCGTCCTCAATGACAGCGAACCATGCCGCCGCTCCATTCTTCAGACCATATACCGGCAAACGGGCACTCTGCGCCACCTGGAGCCGATTGCGGCTGCTCTGGGTATGATCTCCTCCGTACATCGCCTGCGAATACCGATCATCGGTCACTTTGCCGTTATTGAGATAAATCAGAGCTCCCGAGCCATCCGGAACTAACATATAGCCTGAAGCCTCCGGACCTGCTGCTCCGAAATATTCCAAGAGATGAATCCTGTGCAGCGGATAAGCCGGGTTCTCCTCTACCTTGGACATGGGAATTCTCACTTGAAGCCCGTTACCGCTCAACCGATACTCCAGCGGCACGACAAAAGCAGGCTTCGAGGACATCGTGCTGTATTCCACCTCGTTCTGCTCATTATCAATCGCCAGTTGCTCCTCGTCATATCCCGCCTTTTCGAAGGCCGCCAGCATTTTGTTCAATACGAGCTCCTTGGATACCTGTTCATCCAGCCTCTCCAGCAGATTCGGGTTATCCTTCACCTTGTAATACCGGAGCGATACATATCTGGCTGTCTCTTCATCCAGCTTGCTTAGCACCGCTTCTTCCAGACGATCCACGGTAATATATTTGGGCAATTGATCCAGCTTGTTGGAGGTGTCCCCCAGCGTGTAGATCACTCTTACCCCGTTATCAATGGCCTCTGCGGTGAACTGTCCGTTCGCGGCACTGTCCGGATAACTGCGGAACTGGAACAAATTCGTCCGGGCATCCCTGTACTCCAGACTGAATTGAGACGATAGGGATTCCTGCTCATAAAGGCTTGCTGTAGTATCCTCCCCCCGATTCAGCGGATTGGAATACCAGATGCTGCCGCTCTCGTGATCCTTGACAGCAATCTCTGCCGTTTCCGGTGAGTAATACAAACCCAGACTGCCCTGAACCGCCGTCAGCTTCATGCCTGCCACCCCTCCTGCCTGATCTGGCAGGAAGGTCAATTCCTTGCCTTCTTCATAGGATTTGGCTGACGGAGTCTGCTGCAGCTTTGGAGAGATTGGAGCGCCGGAATACAGAACGACAAAGAGTATCATCGCAGCACCGGTCAGCGCAGCTATACCTCCCCATAACACACCCTTTTTGTTCTTCATATTCTACTCATCCCTTCTACTTCCGGAAGATCAATTCAGTATAGATGTTGGCCGCGAAATCTATAATTTGCTGAAACAGGGAATAAAGCAGCATCATTAGGAAAATCACAACCGCTGCCATCAGAATCGTAAGGAACATCGTCACCAGTGTCTTGCTTACCTTGTATTGATGCACCGTCATCATCCCTACAATTAACAGGCATACACTCCAGATCAATGCGATTGAATTCAGCAAATAATAGAACGCTGACTCTTCCTGCGTAAGCACATTGCTAAGCAGGGTTGTCGGATAGTAGATAAGCACAATCGGAACAAGAGAATAAGCCGTTGCCATCATAATGTCCTTAAGCTTTCCTTCCCCCTCCACCAGGGTACATACGGACCAGTTGGAGATGCTCCAGAGAAAGAAGGCGAACAGAATCTGAGTGATATCACTCAGGCTGTTCAAAGTTCTCGGATCAATAAAGTTCACCAGAAATCCCGCATATTGTTTCTGCAGAATGAACGCGCCAATCACAAGCGCAACAATTAACGCAACTACTCGAAGTTTGCCTTTGTTCTCATATTTCATATCCCAGAAGCCGTCAAAGGGATGCACTATAACATGCAGGGGAAAAGTTAAATCCTCCTTCTTCATGAACTCAACCCCCCTTGTCTTCTTTTTCTAACTATCTTCAGGGCTAGGGTACCCGCCGCGAGCAGCGCAAGAACGGTTAGAACCGTGCTGAATGACTGCTGCATCAAGTCCTTCCTGTGTCTCTTGAAGGCAACGGAGTAGTAGTCGCGATCCATTCCGAGCTTGAAATACTTCATAGCCGCCTTGTTGTTCTTCTCCAGCAGCATCGCCTTTCCAATCCCGATGTAGGCAATATCATAATTACTGTTAAGCTTAAGGACTTCTTGCCATACAGCCACTGCCTCGTCCTCATCCCCGGCCGCATGCAGCTTCACAGCTTCATTCACTTTTCTGCCGAATTCAGTCGTTCTGAACAAGGTAATTTGACCATTCGTTCGATCCAGCAGGATCAGCCGATCCCTCCATTCATCGATGGCCGTCACGGATTTAAAGGTTCCTGCCTGATTCCCTTTTCCTCCAAAAATGTACAGCAGGTTGCCCTCTCCGTCATAGGTGAACACCCTGCCGCGCAAGGAATCGATCATACTGAACATATCTCCGTCGCGCACCTTCACATCAATAATCTTGGACGGTCCGGCCTCTGTGCCCATACCAGCCATTCTGAAATAGTTGATATCGCCCTTCACATCAAAATAGCCATAGCGTTTCAGAACATCATGACCCGACGGACTAAGACGTTTGATCGGTTCCTTGGATTCCACATCTATATTCGTGGCATACAGGAAGCCCTTCGCGTCAATATCCAGATTAGAGAATTCTGTCGGTACAAACAGCGCCATCTTGGCTCGCTGCTCCTTGGTTGAAATCATCTTCCACATATAGTCGGCGGCGCTAGGATTGACATTGATCGTCCCGATGTACCCTATGAAGCGGCCCTCGTTATCAAACTGCATAAGCCCCTCATATACACCCCTGGCTACAATATAGACCCGATCCGCGTTGTCCACCGCCAGCTTGGTGGGATTAAATACGAAGTCGGCAGCAAGCAGGTCAGATTCAGGATTCTGAATGATGGCATGAAGCTCGCCCTCTTTCGACAGTACAACAACGCGGTGGTTATCCGTGTCTGCGATATAAATCTCACCATCTCCGGTAATAAACATTCCTTGCGGATTATTAAAGTGCTCCTGCTTGCCCTCCAGCATGAAAGAGGAGATAACACCGGCAGAGCGTCCCTGATCATCCACGATAACAATCCGGTTATTGCCGCTGTCCAGGACGTATACGTATTGCTCCTGACTAACTACAAGGTCAGAGGGGGTCTTGAAATCTCCAACCCCAAGGCTGCGTCCCGACCACACCTGATCCGGCAAATAGGCAGCTGGAGCAGGCACCGGCTCCTCCCAGTAGTTATAGTTGTAGCTCTCATAAGGAACGTTAGCCGAGGCAGGGACAACAGGGCTCATAACCAACAGGGCAGCCAGTATGGCGAACATCACTTTCGTTCTTAATCTCATTGTTCTCATCCGACCCTACTCCTTCATCCCGGACGTAGCCATCGTCTCGATAATCTGGCTTTGCGAGAAAATAAATACCGTGATCGGCACACTCATCAGCATCAGCGCCACCGCCGCTCCTACACCGGCACGGGCAATTCCGCCGAGCACGATCTGATTAGCTGCGTAGTTCAAGGTCTTTAATGCTTCGCTATAAATAAACGAGCTGTTATCAGCGCCCCACAGCATCTGGAACAGCAGAATAATTAATGTCATCCATGCTGGCTTCACATTCGGCATAACAATGGACCAGAAAATGCGATATTCGCTCGCACCGTCTATTTTGGCGGCCTCCAGCAAAGCGTCCGGAATTTGCTCCATAAATTGCTTCATCAAATAGAGTCCAAGCGAATAGGCAAATGCGGGAATAATGATCGCCCAATACGTATTGACCAAGCCGAGCCACGACATGATCATATAGTTAGGAATCGCCGTGACCGCTGGTGTGAACATCAGGGATAATACAACCACCTGAAACATGGGGCCTCTGCCTGGAAAATTATGCTTGGCCAAGGGGTACGCTGCAGCGGAGGCCAGCAGCACATGCCCGATAATTCCCATCCCGGTTATAAATACCGTATTGAAAATGTATCTGCTGAACGGAACCCACGAATCTCCCAGCAGCTGAAACAGATCCGCGAAGTTATCCATCGTCGGATTTCGTACAAACAGCCTCGGCGGAAAGAGAAAGATTTCATCGAGCGGCTTGAAGGCGTTATTAATAGCATAGACAAGCGGCAGGGCCATGAAGGCGCCGACGACGGCAAGGAAGCCGAACATCGCTATGTTGCCGCCCAGAGAGCGATTTATTTTTCGATTCCGTCTCGGCAGCTTTAGCTTCAATGGAAGCTCCATCCCTATTCACCTACCTTCCGCAGCATTTTCTGTACGAATAGGTTCGTACTCAGCATCAATATAAACAGGACCGTTGCAATCGCCGATGCAAAGCCCATCTCAAAGCGAATCGTGCCAAAGTCGATCAAATGCGTGACGATCGTCTCTCCGGCATAGTTCACACTCGGGAAACCCGCGAGATTAATCGAGACATCAGCTACGGCAAATGCCGTTGTCAACTGAATCACTGCACCGAACATCAACTGCGGACGCATCGAAGGCAAGGTAATGTACCACAGCTCCTGCCACCGATTGCGAATCCCGTCTACCGCACCCGCTTCGAACAAGGTTCTGTCCACGGTCTGGAGGCCGGCAATAAAAGCCAGGAAGCCTGTTCCCAGACTGAGCCACAATTGAACGATGATAATAATGGGCATAATATATGCTTCTGTCTTGAGCCACAAAATCGGTTCAATAATGATGCCTATCTTCATCAGCAGCCCGTTAATAATGCCATACCTGTCGCCCGAGAACATGATCTGCCAGATGAAGAAGATGTTCCCCGAGATGGACGGCGCATAGAATACCAGTGTCATAAATGCACGCAGCTTTGGTGACAGCTCATTAATCAGCCAAGCAAAAATGAAACACGCAATATAGCTGATCGGACCCGTGATCGTCGCCAGAAGCAGCGTATTTTTGACAGCAATCAGAAAGATATCATCCTCAAGAAATAAACGGGTATAATTCTGCCAGCCCACAAATTTTGGCATTTCAAGCATATTAAAGTGAGTGAAGCTGATCAGAATCGACATCAATACCGGCAGTACAGTAAACATGGTGAATAAAATAGCATAGGGTGCCAGCAAAATATAAGAGTGCCGATGTATAACCAGCGCACGCTTGAATCTGGAATATAAGGATGTCTTAGGCTCCTTGGAAGGATAAAGGACATCCCCTTTTTTCTCATTCATTAGCGGTGAATGTGCCATAGATATCCCCCATCATTGTCCACTGGAATTAGATAGCCCGAATTCTTTACGCTTCAAGGTAATCTCATCCTGGATGTATTCTACGTAGTCCATGATCGCTTCCCGGGCCGGCACATCTTCATTTACCGCCTGATAAAAGGCATTGACCAGATGTCTTCCCGTGAAGTAACCCCCCGGAACCTCGGGAATCCCCCGCACGTCCTCCAATTGCTCCGTTAAACTCTGATAATCTCGAATCGGCCAAGGCAACTGCTCCAGCGCGTTGATATTAGCCGTTGGATAACGGGCCG
Organism: Paenibacillus apis; assembly: GCF_018333295.1. Classification (NCBI taxonomy): domain Bacteria; kingdom Bacillati; phylum Bacillota; class Bacilli; order Caryophanales; family Paenibacillaceae; genus Paenibacillus; species Paenibacillus apis. The sequence continues at coordinate 312,679 of NZ_BORS01000003.1, forward strand.
CGGCCCCCATAAGTCCTTCCATCTCCCTGCCGAATCTCGTCTGGATCTCTTCGCTGGTCCACCATTTCATGAACTCCCAGCCCGCTTCCTCATCCTCAATCCCCTTGAGCATAATGAGACCCGTGCCCGAGGCAGGCGTATCGCGGTGAATAGCTCCATCTTCGCCCACCGTGCCCGGAATCGGCACGAACTCCCATAGTCCATTGATCTCAGGCGCAAAGACGGATAACTGGTTGTACATGGTGTAGTCGGCGATGCCTATGGGCATTTCGCCTGTACGGAAGCGATTGGCAAAGTCAAATTCCTTATCCAGCTTGTAGTCGGTGTAAAATTCAGTCCAGGTCTTGAATACCTCAATACCGGTCTTGGAATCCAGATCGGACTCCTGCCCCTGATTACGGTAAAATTGCCCGTTATTCTGGAACAACAGCGAGCCGTAGATCGGATTCGGCGGAATATTCTGGCCGGCATATTGCGGCTGCAGTGTTAAGGGCAAGCCGAATTGCATATGGCTTTTGCTCAACACGGACAGCATGCTGTAGACATCGTCCCAGGTAATGGGGATCTCCAGGTTCAATTCCTCCAGAATATCCTTGCGATAGAACATCATATTGAAGATTTGCTGCTCCGGCAGAGCGTATACCCCTTCGCCATAGCCATAAGGAACCATGGCGCTCTCCCTGAAACGCTGCGCAACCTCATCAAAGTCATCAAATTTGGATAAATCCTTCACTGCATTACGCATCGCATAGTTCACAGGGATATCGTTGCCGACACCCATGGCAATATCCGGACCTTGTCCTGCCAGTGTAGCCTGGAGCAAGGTATGCATCGGAACGAGCTCCAGGTTCACCTGAATGCCTGACTCCGGAGTGAATAACTCATCAATCATCGCCTTTAGTGTCTGGGACTGATCTCGACCCGAGCCCACCCAGACTGTGATGGTACGAGCGTCGCTGCTCTCGTCGCTCACATCGCCGATTCGGTTATAGTCGATGAAGAACGAGTTGAAGAAAGTCGCCATTTCATGCTTCGCCTTCGCAAGCCAGGAGTTGTTTGACTCCGGAAGCTTCTGATCCGGCGACACAATGTAAAGGGCATCCAGTTGCAGCGGCTGCTCTCGGGCTGTTAGCATCCATGTCCCCAGCCCCCCGGCATTTGTCTTCAGCGAGGTTAACTGCTGCGGAATTTTATCCGGCCGATCGACCATCTCGTCCAATTGATCTCTCATTGTGAGAAGGAGCGCTTCTTGGCTTCCTGTGTTATTAGAAATCTGCTTCAGGCTGTCAATAACTTGATCAAGACGATCCCGTTCTGTCTGTAATTTCTTGATGAGATCAGGGATTTTCTTCTCCAGTTGGTAATCGCGATAGTTATCCGGACTTGAACTCGTGATCATCAGAATTTGCCGGTAGAGTGCATTAATATTGAGCAAGCTTTGCTCTACATCGTTAATCATGGGAGCCATGCTGGCTAGATTAACCTCCAGGGATATTTCGTGGCGCCCTTTGGTGAGGTAAAACAAGTAAGGCTCTCCCTCTCCCTCTTGTTCGCCCAATACCTCCATACGCCAGTTGCTCTTGTATTTGAACTTGACCTCGCTCACTTCCTGAAAGGGCGTGACGCCGTCAATCTTCAGTTTTCTTGCAGAATAGGTTCCTCTTACGAAGCTCTGCTTCGTATGCATGCCGATGTGATAGTATCCACTTTCAGGAATCTCGATCTCCCAGGTAATCCATTGGCCAGGCAAGCGCCAGTTATTGCCGCCAATCGTATTCATCTTCACTACGGCCGCACTATAAGGCGATATCGCAGAACTGGAGCGGTCTGTCAGCGGATAGAGCGTCGGGGAAGATTTGTAAGTCGCATCCTCCGCCTGAATTTCGAGCATGACTCCGCTGGTATTCTCTGCTCCTGCAGCTTGCCAATCTGCGAGCACCTCTTGATAGGAAGAAGGTGTAGCCTCCTGAAACCACTTCAAACTCTTGAGCATAACAGGCTCGCGTTGGGATACGAACGTAAGCTGGTGCCGCCCAGCCGACAAGTATATCCGATACGGATCCGGATACTTGCCATCCGTGTCAGCCATAGTCAAGGTTCGCCACATCGGCTTCTCAATTTGCTGCGGTCTAAGATCATTGCCTTGATTATCTACCTTGATCTCATCGTATCGATTGCCCCATACGCGAGGCAATTTTAAATAATTCGCTTCAAAAAAGGGCAGCTTGCCATCCAGCAGGATGGTGCGTTGGATATCTGTGCTCTTGCCGGCAACAGGATAATATTCTACGGAAAGGTTATACAGTCCCGATTCAGCCACATCAAATTCCCAAGAAATCTCCCCCTCTTCGTCAGTAAGCACTGACCTGCCGCTCATGCCTTCGTAATCATTCTTAATCACCGGCACCATTCCGTCAGCAGACACATATTCCGCCGCCTCAATAATGATCTCTGCATCAGGGGTCTTTGCTCCCTCAAAATTCTGCAAGTAAGCGGCATACAGAACTCGATTGCTAAATTGGTCTGCAGCAGGCAGCTGTTCCAATAGCTCCTGTGTCTTGCCTGCCTCTCCGGCAGCTTGCACCAGTACGCCTTTGGTAGAAGATAACGGGGATATAACGAGCAATGCCGTCAGTGCAGCAATCCCCCATGTTCTGATCTTCATTCTCAATGTCAGTCCCCCAGTCCTTAACCTAACATGACCTGCCGGCAACCATATTCCCGGTTCATATGCATGCGTCCTGACCACAGGCTGCCCGACAGCAATGAGGAATCCCGCCCTTACATAGGCAGGATTCCTCATCACAACACAATCATTGGTTGCCTAAAGCATCCACTGCTGCCTGCGCTTGCTGTTTGTATTTTTCCACCGTCGATGTCACTGAAGCATTCTTGGAGATAATCTCTTCAACCACAGCGTAGTAAGGGAAATCCGGATAGGCATCTTCCAATACCGGCATGCCCTTGTTAGAAATGTGCTGCAACAGCATATTGATATCTTCCTCGTGCTTGTAGATTCCTTCCAGCCATACCTGCCCCGGGAAATCTTCTAACGGAGGGATGGTGAACATTTCTTCGTAGATCTTGTATACCAACTGCGGATCTTTTACACCTTTCGGAATGAACAGCCCCTGCCCGGCAGAATCTGCGTATGCATATTCATCGCTGCCATTCGGTCCTTTTGGAATTGGAACGATCCCGAAGTCGAATTGCAGGTCGCTGACCATCCACTCCGCCGCAATAAACATCGCTACATCGCCGTCTTTAAAGGTTTCGGTCTCAGTCCATTCCATGCTGTTGCCCGTCTTCACCTTAACAACCTTATCTACGTTATATAGCTTGTTAACAAATTCCATAGCCTCGATCATCTTGGGATCACTAAGCATTTCTTTCCCGGCAACCTCATCAACAGCCTTGGCAGCGTTACTCGCAGCAAAATGACGAACAATATCCAGTCCCCAGCCGGAGAAGCCCCAATAGTCATTCTTGCCATCGTTGTTCGTATCTTTGGTAGCCTGCTTGGCAAGCTCCTCAAATTTCTCCCAGCTCCATTCTCCGTTACTGTACAATTCCTTCGGATCAGGCAAACCAAGCTGCTTGAAAATTTCACGGTTGTACATCAGCGAAGTACCGGTGTTGCCCGGACGATTAAAGGAGTAATAATCGCCGGCCAGCGGCGCATTTTTCTTCACCACGTCCTGTGCATTATTGATATTGCTGTCCGCATCTGTGAACTCCTGGATCTTGAGGAGCTGCTCCTTCAAAATGGCAGGCAGCGCAGATTTGTTCTCCAGCATCACAATATCGGCAAACGGCTCACCGGCCAGCGTGGTTGTCGTGAACTTATCCATATAGTTCTCAAAGGGCACATTCACGAACTCTATGTTGACGTTGTATTTTTCCTTTACAGTCTCAATCTTCTCCAGCTCCGCCTTACTGGAAGCCGAATCGCCTAATGGAGTCATATCCCACCATGCAGAGATACGAATGGTTCGTCCTCCCATATCGATGACCTCTTCTTGCTCTTGCGGCTGCTCTTCCGCTTGCTGGTTGTTTGCAGCATTCATATTTGAGCTCGTATTGTTAGTCTTATTGTTGGCTTCGCCGCCAGAACATGCACCCAATATAACGGTCATCAGAATAATCAGACTTAATGACAGCGCTTTCTTTTTCTTGATTAACATAGACATCCTCCCGTTTTTCTTTGAGTATTTTTTGATTCCAAATTGAAGTTTTAAAATGGGAATAACAACTTAAATAGAATGCATAACAAACAAAAACAAAAACAAACAAATAAAAAATAAACCATGAAAGTAAGCGCATACATTATATCTTTTAAAAAACCGAAGTCTTCCACTCACTCCCCTTCTTCAAAATACCCCTCACTGGACAATACATCGTGTTAAAAGCTTACTCTGTATAAAATTTATATGACGTATATAGGGATATATTACTACTGCCTGGAGAAAAGTCAATATACTGTTTGGCTAATTTAAATAATTTTCAATAACAAATACATAACAAAAAAATCGAAAATTAAATTACCTTATATCTCAAAACCAACAAAAACAAAAAAACAGTGGAATTCTACTCCACTGTTTTTGGCTTTATTATCCTGATATTAAAGAATTGACTCTCTTACAATCACTTCACCCGTCAGCATTAGCTTGCTGTAACATTGCTCCCGATTGCGAACTCTGTAAAGCAGCATTTCAACTGCTCTCTCCCCCATAACTTCCTTGGGAACATGAACCGAGGTCAGTCCAGGTTCTATCCGCTCTTTAAAGACGGTATCATCAAAACCAGTTACAGCACAATCCTCAGGAATTCTGAGTCCGCGCTGCTTCAGCGCATCATACACTCTCAAGGCTACAGCATCATTGGCACATACAAAGACTTGAGGCAGCTCTTTGTCTGGGATTGCCATCACACTATCGTATTCATCAAGCACTTCAGGACACATCAATTGCGTATTCTGCCGATGTTCAATATTATATTCGTTCAGACTATCCTTAAAAGCACGCCAACGCTCTTCAAAACTAAAGGAATAGTTAACTTTGCCTACAAATTGAAACGTTTGGTATCCTCTGCCGATCAGCTTAACCACAAGCTGCTTCATCATAAAATAATTATCTACAAAAATACCATCACAGTGCAAAGCTGGGTCAATGTGATCTATCATCACTAACGGAAGCTTCATGCTCTGCACTTCCAGTAACATCTGTGTAGAGACCATGCCTACCGAAATAACTCCTAAAATCATCTCGGGGTTTAATAAACTTGCCAGGCTATCTTTGGACACCTGTGTTAATGTAACGATAGTCAGCCCATTTTCGTCCAGCTTTTGTGAAATAGAATCGAAAATAACTCCCCAAAACGTATTTTCCGTATTTTGATAACGTATGTTTGGAAACAGAACCAGCACCGTCTCCGGGCGATGCGTCGCCGATGCTGACAATTGAGGACTATGTATAGCAGGCTTCACATTACGGAAGAATCCCAGATCCCCGGCAATTTTGATAATATATTCCCTTGTCTGCTCACTTACACCTGACTTACCAGAAAGGGCTCGTGATACAGCAAATTTCGATACCCCTGCCATGTCTGCGATCTGTTGCATCGTGACCTTTCTACGCACGCTAAACTCCCCCGTCAATTCTTCGTGTATTGCCATGAGGCTTGCTCCATATATTGCATAGAATAACATAACAACATAACAAATGCACAACAATCATATTATTATCCCTATGTTAACTCGTCACCCCGCTCGCATCCGCTCAAGCCTTCCCCCGCGGCAGCTTATCCGCATAACGCTTGCGCAGCTCGCCCAGCGCCTCCAGCCTGGAGATCACCTGCTCCCGGTTCAGCAGCCCGATGCTCAGAATCATTTGCTCGATCAGCAGCAGCGGCGTAACCATCGAATGGAACTCCCCCATCTCTCCCCGGCTCACATAGAAGGCCGCATCCACCTTTGCCCCGTACCGGAACTCCTCGCGATCCGTAATCATCACCGCCGCACAGCCGGCCCGTCCGATACAATCCAGCACCACCTCGGTTTCAGGCAGCAGCCGGGTAAAATGAAACAGCACCACCACATCGTCCTCCTGCACCTGGGCAAGCGACTCCAGCACCTCATGCCCGCTGGCTGCCATCATCCGCACCGACAATCCGAAGCGGGACAGCCGATAGGTCAGCAGCTCGCCCAAGGCCACCGCCGGTCCCGGCGCATACACATAGACCCGCCGCGCTCCCGCCATCAGCGAAGCGGCGCGCTGAAGCTCCTCCGGCTCGGTCTGCTCCGCCGTCTCTCTTAAATGCACCATCGCCTGCTCCAGCATCTTCATCGGCAGACTCGCCTTATCAAGCCGGGAGATCGTCGCCTCCATTTTCAGCGCTGGTGTCGTATCCAATGCCGTCCGCAGCTTCTGCCTGAATTCCTTGCCGTTCTCATAACCCGCAGCCCGCCAGAACCTCGACACCGTCGCAATGCTGATGCCCAGCCGGTCGGCAATCTCCTGCTCCGTCATGAACAGCACCTCGTCCGGGTGGCGCTCGATGAAACTAACGATCTTCAAATGTCCCGAAGAGAATCCCTTTCGATCCTTAAACATCCCCTTCACCCGCTCCTGCAGCATTTACAGCCCCACTCCCTTCATCCGATCCATTGGCCCTATTCTAGCACCCTACTGTTATGTAAATTATATTACATCATTTTCACCATGTAAAAATTATTACACACCCATGACAAAAACAACCTTTTCTGTTAACACTCCGCCCTTACACTGAAACCAATTCCACCTGAAGGAGGCGTTCCTGTTATGAATTCAGTCATGAACCGCAAGTCGGTCTACACCTTAACCTCATCCCAAAAAATGATGATCTTCGTCCTCTCCATGTCCCTCTACGGACTGTCCAACATGTTCACCGAGCTGATCCCTTCCCTGCAATTGGGGCCGATCGAGCTGTCTGTCGAGTACTTTGCCTTCATCCCGCTCACCCTGTGCATGCTGTTCCATCCCTTCTATGCCGCCATCGGCGCCGCACTCGGCGAAGTCATCTTCGGCGAGCTCATGCTCGGACAATTCGGCGGGCTCGGCGAGGTCGAGAAATTCCTGACCTTCTCCTTTGCCATGTACGTCGCGGGCCGGCTGGTCCGCAATCCCCAGAACCGCGCCCAGGTCGGCATCGCTGCCATCACCGGCGTCATCATCCACCAGCTGTGCAGCACCCTCGTTGACATCGGCAAAGTCTGGATCGGTGTCGAGGAATTCGAAGCCGTGCCCGGTCTGGCCGAGAGCGTCGTGATCGTCGAAGGCGTGAGCTTCCTGAATGATGTCCTGTTCTCGGGAATCCTGTTTGCCCTGCTTCCTACCCTGTATCTGGTACCCCGTCTCTATGGAAAAATAGAACCCCTGCTCGGCATCAAGCCCCGGAAAAAAGATACCAAGTACGAGGCGGCAGGCATCATCTCCCCCAAGCTGGTCCTGACCGGGATCCTGCTTGCCTTACTTGCCTTCGGCGCCGAATCCTTGTCCGAGACGGACTGGAACCTCGCCGAATGGGACAGCGGCTGGGCCGATCAGGCCGGCAACACCGCGATCTGGCTGAGCCTTGGCATTGCCGCCGTCATCGCCGTGATCGTCCTCCTGCTCATGCGTTCCCGCAAGACACGGCAAGGAAACGCCGATACCGGAGCCGGCGGAGGCGTGCCTCATGCCTAATATGCCTGCTCCCTTGCCGCAGGAGCCTGACAACCAAGACCAGCCGCTCATACAGATCTCGAGTGTCTCCTTCACCTATCCCGGCTCAGAGCAGCCGGTGCTGAACGGAGCCAGCCTGGCCCTGAAGCCCGGCAGCTTCACCGCGATCATCGGCGGCAACGGCAGCGGCAAGTCCACCCTGTGCAAGCTGTTCAACGGACTCATCCCGCATTACTATTCGGGCGATTTTGAAGGCGAAGTCCGCGTAGCCGGTCTGTCCGCCCAGGACAGCACCGTCGCCGAGCTCTCTCGCAAGGTCGGCTACGTGTACCAGGACTTCGAGAATCAACTCGTCCGGCCAACCGTGCTGGATGAAGCCTGCTTCGCGCCGCTGAACTACGGGCTGCCCGATTACCGGGCACGGGCTACCCGGGCCTTGGAGCTATGCGGCCTCACCCCGCTGGCGACCCGCTTCATCTGGGAGCTGAGCGGCGGGCAAAAGCATCTGCTCGCCCTCGCCGGCGCCCTGTCGCTGGAGCCGGACATTCTCATCGTCGATGAACCCGTATCCCAGCTCGATCCCCAGCATGCCCGCCAGGTCTATGAGGTGCTGCGGCGCCTGCACCGCATCTATGGCAAGACCATCATCGTGATCGAGCACCATGCCGAGTTCATCGCCGATTACTGCCATGATGTCTGCCTGATCGAGCAAGGACGCGTAGTGTGGCAGCTTCCCGTTCACGAGGCCTTGAACCGGCTGGATGACTTGCACCGCCTGGGCATCCAGCCGCCGGAGGTTACGCAGACCGCCGCCGCGCTCACCGCTCTGCAATGCGCAACCCTGCTTGGAGGCGAACAGAACCAGCAAGATGCGGTTGACTCGCTGCGCGCCGACCGATCCAACCAACAGGACGTGACAACCTATCCGATTACGACCGAGGAGGCGCAGCGGTACTTTGCGCGTATGCTCTCGGCTCCAATTGAACTCTTCGGGCGGCACAAGCAACAGGATTCACCACCGCCACAGGCATCACTTCCAGCCGCTGAATCTCGCACCGTGATCTCGCTCAAGCAGGCAGCGCTAACCTACCGGACGATCCGCAAGACCGATCACCCCGTCCTGCGCGGCGTCAGCCTGGATATCGCCGAAGGCGAGCGGATCGCGCTCGTCGGCAACAACGGAGCGGGCAAATCCTCGCTGCTGCGCCTGATCGCCGGCATCGCCAAGCCGACCGCCGGCACGGTCAGCGTTCTCGGGCAGGATACCCGCACTGTCTCGCTGGAGCAGCTGTCCCGCGACGTCGCCTTCGTGTTCCAGAATCCCGAGGACATGTTCATCGAGGACAGCGTCTACAAAGAAATTGCCCACTGCCTGAACAAGCGCAGCTACGAGGGCGCTGAGGCAACCGTCGAGCGCATGCTCCGCGCCTTCCGTCTGGAGGAGCTGCGCGAGCGTGACGCGCGGCTCCTCAGCGGCGGGCAGCAGCGCCGCGTTTCCTTGGCGATTGGCGCCGCGACTACTCCAGCCGTCATGCTGCTGGATGAACCAACCGCCAATCTTGACCTTGCCACGCGCGAGGAGCTGATCAGCACGCTCCAGGAACTGGAGCAGCATGTGCGCACCGTGCTCATCGCTACCCATGACATGCAGCTGGTCAGCCGCTGGGCTACGCGCGTCATCGTGCTGCATGAGGGCAGTGTCGCCGCCGACGGAACGGCGGCCGAGGTGTTCGCCGACACCGCGCTGATCCAGCGTGCCGGACTTGCGTTAACGCAGACGATGGAGCTTTCCGCCGGCCTTAATCTGCGGCCCCATTGCTCCGATCCTGCTGAGCTGGCCGCCCGCATTCATCGCATTCTTTTAGCAAAGGAGTCCCTGCCCCATGGAGCTCGTCCGCAACTGGTTTAGTAAATTTTCCTTAGACCGTATTCAGCTTGAGCTGATGAACACTGCCTATGGCAGCGGCCATGCCTCTCTGTCCCGGCTTGATCCCCGCGGGCTGCTGATCTGGTACCTGTTCTTCGCCATCGTGCCGTGGTTCGTGAACAGCCTGACTGTTCTGGCCGGCATGTGTCTGTTCATGATCGTGACCACCATTCTGTCCCGGGTCACCCCTTTTATCATTCTGGTGCTCTGCCTGGGATTGATCGGCCAGGTCGGATGGCTGTTCATCATTTCGCTGTTCTTCGGCGGTGACATCTCCTCCGCCCTCCCGCTGCTCAAGCTTACATTGAAGCTGTCTGTCGTATCGCTGGCCAGCATCACCGTCTTCTCCGGCTTAGACCCCGAGAAGATCAGCGACGGCCTGCTTGCTCTCGGCATTCCGGCTGCCTTTTCATTCAGCCTGTCTTACGGCTACCGGATCCTGCCCGTGCTGTTCGAGGAATTCCGCAATGTCCTGCTGTCCTACCGGCTGCGCGGCAAAGCACCTTCACGCCCAGGACTGCTTCACTGGCGAATCGGCGTCTACTATTTAAAGCTGCTCGTCTATGCGTTCTTCCCGCTCATGCTGGCGACAGCCAAACGCTCCCGCACCACCGTGGAAGCATTGGAGACGCGCGGCTTCTCCTACGGACTCAACCATCCTGTGGCCAAAAAACTTAAGCTATCTCATTTACGCTTTCAAATGCGCGATATCCTGTTTCTGACCGGCTCCGCCGCTTACCTGACCCTGCTGTTCTGGATCGGATAAATACGAGGATAAGCGGCACGCGGCACGAGCCCTACACCATTTTGCGACCCTACTACGAAGGAGTGTTACCGATGCGAATCGATTTGCATACCCATGCCAAGCTGTCCAAGGCTACTATATTCTCCCGGGATTATTACACCGAGATGTTGGCCGAAGCCGCCGGGAACGGCCTGGATGCCGTGGCGCTCACCGAGCATTTCAACACCTACCGCTTCCATGAAGTCTATGAGAACCTGGACCGCATGTACCCCTACAACGGTGAATATTACGAGGCCGGCGCTCTAAAAATCTTCCCGGGCATGGAGGTGGATATCCGCGAGAAGGGCCACATCCTGCTGATCGGACGCAAGGCTGATATTTTAGAAATTCACCAGGCCCTGACCCCTTTTATGCAAAAAAATAACTTCATTCCGTTCAAGCAACTGCTCACCCTGGCCGAGGGCTATCCTTTACTCAAAATCGGTGCGCATCCCTTCCGCGAGTCAACACCGCTGCACCATCTGGACCCGGCGGACCTGCGCCGCCTGGATGCCTTTGACCTCAATGCCAAGGACATGTACGAGTACGGCAATGAACTCAACCGCACGCGCGTGGAGCGCTTCGCGGCCGAGCTCGGCAAGCCGGTCACAGCGGGCAGCGACACCCATCAATGCCTGCAGTACGGCAGCATCTACAATGAACTGGATCAGCCCTGCAACAGCATTGCTGAACTGAAGCAGGCGATCCTCAGCGGCGCCTACAAAATCGCCGTAGCCGACAGCCTGCCTCTCCAGGTGAAGGCCTCCGTCATGCTCAAAAAGCTGCTCAAACGCCTTCTCGTACTGGAAGCCCTGCCGGAGTAATCGAGCAACGAACTGAACAATTAACTGAGCAACTGAATGAACAACTGAATGAACAACTAAATTACGGAGTAGCCCATATTCATCTCCCCCGCAACAAAAAAAGGCACAGCCTCCACATCCGGAGCTGTGCCCTTTGTACGTTGTCTCAAAGGCGTGTATATGACAAACCCGTGTAAATGACAAACTATGATTTTGTACGGTTTATCGTACAAAAAACTTCGAAAACTCGCAGAACGAGCTAATTTGTACGAAAAAACATACAATCCTCTCGCTAATCCCCCAGATACACCAATCTTTATACGAAAAATCGTACAACTGCCCCGATATTACAACCGAATGCATAATTCTTGTACGAAATTCCGCATAAAACACCGCCGCACTAGCTTCAATCTAGCTTTAGCTCTCATGAGTTCCGCTTCATTCATACCTTATTTTGGAACCCTACGACACGTCACGTTCCTTACTGCTTGCTCCCTACTACCTATACTACTTCTTGTCCCTACTGTCTTGTCCCTACTGTCTTGTCCCTACTGCTTACCTTGCCACACATGTTACTGCTTGTATGTTACTGCTTTTATGTTACTGCTTTTATGTTACCGTTCATAACTTACTGCTTATACTTTACTGCTTATACTTTACTGCTTATACTTTACTGTTATACCTTACTGCTTATACCTTACGCCCTGTGCCTTACAGCTCATTTCTTACCGTTATACCCTATAGGCACTGTATCTGGCGCTTACTTTTTCTTCTTGCGGACAAAGGCGGCTGTAGCGTTCCCGCCCTTGCTCTTGCTTTTGCCCTTGCCGCCGCCCTTCTTCTTGCGGGGCTTATCGCCGCTCTCGCCGGATCCAGCCGGACCGCCGATAAAAATCCCGCTCTCCGACGTCTTCTTCTTCCGTCGGGGTTCGCCCGAGCCCGAGCCTGACCCGTCGCGCTCACCGCCGCCGGAGCGGTAGCCTCCGCTGTCGCGGCTCAGCGAGGCCGGGCCGGCAGCGTAGCCGCCCTTGCCGGAGCCAAACCCGAAGCTCACTGCCGGCGCGGCACCGCCGCTGCCGGACGATTCGCTTCGGCGGGCGCTGCGGCCTGTCCCGCTGGCGCCAGCTCCGCTCTTTACGCCGCGGCCCTTCTTGCCGCCTTTGCCGCCGCGTTCACGTTCCCGCTCGCGGCCGCGTCCGCCGCCTTCGCCGCGCTTCCAGGCCAGCCCGTCGCCGCTCCCTTCGTCGCGGCTCCGCGGCTTCATGTCGACCAACTCAAAATCAATCGTATGGTCGTCCATATTCACCCGGGCAACGCGGATCTTCACCTCGTCGCCAATCCGGAAGATCCGCGACGACCGCTCACCGATCAAGGCCATATGCTGTTCATGGAAGTGGTAGTAATCGTCTGTCAGCCCGCTCAGACGAATCAACCCCTCCACCGTGTTCTCCAGCTCAATGAACATTCCGAAGCTCGTCACACTACTGATAATGCCCGGGAACTCCGCCCCGACCTTATCCAGCATGTATTCCGCCTTCTTGAGCTGTTCCGTATCGCGCTCCGCCTCCACGGCGACCCGCTCCCGCTCGGAGGACTGCTGAGCGATGTCCTGCATCCGGCTGGCCAGATACTCCAGCCGCCCCTCTGACAGTCCATCCCCTGCTTCAATGACCTCGCGGATCACGCGGTGAATGACCAGATCCGGGTACCGCCGGATCGGGGAAGTGAAGTGCGTGTAGAACTCCGCCGCCAGCCCGAAGTGGCCGGTACTCTCGGCATCGTACTTGGCTTGTCTCATCGAACGGAGCATCATCGTGCTGATCACGGTCTGCTCCTTCGTGCCCTGAATATCCTCCAGCAGCGACTGGAGCGCCCGCGGATGCACCTTGTTGCCTTTACCCTTCACCGTGTAGCCGAAGTTGGCAACAAACGCCATAAAGTTCATCAGCTTCTCTTGATCCGGGTCCTCGTGAATCCGGTAGATGAACGGCACCTTCAGCCAGTGGAAATGCTCCGCCACCGTCTCATTGGCCGCCAGCATGAACTCCTCGATAATCTGTTCCGCAATCGAACGCTCCCGTTTGATAATATCAATCGGCTTGCCTTCCTCGTCCACAATCACCTTGGATTCCTGGAAGTCAAAGTCCACCGCACCGCGCTTCATTCGCTTGCCGCGCAAGCGAAGCGCGACGTCGCGCATCAGCTTGAAGGTATCCACCAGCTCACTGTACTGCTCCGTTACTTCCGGATCTTCATCCTCAAGGATTTTGCGGACATTGGTATACGTCATCCGTTCCTTGGTTCGAATCACACTGGTAAAAATATCATGCTTCACTACCTTCATCTGCTCATCAAATTCCATCTCGCAGGACAGGGTGAACCGGTCCACCTTCGGATTAAGCGAGCAAATCCCGTTCGACAGCCGGTGCGGCAGCATCGGGATAACCCGGTCTACCAGATAGACACTGCAGCCCCGATTGTAGGCTTCCTGGTCCAGCCGTGAATTCTCCGTTACATAGTAGCCGACATCGGCAATATGGACACCAAGCTGGACATGCCCGTTCGGCAACAGCTCTACATGCACCGCATCATCCAGATCCTTCGCGTCCTCGCCATCAATGGTCACAATCACCTTGTCCCGCAAATCGCGCCGCCCCGACGAGACAATCTCGGCCTCGTCGATTCGCTCCGGCGCAGCTTGCGCCTCAGCCATAACGTCCTCAGGGAACGCCTCCGGCAGCTGATGCTTGCGGATGATCGAGAGAATATCGACCCCCGGATCATCCTTATGGCCGAGGATCTCAATCACTCGACCCTCTGCCGCCGACCGGCCCTCCGGATAGTTGACGATATGAGCGACGACCTTCTCGCCGTCGACCGCGCCGCCGAACCCTTCCTGCGGCACAAAAATATCCCGGTTAATCCGCTTATCATCCGGAATCACAAAGCCATACGTCTCATGGTGCTGGAATACCCCGACGATCTGCGTAACCGCCCGGTTCACGATCCGCACCACTTCGCCCTCCAGCTTGCCGCCGCTGCTGCTGCGCGTGCTGACACGCACCAGCACCGTATCTCCATTCATAGCGCTTAGCAGGTCATTCGCATGAATGTACACATCCGGATGCTCCCGGTCCTCCGGAATCAGGAACGCAAACCCTTTGGCATGCGCCTGCAGCCGGCCTTTGACCAGATCCATCCGCTCAGGCACACCGTACCGGTTGGTGCGGGTCAGAATGATTTTCCCGTCTTGTTCCAAGGCATTAAGTAGTTTTAGGAAGTCCTTGAATTCTGCCGCCGTCTGGATTTGAAAATGCTCCTCCAGCTCCTGATATGTCATCGGCTTGTACGCCGTCTCCCGCATAAATGCGAGCAATTCTGTCTCTTTAACCATTTAATCACCTCGGCCGGCCTGTCTGCCGGCAATCAAATTATTTCCATGATTTACCCTTCATGTATATACCCTAGTATACACGAAATCAACCCGCAGCATCCCTATTCCGGCACGAGTCCAACAAATACAAAAAAGTCCCGCTCCCCAAGGAACGAGACTTCTAATCGTTATATCCAATGATAAATTGCCATTACAGACCCTGTACAATCGCAACGACGATTGCCAGAATGAAGAATCCGACAGCCAGTCCGACGGTTACCCGTTCCAGGACCAGTTCCATGCCGCGCGCTTTCGACTTGCCGAAAAGATGCTCAGCACCGCCGGAGATGGCACCGGAAAGACCCGCGCTCTTCCCCTTTTGCAGCAGAACCACCGCAATCAGACCGATAGAGAAAATAATGAGCAGCACTTCCAAAAAGATATCCATTCAATCCACCTCCTAAGTGAGAACACTTCACACATTACAAAAACAGCAATTTTATTTTATCACAACGAAAAATGAATAACAAGCTATTCCTCTAGCTATTCCTCTAGCTATTCCTCTAGCTTCTCCCGCTGTAAAAATAGCCGTGTCCGTTCACGCTGCGGATTTCCGAAGAGCTGCTCCGGCGTACCGGCTTCAGCAATCTCGCCTTTATCCATGAAAAAGACCCGATCGGACACCTCGCGGGCAAAGCCCATCTCGTGCGTAACGATGATCATGGTCATGTTCTCCTGGGCAAGCTGCTTAATCACCCGCAGTACCTCGCCGGTCAGCTCGGGATCGAGCGCGGACGTCGGTTCGTCGAAGAGCAGAATATCCGGCTGCATCATCAGCGCGCGGGCAATCGCCACACGCTGCTTCTGACCGCCCGACAGGTTGGCAGGGTACACGTCCGCTTTCTCCAGCAGCCCCACCTTATCCAGCAGCTCCATGCTCCGTTTGCGGATTCCTGCGGCGGTATCCTTTTTCAGCGTCTTCGGCGCCAACTCCAGATTCGCCCGTACGGTCAAGTGCGGAAACAGATTAAAGTGCTGGAACACCATTCCCATCCGGTCAGTGATCGTGCGAATGTCCTTCCCGGAAGCATAGCGGCCATCCTCGACCAAGCCCTGCCCCAGAAGGCGAATCGTACCGCCTGTGACTTCCTCCAAATGAATCAGGCTCCTCAGCATCGTGCTCTTGCCTGAGCCCGAAGGGCCGATCACAGCGACCACCTCGCCCGCCTGAATGTCGAAGGAGACCCCCTTCAACACCTCCAGCTCGTCGAACGATTTTTTCAATTGTTTCACTTCAATAATATGGGTCATGTCGAGACAGTCCTTTTATGAGGATGAGCTTCACTTGAATGAATAACGCTTCTCCAGCGCCTTGAAAGCAATCGTCAGAACCAGCGTCATCAGCAGATACACAATCGCCGCCAGGAAGAACGGAACAAGCCGCATATCCCGATTCACCGCCGTCTGGGCAAAATAAAGCAGCTCAGGCACAGCGACCGCATACAGCAAGGCCGTGTCCTTTACTAGCGTGATGGCCTCGTTCGCCGTGGTCGGCAAGACCACCCGGATCATTTGCGGCACAATCACCTTCGTCATCGTCTGCCACTTGCTAAGCCCCAGTACCTGCGCCGCCTCCTGCTGTCCCTTGTCGATCGAGAGCAGCCCGCCCCGGAAAATCTCCGCGAAGTAAGCCGCGTAGTTCAGCACAAAGGCAATGGCCGCCGATATAAAACGATCAAAGACCAAGTACTCCCCGATAACCGGGAGCAGCGGCAGGCCGAAGCAGAAGAACAGCACCTGCAGCAGCAGCGGCGTACCGCGCATCACGTACACATACGTATGCGCCAGCCAGGCCAGCGGCTTCACCCGGCTGCGCATCAGCAGCGTCACGCCGAAGCCCAGCGGCACCGACAGCACGATCACGGCCAGAAACATCAGGATCGTAGTCTGTGCGCCCTTCAGCATCGGCGGCAATACAGTAAAAATATAATCCCAGCTCATGGACAACCCCTCTATTCTACCCACTCTATCCGCTCTACCAATCTACTTGCTCTACTTGCTCTATCCGCTGTGCTCCGATCTATTTCAGCACTTTATCCTCGCCAAACCATTTCGTCGAAATCTCGGCTGCCGTTCCGTCCGCGTTCAGCTCGTCCAGCGCCTTTTGCAGCTCGTCCAATAGAGCTTCATTGCCCTTCTTGACCCCTATGCCGTATTGCTCAGGAGCGAGCGACTCGTCCAGCAGCTTGAAGGTGCCTTCTTCCTTGGACATATAATACCGCGCAACAACCTCGTCGATGATCACCGCATCCAGCCGCTTCGTTTTCAAATCTGTCAGCGCCAGAACGTTATCCTTGAACTCGGAGGTGTTCACCTTCTCATGCAGCGGGCTTGCCGCCAGGGCATCCGCCGCAGACGACAGGGCCTGAAGTCCGATCTCCTTGCCCTCCAGCTCTGCCAACGTTGTAATTGGCGATTCCGCCAAAGTGAGGGCCACCTGACTATTCTCCAAATATGGCTTGGTGAACAGAACCTTTTCCTTCCGCTCATCCGTAATCGTATATCCGTTCCAGATCAGGTCAATCCGTCCGCTGTTCAGCTCGGACTCCTTGGAAGACCAGTCAATCGGCTGAAAGGTAACTTCCTTTCCCATCTTCTCCGCCGCTGCCCGTGCATAATCAATGTCAAAGCCTACAATCTCGTTCTTCTCATCACGGAAGCCCATCGGAGCAAATTTATCGTCAATCCCGATCACAATGGCATCTCCGTTTTTATTCGCTGAACCGGAGCATCCCGCCAGCGCTGCCATAACCAAGCAAAGCAACAGCAATCCCAATCCTAATCTCTTTTTCATCGTTAACCCCTCCATCTTTATTTCAGCAAAAAACCTAAATAAAAAACGCTTTAGTTCGTTACCACGTTATCAGAGTTACATCATATCACAGTCTGAAAAAAGAGTCGATAGATTGCTAGATAAGTTGAGCCGATATCGGCGCACGTTGTGAGCAACATGTGAAGTGCTCCTTCAGACAAAAAAACTACGCTGCCAGCGGTTAGGTGATGCCTAACCACAGGGGCGCAGTTCCAGAATTTAATGTGTAATTTACCGTACATGGAAGGTTGTTTTTTTCGAGATGACAGGTCGTGAATCTCTTGCCACCGCACCTGCCGCCGCACCTGTCCGGCTCGGTACACGAGCTCGTACATCATGAGCTGAGACAGCGATGCCTGCCGCCGCTATAAGCAGAAAGCCAAGGTAAATGATCAGCCCGTTCCAACCAAAATGACTAAGGAAGAAACCGCCAGACATCCCGATCAGGCTGGAGCCGCCATAGTAGAACAATAGATAGATGGAAGAAGCCTGCGCCTTGATATTTTTCGAGGCAAGGATCCCCACCCAGCCGCTAGCTACCGAGTGTCCGGCAAAAAAGCCGAAGGCCACCAGGGCAACGCCGGCGATTTTGACCCATAGTCCACCGACCATCGTCAGAATCATGCCGGCGAGCAGCACACCCATCGCCAGAGCAATGACGCTTCTCCGGGAATAGCGGTCCGTCAGCTTGCCGAACAGAACCGAGCTGGCGGTTCCGGCCAGGTTGACCACGAACAGGAAGCCGAATATGGTCTGACTGAGGTTATAAGGAGCCTCCAACAATAGATAGCCGATGTAGTCAAGAATGGAAATATATACGCCCATCAGCAGGAAGCCGGTTAGATAGATACGAAGCAAATCCCGATTCAGGAACGCTTGCTTCATGCTCGATAGCCACTGCACAGCGGATTCCCGTTTGCGGGTGAAGTTGCCCGACTCCGGAAGATTCCGCCAGAACCATAGGCTTAGCACCAAGTTAACTACTCCCAGCAGAATTAAGGCCGTCTTCCAGTTGGTCAAATCCGTCATCGCTCCGACCACAACTCGTCCGATCAAACCGCCGAGCGAGGTCCCCGCTACATATACCCCAACCACCTTGCCAATGGATTCCGGCGAGAATTCCTCATTCAGGTAAGCCATCGCAATCGAAGGGAAGCCGGCAATACTGACGCCTTGCAGCAAACGCAGTACAAGGAAAATGTAGTAGTTATCGACAAAAGCCGAAGCGATTGCAAAGCCGGAGGACAGCAGCAGCGACAGACTCATCATGCCCTTTCTCCCCCATAGGTTGGACAATCGGGAGACGAACAACAGCGCAACCGCCAGCGCCATCGTCGTAATCGATATGGAGGCACTTGCAAGTGCTGGAGATACGCCGTACTCCTCTGTGAACAGGCTGATCAGCGGCTGCGGACTGTACATCGTCGCAAAAGTAACAACACTCCCCAACAGCATGCCAATCGCTGCCCGATGATGCTGCTTGCTGCCTATTTTTATGTAACTCATGGTTGAAAGACTCCTTCGTAGGTTTCTCTTCTCGTTCTCCTGCTTGCTCTATGTTTCTGTCTTGTTTCTATCTCTGTCTCTTTAGCTCTCTACCTCTCTAGCTCTATCTTTCTACGACCCTTAAATCCTTCTTTCATTTATAGCGCGATGCTTATCGCAACTATTTTCACAAAGCCAACATCCTCAAGTTTAAATCGGATATAATAATATCGTCCAATGAATAATTTACATTGTTTTCATAACCTTAATGTAATAAGAGGAAGAAGGGATCTCAATGGAGTGGCAGCAGCTTGAATACTTTCAGACTACCGCTCAATTAGAGCATATTACTCGGGCCGCAGAAGCCCTCTCCATCTCGCAGCCTGCCTTGAGCCGTTCCATTGCAAGATTGGAGCAGGAGCTGGGCGTGTCTTTATTCGAGCGTAACGGGCGGGCTATCGTGTTAAACCGCTACGGCAAGCTGTTCCTGTTACGAGTGAACCGGATCATGAAGGAATATCAGGAAGGCATGCGGGAGATTGCAGAGCTTACCAGCCCGCAGTACGGAGAAGTGTCACTGGGATTTCTGCATACGCTGGGGCCTCAGCTTGTCCCTGAGCTAATTCGCCAGTTCCGGGCCGAATATCCGCATATTCAGTTCCAGCTTCATCAGAGCAACACTCAGACCCTGCTGGACCGGATGATGGACGGCGACATCGACCTCTGTCTGACCTCACTGCGTGAGCGGGATACCCCGCAGCAGATTCGCTGGGCATACCTGCGGAGCGAAGAATTGTTCGTGGCGGTTCCTGTCGGACATCCCTTGGCGGAGCGGGGCGCGGTGCGGCTTGACGAGGTTGGTAATGAACCGATTGTCTCTTTTAAAATGGGATACGGCCTGCGCAAAATCACAGATGACCTGTTCCAGCAAGCCGGGATCCAGCCCAAAGTGACCTTTGAAGGCGAGGAGGTCCATACCATTGCCGGACTGGTCGCCTCCGGGCTTGGTGTTGCCGTCATTCCCGATTTTCAGGGGATCGACCGCTCGCAAGTATCGCTTCTTCCGGTGGAATGGCCGCTCTGCCGCCGCAACATCGGCATGGCATGGATAGAGGGGCATTACCTCTCCCCTGCCGCTGAGCAGTTCCGGCAGTTTATTTTGCGACAATTCGATACGGTGGTTTTGTAGCTGATACGGTCGCGGGTACGATGGATTTGGAGTTTGGTACAGGGTAACTTTGGAGCTCGGTGGGACCGCTTATCTAGTCCGAGAAGATTTGTCTGAATTTCCACACAAATTACTATACATATCATCCTGTCGAGGCATATTTGCACAAAAAACTATATCACTTTTTTATTTTTCAGTATATTATTTACATTTGTATAATGATTTTTCAAATATAGTTGACCGATGTTCAATTTTATCATACATTATTTTTATGGACATCCTAATATATGGAATTTAGAGTGGAGGTCTTTAATTGCGACGGTCAATTCATGAAATATTAGAACAATATATGCAAGAAGAGCAGTTGTCTATATCTAAGTTCTCACAGCTATCTGCTATTAACACAGGTACTTTGAGCCGGATTTTAAAAGGAGTAAGTCCAGTTTCCCTAAGACAATTACAAGGAATTACGAACGGCATGGGGTTGTCAGAGGATAGCTTCTTCAAAGAATATATTGAGGAATGTTTTACATCATCCAGCAATCTACGTCGAATTCGACCATTTATTTTGCGTTGTGCTGAGCTAGAGCGGTTGGATTGTATAGAAGAGGTTGTTGGACGGGTATTGGAGGATCGTCAGTACAATGCCACCTTATTTGAGATTGCCGAGCAACTTTTTAAGCAAGAAAAACTAAAGGCAGCAGCTTTGATTTATAGACAGGTTGCTGAGTCTGAGCGGTATCAGCACTCTGAGCGTCTTGCACTTTGTCGATACCGCTTGTTTAACCTTCAATTAGGTGAAGATATAGAAGAGAACCTAGTTGCAGCTACACAGTTTGAGCCTTATACGAATAGACTTCCTGAAATGGAGCAGTTAGAGGCCCTAAAGCAGCTCATGCATATTTTTGGTATGGTCCATAAATGGTTCAAGGTAGAGGCATTAGCAGTTCAACTACAGCAGCTGGCATCCTCCTTGTATCATTTACAAGGTGAGTCACGTCGTATAGAAGAATCCTTAATTCAAGCAGCACAGCCGCTATATTATTACATTCTTTATGCATACCTGGCCCGCGCCACAGTCCATGAACATTATGGTGACTATAACAAGGCGTTGGAATTTGTATCGCTTTATGCAAATGGTGAAAGTTGGATTCGGGAGAAAGACGAGATCGCAGAGCGTATCATTGCTCAATTCAAAGAGTGGGCTAACATCAATTCACTGCTCTACCGTCTAATGTCTGGTGAGTTAGAGGTAATCGAAGAATATATTTCTCACGTTGCAGCACATGAGGACGAGATATTTATTGCAATGTGTCATATTATTCAGGTAGCAAACATGCACAGGGTTAATATAGACGATATTCTAGAAAAATTCTCATTATACATACCATATAAGGCTGAGGACATCATTGCCGGAGCATACCAACAAGACATTATAAAGGAGGCTCATGCTCGATTCTATAAAGATCTTGCTGTGTACTTTTTTAATCAAAAACAGAATTTCACAAAGGCTTTAGAGTATCTCTTGGCAAGTTTGGAACTGTCCATTAAGATAAATAGTGAGAAGAATATCTTGGTTTGCTTCACCTTATTTGAGAAATATCGAGAACACGCTAACGCTGATGCAACACAAAAATTCAAATCACTATCCAATGAGGTGCATGAAATTAATGAGAAAAAAAATCTATTACTTTTGGTTTCTGTGTAGCATTATCTTTTTCGCTGAAGCACCTATTTTAATTCAAGTAATGGGCCATGGATGGGGGACATAGTTACTTTTTAACCAAGTAAATCTGAATCAAGTTCAATATTTTACAAAGGGGCTCCTACATTGTGGGAGTCCCTTTTTATAGGTTAGGTTATGCCACTCATAGGAAATACAATATTTTAACATAATTCCCTAGAATATTACATAGGGGAGGATGTTTATATGGAATTGCAAAGCCTACAAGAACGCATTGAAGCAGCCAGAAAAAAACTTCATGTACTGACAGAAAAGCATAATGGTCAATTATGCCATCCATATGTCATTCGTCAATCTGTACGGTTGGACAAGCTCATTAACGAATATAATCAATTGTGTAACAACAGAAAATATTAATATTGAAATCTACACTGCTATACGTAAATGGGAAGACCTTCGTCTAATATTTATCGAAAATATAAAAAAAATGTTAGAGCTATATAGAACGAGAAAATGATGATAAAATAATCTATTCTAAACATTCCATGCTTTAAACAGCCAGATTTCGTTAGGAAAAGGTATTTGGGAACTTCGAGACCGCAAAAAAAGACCTGATCACGGTTACCCGGATCAGGTCTCTTCTATATAATACGATTAACGCTTCAAGTTGTAGAACGACTTCAAGCCGTTGTATTGAGCCAGTTCACCCAGTTGGTCCTCGATGCGGAGCAATTGGTTGTACTTCGCAATACGGTCTGTACGGGAAGGGGCACCGGTCTTGATTTGACCTGCGTTCGTCGCAACTGCGATGTCAGCGATGGTGCTGTCTTCGGATTCACCGGAGCGGTGGGAGATAACTGCAGTGTAACCTGCACGCTTAGCCATTTCGATGGCGTCGAAGGTTTCAGTCAACGTACCGATTTGGTTCACCTTGATCAGGATCGAGTTACCGATACCGTCGTTGATGCCTTTTTCAAGACGCTCCGTGTTGGTTACGAACAGGTCGTCACCAACCAATTGGATCTTGCTGCCCAGCTTCTCGGTAAGAAGCTTCCAGCCTTCCCAGTCGTCTTCGGAGCAGCCGTCTTCGATAGTGATGATTGGGTACTTGTCAACCCAAGAGGACAACAGGTCAACGAATTCAGCAGGCGTGAAGGATTTGCCTTCGCCTTCCAGATGGTATTTACCGTCTTTGAAGAACTCGGTGGAAGCTACGTCCATACCCAGGAATACGTCAACACCTGGCTTGTAGCCTGCTTTTTCAATAGCTTCCATGATGGAAGACAAGGCATCTTCGTTGGAAGTGAAGTTAGGAGCAAAGCCGCCTTCGTCGCCTACAGCTGTGTTCAGGCCTTTTGCCTTCAGAACAGACTTCAGGTTGTGGAAGATTTCAGCGCCTACGCGAAGAGCTTCCTTGAATGTAGGAGCGCCTACAGGCAGAACCATGAATTCTTGCACGTCAACGTTGTTGTCAGCGTGTGCGCCGCCGTTAACGATGTTCATCATTGGAACTGGAAGTTGTTTTGCGTTGAATCCACCAAGGTATACATAGAGTGGCAGGTCAAGAGCGTCAGCAGCAGCACGGGCAACAGCCATCGATACAGCCAGGATAGCGTTAGCGCCGAGCTTGCCTTTGTTAGGTGTTCCGTCCAAAGCGATCATCAGCTTGTCGATACCGAGTTGATCCAGCGCGTCCATGCCGATTACTTCTGGAGCGATGATTTCATTTACGTTCTCAACAGCCTTCAGAACGCCTTTGCCCAAGTAACGGGATTTGTCGTCGTCGCGAAGCTCTACAGCTTCGTGTGCGCCAGTGGAAGCGCCCGAAGGTACGATCGCACGGCCAAGTGCGCCGGACTCAAGATAAACTTCAACTTCTACAGTAGGGTTACCGCGGGAGTCAAGGACTTCGCGTGCGTATACGTCAGAAATAATAGTCATTGTATATTCTCCTTTGTTGTTTGAAATTAGGATTTGCGGCTAGCGATCATGGACTGGCCTGTCATCTCGGCAGGCTGCGGCAGACCCATCAGGTCAAGCAGCGTTGGAGCCACGTCAGCCAGAATACCGCTCTCACGCAGAATTACATTCTCGTCAGTTACGATAAATGGAACCGGGTTCGTGGTATGCGCGGTAAACGGACGGCCTTGCTCATCAAATACCATATCCGCATTTCCGTGGTCAGCGATAATGACGACAACGCCGCCCTTCGCTTTCACGGCATCCACAACCTTGCCTACGCATTCATCCGTCACTTCAACCGCCTTCTTGGTTGGCTCCAGCATGCCAGAGTGTCCCACCATATCCGGGTTTGCAAAGTTCAGAATGATCGCGTCGTGCTTGTCAGCCTCGATTTCCTTCACGCAAGCTTCGGCTACTTCATAGGCGCTCATCTCAGGCTTCAGGTCATAGGTTGCAACCTTCGGCGAGTTGATCAGGATACGAGTCTCGCCTGGAAGCTCAACATCGCGTCCGCCGCTGAAGAAGAAGGTAACGTGCGGATATTTCTCGGTCTCGGCAATGCGCAGCTGCTTCTTGCCTTGTTGGACAAGCACTTCACCGAAGGTGTTATCCAGGTCCTTCGGCGCATAAGCTACAAATCCATCTACTGTCTCTGCGAACAGTGTCAGGCAGACGAAATGCAGATTTTGCGGGAAGCGTGGTCCACGGTCAAAGCCTTGGAAATCCTTGTTCGTGAAGACGTTGGACAACTGAATCGCACGGTCAGGACGGAAGTTCAGGAAGATTACGGAATCCTCCGATTCTACCAGACCGATCGGTTGATCATGTCCGTCCACGATAACTGTTGGCATCACGAATTCGTCAAACACCGACTTCTCGTACGACTCAGTTACAGCCGTAATCGGGTCAGTATATTTCGGGCCTTCGCCATACACCATCGCACGATAAGACTTCTCTACGCGTTCCCACCGCTTGTCGCGGTCCATCGCATAGTAGCGGCCTTGCACGGTCGCGATCTTGCCTACGCCGACCTCTTCAATCTTCTTGATCAAGCGTTCAATGAAGCCCTTCGCACTATCCGGAGCCACGTCCCGTCCATCCAGGAAAGCGTGGATATACACATCATGCATATCCTCCTTCTTGGCCAGATCAAGCATCGCGAACATATGGTCAATGTGGCTGTGCACGCCGCCATCGGACAGCAGTCCGTACAGGTGCAGCTTCTTGCCCTTCGCTTTGGCGCTGCGCACGGCAGCTACCAATGTCTCGTTCTGGAAGAACTCGCCGTCACGGATCGACTTGGAGATCCGGGTCAGGTCCTGATACACGATACGGCCTGCGCCGATGTTCAGGTGACCAACCTCCGAGTTGCCCATTTGGCCTTCCGGCAAGCCTACAGCTTCTCCGGAAGCAGTCAGTGTCGTGTTCGGATACTCTTTCAGGTAGCGGTCATAGTTCGGCTTGTAAGCCTGTGCAACCGCATTGCCTTCCACCGTATTCCGAAGTCCGAAGCCGTCCATGATGATCAATGCTACTGGTTTTGGAGCGCTCATCTTACTTTGCCCCCTCAACCAATTGAATATAAGATGCCGGCTGCAGACTTGCGCCGCCCACAAGAGCGCCGTCGATATCGCTTTGGCCCATATATTCCTTCACATTTTCCGGCTTCACGCTGCCGCCGTATTGGATACGAATCTTTGCAGCTACGTCCGCGCCGTACAAGCCTTCTACCAGACTGCGGATGTAAGAGATAACCTCGTTCGCATCCTCGGAAGTCGAGGATTTGCCCGTGCCGATCGCCCAGATTGGCTCATAAGCGATAACAACCTCTGCTGCTTGCTCAGCGGACAGTCCCTTCAGAGCCGCTTCGGTCTGAACCTTCACGACGTCCTTCGTTTGTCCGGCTTCACGCTCCTCCAGCTTCTCGCCTACGCAAGGAATTGGAGTCAGGCCATGCTTGAACGCAGCATGAACCTTTTTATTGACAATCTCGTCTGTCTCTGCAAAATAAGCCCGGCGCTCGGAATGCCCGATAATGACATAATCTACGCCCAGTTCCTTCAGCATTCCCCCGCTGATTTCGCCGGTGAATGCACCTTCATCTTCAAAATGCAGGTTCTGCGCGCCGATCTTGATCGACGTGCCTTTGGCAAGCTCTACCAAAGCCGGCAGGTTGGTGAATGGAGCACAAATGACGCTCTCTACGCCCTCAACCTCCGCTTTACCTTTAATAGCCTCGAAGAAGGTCTTTGCTTCGGAAACGGTCTTGAACATTTTCCAGTTCCCGGCAATGATCGGTGTTCTCATGCAGCTCACTCCTTCTTATTAAGTCCACTAACCAGTCTTACTTATCGTTCAGAGCAACAACGCCCGGAAGCGCCTTGCCTTCCATGAATTCCAGGGAAGCGCCGCCGCCTGTGGAGATATGGTCCATTTTCGAAGCCAGATTGAACTTCTCAGTTGCCGCTGCGGAGTCGCCGCCGCCAATGATGGTGTATCCTGATGTCGTAGCGCAAGCTTCAGCAACTTCTTTGGTACCATTTGCGAAAGTGTCGATTTCAAATACGCCCATCGGTCCGTTCCAAACGACAAGCTTGGAATCCTTGATGATCTCGGCATATTTCGCGCGAGTCTTAGGTCCGATGTCGAGGCCTTCCCAGTCTGCAGGAATGCTGTCGATTTCAACGGCTTTATGGTTGGCATCTGCGCTGAAATCGTCAGCGACGATGACGTCAACTGGCAATACGAAGTTCTTGCCGAGCTTCTTCGCCTTCTCAATGAAGCCGAGCGCAACATCCAGCTTGCTGTCATCCAGCAGGGATTTGCCGATTTCATGGCCTTGTGCCTTGAAGAAGGTGTAAGCCAATCCGCCGCCAATCAGCACGTTGTCTGCAATGTTAAGCAGGTTGTCGATCACGTCGATCTTGTCTTTTACCTTGGAGCCGCCGATAATCGCCGTGAATGGACGTTCAGGGTTCGACAACGCCTTGCCCAGAACGGACAGTTCCTTCTCCATCAACAGACCGGATACAGCCGGCAAATGATGAGCAATGCCTTCTGTCGAAGCATGCGCACGGTGAGCAGCACCGAAAGCGTCGTTCACGAACAGATCTGCAAGCTCAGCAAATTGCTTAGCCAGCTCAGAATCGTTCTTCTCTTCGCCCGGATAGAAGCGAACATTCTCAAGAACAAGGACGTCTCCGTTGTTCATTGCGTTCACTTGCGCTTTAACTGCTTCGCCTACAGCTTCGTCAGCCTTAGCCACTTCTTTGCCGAGCAATTCGCCAAGACGCTTCGCAGGCAGGGTAAGACGCATATCCTCGTTCACTTGTCCCTTTGGACGGCCCAAGTGGCTCGCCAGAATAACCTTCGCGCCGTTTTCGATCAAATATTTAACCGTTGGCAGCGTCTCGCGAATCCGGGTATCGTCCGTGATTTGGCCGTCTTGCATCGGCACGTTGAAATCGACGCGGACAAATACGCGTTTACCGCTTACTTCCACGTCACGTACACTCTTCTTGTTCATCTTCACGTTCCTCCTAAGCCATCTAATTTCTCTCGTAAGGATACAGCTTGAAGCTTCTATTTATCTATAAAAAACGGTGTGTGTGAATGTCGCTACTAATTAAGTTGAACTAAAGATTGTACACTAGGGGCAACGTGTGAAGTATTCCTACGATCGCTGTTGTTCGCCGATTTCTCTGATTGGACCAAGTTCTGACAAGGCAGAAATCGGCTCACAAAGGCGACCGCTATCCGAGCCTATGCTCCCGAAGTAGCTTTCTTTCAGAAAGCTTTCACTTCAGAACACTTCACACTTATGCCCTTTCTGTGTATTTTTCTAGTTCAACTTATATAGATTGTGCAGTGTAAAAAACATGAACCAAAGAGGAGTCCTCTACACAGGGTTCTCCTCTTTGGCGTTTATCTTTGATGCTGGGTCTTACTTAACTTTCTTTGCAAAGTATTCCAAAGTACGAACCAATTGAGCTGTGTAGGACATTTCGTTGTCATACCAAGCTACAGTCTTAACCAACTGCTTGTCGCCAACAGTCAATACTTTAGTTTGCGTTGCGTCGAACAGGGAACCGAAAGTCATACCCTTGATGTCGGAGGATACGATTTCGTCTTCTGTGTAGCCATAAGTTTCTGGATCGGAAGCAGCCTTCATCGCTGCGTTAACTTCTTCAGCAGTTACTTTCTTTTCAAGAACAGTTACGAGCTCAGTCAGGGAACCAGTTGCAACTGGTACGCGTTGAGCCGCGCCGTCCAATTTGCCTTGCAATTCAGGAATAACCAGGCCGATTGCCTTAGCAGCGCCTGTAGTGTTAGGGATGATGTTCTCAGCTGCTGCGCGCGCACGACGGAAGTCGCCTTTTGCGTGAGGAGCGTCAAGGGTGTTTTGGTCGCCTGTGTAAGCGTGGATCGTAGTCATCAAGCCTTCAACGATACCGAACTTGTCTTGAAGCGTCTTAGCCATAGGAGCCAAGCAGTTAGTTGTGCAAGAAGCACCGGAAATAACCGTTTCCGAACCGTCAAGGATTTCATGGTTAACGTTGTAAACAACAGTCTTCATGTCGCCTGTAGCAGGAGCGGAGATAACAACCTTTTTCGCTCCGCCTTTCAAGTGAAGCTCAGCTTTTTCCTTCGTTGTGAAGAAGCCTGTGCACTCCAGAACGATATCAACGCCAAGCTCGCCCCAAGGAAGCTCTTCAGGGTTGCGGTTTGCAAGAACCTTAACTTCTTTGCCGTTCACTTTGAAGAAGCCGTCATGAACTTCAACTTCGCCGTCGAACTTGCCTTGTGTTGTATCATATTTCAACAAATGAGCCAACATTTTTGCATCTGTCAGGTCATTGATTGCTACTACTTCGATGCCTTCCACATTTTGAATGCGGCGGAAAGCCAAACGACCGATACGTCCAAAACCGTTAATACCAACTTTTACACTCATGAATAGATCCTCCCAATGTTCTTTTTTTATTAGTCAAGACAGGCTGTTTAACCCGCCATGAATAAACGTTTCTAAATCTAAGATGTTGTCTAAATAGTTATTAATCCAGCAGTTTTACAATTTCTTCGGCGGCGGCCTCATCGATGACGAGAATATCCTCCTGACCGAATTGAAGCACCGCATGGATGGCTCTGGCTTTGCTCTTGCCACCCGCAATCCCGATCACGGTCTCCGTCCGCATAATATCCTCCAGCCGGAGGCCCAGAGTCAGCATCTTGTGGACCACAACGCCCTCGCCGTTAAAATAATAACCGAATGATTCCGCAAGCGCACCTTCGTCCTGTAATTCCTTGACCGTGCTTCCATCCAGCTTGCGTCGGCGTGCCATCTCCATCGCATCTCCGATACCGTGAATGATGATTCTTGCTTCCCGGATCATCTCTACGATATCATGGATGTTCGGATCATGGACAAGCGATTCATAGGCTTCCTTGCCTAGCAAATCAGGCACATGCAGCAATCGGTAGCCTGCACCCACCCGCTTCGCCATTCCGGAAGCGATCGTATTCGCCTGAATCTCCAAGCTCTCTCCCAATCCGCCGCGTGCCGGTACGAACCAGCATTGCTTCAATGAGAGGTTGGCCGGCGGGCTAAGCTGCTCCGCCACTTCGGCGATCGTAGAGCCGCCTGTTACCGCAACGACGTCTTGAGGATTCATGGTTGCAAGCAGCGCCTTGGCGCCGGCTCTGCCGAGCTCCTTCTTGGCTAATAGCGAAGCCTCGCTATCACCTGGCACTATAATGACCTTGCGAAGGCCAAAGGCATCCCTGATTCTCTCCTCCAGATTGGATAGTCCGAAGATATCCTTCACGATCGGCTCCAGGTCGTCCAGCAGTTTTCTGCCCGAATCACTGATTCTCATGCCCACATTCTCGATTTCAATCAGGCCCTGAGCCTTCAGAAGATCCGTCTCGGCCCTAAGCACACGTTCTGTCATGTTCAGCGATACCGCAAGCGTTCTGCGGCCGATCACATCCGATAACAGGATCTGATGAAGAATGGTATACCTTTTCTTGAGAATCTCCATGAGATCAGGAAGAAGCTGCTTCTGCACTTCCAAAATAGTTCGCATGCTTTCCACTCCTGCAAGCTTCGACTTTCTCTCTCCTTCTCCTTGGTCTTAAAATGTCCCGGGTTAACTTTTTAAGTCCCACTGATATTTTAACTAATTTCTATCCCGGTTGCAAGCCTGTCGACCGTATAATTTACCTCCGTCTATCCGCTTATGCATGCCGAGGCAGGAACCGCCCTGATCCCGAAAAATAAACAGCGCTCCCTCTGGCTAAAAATCAGACGTCTCTACCCGTCTATTCTCACCAAAAGGAGCGCATTCATGCTATATAGGCGACAACACTAAATTTTTTAACGAATTAATACAGATAAGGCACTCTTGGATTCCAGGCGGAGGCTCGCTTGCTTCTCACCCTGCAGCTGCAATGTAATATGACTTGCGCCCTCTCCATCATTAAACAGTACCACTCCGATCGAATCATCCGTATTCCTGAAGGCCACTGAGCGCACCTCAGGCCGATCCGCTTCTGCGGAGATTCTTACGGCCTGGGGAGCTGCAACCTTGCTGAAATGAGCCAGGGCATAATAGTCGAGCGTGTACTCCAATCCGCGGGTCTCCTGATTGACGGTCACGATTCCCCTGCAGGTGCTCTTTCCGAATCCGGGCACGGTCGGACCATTCTTCTCATCGAGCGCCATATTCCATAGCACCAGGGATTGGCTATGATTACGGAGAATCTCGATCCCCGTCCGCATCACATTGGAGAAGGCCGGCTCGAAGGCCGGAATCCATTCCCCGCCGGAGCCTTCGGTGAAATGGACCTCCTTGCCGGGATAAGCCTCCTTCACCTGACTTTGCGCGGCAGGCGGTCCGCCATACCAATGCCAGGCCACGCCATCCACGGCATCTCCGGCTTCATCCAGCACAAGCAGCGGGTAATCCGGGCGGTCCCAGTTATGATCATAGGCCAGAATCTTGGTCTGGATCCCATGCTTCACAAAGGCCGGCTTCAGGTGATCCCTAATAAACTCAACCTGAACCTCCGGAAGCATCAGCATGCTTGGATAATGCTTCGGCATATAAAGAGGCTCGTTCTGCGGTGTGACGGCATAGACCGGCAGGCCATGCTCGGCATAGGCCTTGATATATTTGACGAAATACTCGGCATAGGCCGCATAGTATTCCGGCTTCAATTCGCCCGCCAGCATGGAGCCGGTCGTCTTCATCCAGCCCGGCGCGCTCCACGGCGAGCCGAACAGCTTGATCTCGGGATTCAGGCGCAGCGCTTCCTGCACCAGCGGAATGACGTCGGCTTCGTCATGAGCGATGGAGAACTGCTTCTGCTCCGGATCGGTCTCTCCATCCGGAAGGTCATTATAGCTGTAAATGAATCGGGCATAGTCAGAGGCCCCCATCGGGTTGCGAAGCACGGACAGGCCGATGCCTTCCTCCCGGTCGAACAGCTTCTTCATCAGATCCATTCTGACATCCTCCGGAAGCACCTGATGAATCAGGTAGGCTGCCGAATCGGTAAACGAAGCGCCGAAGCCGTCCAGGGTCTGATAGCTTACAGACTCGTCCAGTGCTACCGTAACCACGGGGTCGTCCTCGACAGGCTTGAGCTGCTCCGCGGTCTTTTGGACGAATAGTGAGTCCTCTCCAGAGGAGTAATAGAGTGTGAGATCTCGCATGATGGTCCCTCCAATTTGAAGTAGAAAATACGATTTAAAGATAGTGCGTGTAACTGGCAGACGTGTGGGGTGTTCTTGCGATCGCTGTTGTCCGCGGATTCCTTTGATCTAAGTAAAATCAAATTTTTGTAGGAATCCACTCCCAAAGGCGAACATTCCATTTCTTCAGAACACCCCTCACTTTTGCCTGGCTGCACTATGTTTTAAATACTACTTATCTACTTAGTAATGAAGGGGCCCTCCCGGAGATCGGGGGATCGGCCGGAGAAAGCCCCTTCGCAGATTAATCAGTATTGCTATATAAGTGTATGTTCAAAAAGTCGGCTTTTCAGTACCGATAAGGTTGCGAGAACCTGACGAAGAAGGAACGGAGTGTAGGCAAAACCTACATGAGTGAAATACTTCCAAAGGGAGCATACCTCGTAAGCATCCGCTTGGACTTCTAGGGTGAACGCAAGATTCGATGTCGAATCAGCTACCTGAAACACTTCGTGATCAGTATAAAGAGTTCTGAAGAAGCGGGAGCGTTCGCCTTTGAGAGCGGAGTTCTTCCTTCTCATGGCTTAGTTCAATCAGAGAAATCCGCGAACAACAGCGATCGTAAGAACACTTTATACGTAGGCATCTAGTGTGCATTATTGGTTCAATTTATATCGTTATTTAATGCCCAGCTTTTCTTTGTTTGCTTGCATTTTTTCGGTACGGACCTTCACAATGGCTTCCCATCCGTTTTCGTCAAGGAACTTCTTGTAGGCGTCCAGCGTCTTATCGAACTCTGCCTCGCTCTTGGAGCGGATCAGGCTGACCATCGCAGTGTTCCAGGTTGTGTTAATTGCCGTCAGGGAACGCGCTTCTGCTGTACCCTGATCAGGGTTGATGTTCTCCAAGATGAAATGTGGAACCAGCTTGCCTTTACCCCATTCTTGCATTTGCTTGATCGATTCAGGGAAGGCGTCGGCGCTCAGCGCTTTATGACGGTCATGACCGAAGAACATGAATTCGCCCATGCGGTATTCCTTTTTGAACTGGTCTGCATTGTTCAATTGCAGTTCTTTTACTTCCGGTGTGAATTGAACCGTACCGTCGGCATTCTTGGTGTAGGTTTCGCCCTCGATGCCGTAGTTCATCAGCATTTGGCCTTCTTCGCTCAGCAGGTACGTGAAGATTTGGATTGCTTTTGCCGGATCTTTACAGTTCTTCGTGATAAAGCTGATCATCCATCCCGTGATACCGGATTGGTTCAGCTTAGGCTCGTTGCCAACGGTGCTCTTAGGACCGTCGATAGCCATGTAAGCCTTGTCCGGGTTAGCCGTCATGAAAATTTGCAGATTGCCGCCTTGCTGCGGCGTCCCATCGAGCAGCATGGTTGCATATTTGCCGGCTTTTACTTTTTCCTCAAAAGCAGGACCATCGTCAGCAAAGCTGTCATCACTGATGCCGCCCTCCTGGTAGGACTCATTCAATGTCTTTAACCAAGCCAGATAGTCTTCGTCCAGGTTGCGGTTGTAGAACTCGCCGTTTTCGGTTTCGAGCGGAACACCCAGGAAGTCCTGGAACACATCGCCCAGGGAGCCTGTGCCTTCACCGATGGAGTTGAAGCCGAATGGAATCAGATCCGGGAATTGGCTCTTGATTTGTCCCATCACGCTCTTGAACTCTTCAGGCGTGCTGATGCTTGGCTGGCCAAGGGCTTCATAGACGTCTTTGCGGATAATGAAAGCGGTCTTCGCAGGAATGGTACCGTTATCATAATCGGCTTGTGTATTGGAGTAGTTCGGATAGCCATACGTGTTGCCATCATCGAGCTTGAACCAGTTCAGCGTATCGGCTGCTGCTGCTTTATTGAAATAAGGGTCGTACTTCTCAGCAAGCTCATTCAGCGGAAGCGCCCAGGTGGAGGCTTTCTGTACAACTGCCGAGTTCGAATCGAAGGTGGTGATCAAATCCGGCATGTCATTGCCGGCGAAGAACGTGTTCAGCTTGGTATCGTCACCGGTAATGAACTTGATGTTGATGTTCAAATCCTCTTTAATCTTTTTCGTCACAACATCATTGCCAAAATCGGTGTTCCACCAGTCCGCATTCACATACCAAGTGAGCTCCGTCATCTCTTCCTTGGTATCCAGCTCCCATGCAGGCCTGTTAGCATCCGGCGTGTAGCGGTTCTCAAGCGATACTTCCTCCTTAGCCTTGGAGCCGCCCCCGGAGCCGCCGCAGCCTGTAACTACAAGTGCAGCAGCCAACAAGGCAGCGCACAGTGTCAGGGACTTTTTCCCGAAGCCTTTGTTCATCTTAAACATTCCGAAACCCTCCTTATTGTTAAAAACACTTCATTGCGGTTCAACCGGTATTCTCCCTGTCTTTCTCTACGCCCAAAACTACTCTTTCACCGCCCCCAGCATCATGCCTGAGATAAAGTACCGTTGCAGTATTGGATAAATCACAACAATCGGTAACGTAGTGATTACAATTGTTGCGAGTTGAACCCCTTTGGTAGTCGTCTCGATGACAACGGATCCGCCGATATTTTGCATCGACTGGGTCTGGGATTGCACGATAATCTCATACAGCTTCATCTGCAGCGGATACAGCCACTGGTCGGTAATGTAGAGCTTGGTGGTCATGAAGTCATTCCACTGGTTCACCCCGTTGAACAGGGCGATCGTCGCCATCGCAGGCATGGACAAGGGAATGAAGATTCTCAGGAAAATTTTCCAGTCGCCCGCACCATCGATCTTGGCTGACTCCTCCAGGGAGTCCGGTACATTGCGGAAGAAGTTCATCAGAATGACGACATCATAGTAGCTGAACAGGGCCGGAATGATGTACACCCAGAATGTATTGAGCAGCCCCAGGGATTTGATAAGCAGATAAGTCGGAATCATCCCGCCGGAGAAGAACATCGTGATGACGCCCATCGTGACATAGAGCTTGCGGCCGCGCACATTGCTCTTGCTCAAGCCGTAGCCGATCATGGCACAGAAGAATACGTGGGTCAGTACCCCGATAACCGTCTTCAGGACGGAAATAATAAAGGATTGCCAGATGGTCTCATCCCGGAATACCGCTTGATAGTTCTCGAGCGAGAATTCCGTGGGCCAGAAGACGAAGCCGCCCTCCGCCAGTGAGCGCCCGGAGCTAAAGGAAGATACGATGACATTCCACAGCGGAACGATAATAATCATGGTGAACAAAAGCAGTATGGTAACGTTTACAGTGTCAAAGATTCTGCTATCGAGATCCTGCTTGACCCTCTTTGCTTGCATGGCTGCTGCCTCCTTCTCTACAGGACGGATTGATTATCATTAAGCTTGCTTGTTACCTTGTTGGCTACGACCAACAGGATCACGGATACGATGGAGACACCCAGACCAACGGCAGTGGCGTACGAGAAATCACCTTGCGTCATCCCCATTCGGTACACATAAGAGTTAATAACTTCGGCCTTCGCCCGGTTCTGAGAGTTCATCAATACGAGTGTCTGGTCCAGGTTGGAGCCGAGCAATCCGCTTACGGTCAGGATCAGGTTCAAGCTGATAATCATCTTCATGTTCGGAAGGGTAATGTTCCAGATTTGTCTCAGACGGCTCGCACCGTCAATTTTTGCCGCTTCATAATAGGTAGGATCGATCTTAGCCATGATGGCCAGATACAGAATCGTTCCCCAGCCGGCTTCTTTCCAGATATCCGACAGAACGGCAATCCACCAATATTTCTCTGGATCCAGCAAAATATTCTGCGCCTGAGAGATGAGTCCGAGATCAAGCAACAGCTGGTTGAATAGCCCTGTCGTCGAGAACCAGGTGATCAGCATCCCGCCCAGTACGATCCAGGACAGAAAGTGCGGCAGGTAAGAAATCGTCTGCACGATCTTTTTAAACCGGCCCATGCTTAACTCATAGATCATGATCGCCAGAATAATGGGAATGACGAATCCGATCGCCAGCTTCAGAAAGCTGATCCCAAGCGTATTGACAACCGAGTCCCAGAAGTATTTGTCCGTTGCGATAATCCGGAAGTTCTCCAGACCCACCCACGGAGCGGTATCAATGGTGTCAATGACCGTGTAGCTTTTAAAAGCGATCGTCAATCCGTAGATAGGGACATAGCAGAAAATAACCATAAAAATAATGCCGGGCCAGATCATCGATTGAATTTCCCACTGGCGTCCGAAATCAATCAGGAACTCTTTCATCCTTTGTCCTATCGGCTTTTTCATTACCGCTGACTTAGCCATGCTGTCTTCCTCCTTCGGATTTTCTATCGCTTTCGAATAATAAAAACGTTTTTATATTGGGCATGAAAATCCCCCTTTATGTTTTATTCCAAAAAGCATTGCAGCCTACGAATTGGTCAGCCTCACATGGCTGGAGCCGCGCACGATCAACTCCCCGCCCAGCTTCTGAACCTTCCCTTGCTCCTGTTTGTGGATCATATTGACCAAATGGTCCACTGCGAGAATACCCTGCCTTGCAATCTGATTCCTTACCGTCGTCAAAGGCGGCGTGAAATATTGGGCAATATCAATATCGTCAAAGCCCACCACACTAATATCTCTTGGAACCTCGTAACCATGCGTTCGCAGCGCCTTGATGCACCCGATCGCACTCAAGTCGTTGCCCGCCAAAAAAGCGTCCGGCTTCTTCCCCGGAAACTTATGCAAATAACCTTTTACAGCGTTATAAGTACCTTCTTCTTCAAAATAACCCTGTAATATCATCTCTTCATCCGCCGGAAGCTGATGCTCCCGCAATGCCGCCAGATAGCCTTCCTTCCGCTGCACGCTGTCATACATCGTATCCACGCCGGAAATGTAGGCAATCCTTTTATGCCCCAGACTAATCAGGTATTTCGTAGCCTCATAGCCAGAAGCAAAGGAATTGAAAATCACGGTTCCCATCGTTTCCTTCTGGATCACCCGGTCCAGAAATACCGCCTTCACCTTATCCTTCTCCATCATAGCTATATCATTCTCGTCAATCCGCGATTCTTCATAAATGATCACGCCATCGACGCGTCTGCCAAGAATATTACTGATAATCGTATGTTTGTCCGCCGTAACCATCACGTTCAGACCATAGCCGAGCCGTTCGCATTCCCGTGCCATGGACTCAACCAGAATGTAGAAGTACGGACCGGATACACTTGTCGTGAAAAAGCCAATCATGTTCGTCTTCTTCGACTTCAAGAGCTTCCCGTTCAGATTAGGCACGTAGTTAAGCTGCTTGGCAATCTTCAGCACATGAGACTTGGTCTCCGGATTCAAGACGTCAACATCATTCAATGCATTCGATACCGTCGAAATGGAAACACCCGCCGCCTTCGCTACATCCTTAATCGTAACCTTACCCATACAACTACTACACCCCTCTGAATAAAAACGTTTTTATATATTCATAAAGTATCATAGAAGCGCTTTCAGTACAATACTTTTTTATAAATTTTTGCTCTTAGCTTATCCCGTAAGGGATGCGGGGGATTAGTGTCGCAGTTTCGTGCGAGAGGGCAGCAGTGGAGCCAGCTTAATAACTCTGCGCTCCGAGGGGTAACGTGTGAAGGTTGGCTTCGATCGTTGTTACTCGCGGATTTCTTTGATTGAACTAAGCTATCATACGGTAGAAACCCACTCGCAAAGGCGAACGCTCCGAGCGTATGCTCCCGATGCAGCTTTCTTTCAGAAAGCTGTTACTGCACCCACCTTCACGCTTATACCCTTTTACGCAGACTCTTTGGATCGGCTTTATAGGTGCTGGATGCACCGCACTCTCTCTATGACGCAGATGCATTCAAACAGTAAATAGACGACACCGCATCATCATTGGGGATACCCCATTTCAACAAGCCCGCAGTGCAAGGGTTATTTCAGTAGATGCAGCAAAATGTCCGACCAAGTACGCATGCATAGACCCCGCACCGAGCGCAGCTTCCAGCGCGCGTGTTTCGCAGCATGACGGTGATCGCTCGTCCACATGAAATATGAGTCTTATGGGTATCCAGTGAAAAAAGTTACCTTAAATTCAGTAGAAATGATAGAAATGCGGATATAGTGAAATTTTTGTACTTAAAATTGACTAAAACACGGGTTTGGCTAGTTACTGGCGATCTAAGGTAAGTTTTTTCACTAAAAGTGGGTTCGTGCGTCGAATGAAGATTTTAAGGGAAGTAATTTCACTAAATCGCGACCGGATGAGCAAAGTTTCGGTGCAAGGGCCGTATTTATCATGAGGCGGAGGTGCAACTTTAGGCGCGGCAGGTCATTGACGTCGTGCATAAGCTATCGCGCAAGCTGCCGTTCGCGCTTAGCCCAAGGCTGTGCTTAGTCTCCTGCTTGAATGCTGCAAGGAGGTAAGTTAATAGCAGTGCAGTTATTGCAATGCATCTTAGGCACATTCATGTGCAAACTGCATTTCAGTTGAACTCAATAAGCGCGATAGTTAGGACAAGAGTGTGAAAGGTTTTGAAATAAAAGCTTTCTGTAAGAAAGCTGCATCGGGAGCATAGACTCGGAGCGTTCGCCTTTGTGAGCAGATTTCCCCCTTGTGAGAACTTAGTCCAATCCTGGAAATCTGTGAACAACAGCGATTGTAGGATCATTTCACACGGCTGCCCCTCTAACTCGCCCTCCGATGTTTAACTGTCCTTTGTGCTATTGCACATTTTCATGTAAGTATGCACCACCGCTGGCTATTCAGCAGATTCTGCAAGATGCGGCGAAGTACGCATGTGTACATTTCGCACCGAGCGCGGATCCAAGCGCGCGGTGTCTCACAGTATGATCTCAGAACAACAACAGGCTTCGGGGATTTCAGCTTCGGGAATTTAGCTTGCAATTTATTAGTGGATGGCATATAATCATTTCTGCACGTTAAAAAAGCTGCTATTCAAAATATGCGCCCGTGGTCCAATGGATATGACGTAGGCCTCCGGAGCCTGAGATCGAGGTTCGATTCCTCGCGGGCGCGCCATTTTATCTTTTACAATGCATAATGTTTTTCAGGTTGAATGCCCGTTTGGGCTTTTTTGTTACCTAGAGTTTGACTATCTTTGACTTTCTGTTTGAAATTGATTATGATGAGGTTAATATTTCTCGATTCCGTCAATTCTTATAGAGTTGAGGAACATTTGCACATTGTCGAGTCAACCGTATGAATTATCCATTCATACTATTGCCTTACCCTTGTGCCAAAGATCGAACCTTTATAAAGTTGGCAGACTCGAGAAGCATGGAGTTATAAACTAATGGATAAAACAGGGAGGTTTTTTCGGTGAGCTATATACCTATGGTCGTTGAACAAAGTAACCGGGGCGAACGCGCTTATGACATCTATTCCAGACTGCTGAAAGACCGGATCATTTTCCTCGGTTCGCAGGTAAATGATGTTGTGGCCAACGCGATTATCGCACAGATGCTGTTTCTGGATGCGGAAGACCCTGGAAAGGATATCCATCTGTACATTAATAGCCCTGGCGGTTCCATTACGGCTGGGATGGCCATTTTTGAT
Source organism: Paenibacillus apis (assembly GCF_018333295.1). Classification (NCBI taxonomy): domain Bacteria; kingdom Bacillati; phylum Bacillota; class Bacilli; order Caryophanales; family Paenibacillaceae; genus Paenibacillus; species Paenibacillus apis. The sequence goes on from NZ_BORS01000003.1 coordinate 351,656, forward strand.
ACGATGCAATTCATTAAGTCCGATGTGTCTACCATCTGCGTAGGACTCGCGGCTTCTATGGGCGCTTTCCTGCTGAACGCAGGCGCACCAGGCAAGCGTTATGCGCTGCCGAACAGTGAAATTATGATTCACCAGCCGCTCGGCGGAGCAGAAGGCCAGGCAACGGATATTGAGATTCGTGCCCGCCGGATTCTCAAGATGCGCGACAAGCTGAACAAGATCCTCGCTGAACGGACCGGACAGCCGCTGGATCGGATCGAGAAGGACACCGACCGCGACTATTTCATGAGTGCTGCTGAAGCGAAGGACTACGGCCTGATCGATCGTGTTATCGAGAAGACACCGATGCCGGACAACAAGTAATTTTTATAAAATCAACTACAGGACTGCTGTTCCCGGATTGTTTTTGATCTGGGGGCGCAGTCTTTTTGCTTGCATTTCAAGGCAATCAGTGAAAAAATAATGAAAATATATGAAGCATTCCGAAATATTCTGAATACTGAAAATTCAAGGAGTGAAGCAGAATGTGTGCAAGCCGAAGAAAGAAGCTTCCGGAAGTCAGCCGGGTGCTGGCAGAGGTTGCTACCGGCAGTAGAAAAGCAGATTTAATTATTCTGGACGGTACGCTGGTCAATGTGTACACGGGCAAGCTGCAGCCCCATACGGATGTGGCAATTGCGGCTGGCCGCATTGCCTATATCGGCTCAGCCGCTCATCTGGCCGGCCCTGATACCATTCTCGTCCATGCGAAGGGCAGATACATCGTTCCAGGCTTGCTGGATGGACACATGCACGTAGAGAGCACCATGCTGTCTGTAACGGAATTCGCCAAGGCTGCCTTGGCAAAAGGAACGACCGGGGTATTTATGGACCCGCACGAGATTGCCAACGTCTTCGGCTCAGAGGGCGTCCGCTGGATGCACGAAGAGGGCCAGCAGCTGCCGCTGAAGGTCTACACCACCTTTCCGTCTTGTGTTCCTTCCACCGATGATCTGGAGGATGCCGGAGCCTGCTTGCATGTCTCCGACATTGAGGAGGGCATGACCTGGGAAGGCGTGGCCGGACTGGGCGAAGTGATGAATTTCCCCGGCGTCGTGCACGGTGATCCAAAAATGGCCGGAGAAATTGCCGCTACGATTAACGCTGGCAAGACCGTGACCGGACATTTCCCTAGTGACTCGGATTCCGAGCTGCAAGCTTATATCGCCTCCGGGGTATCGTCTTGTCACGAGACCGTAACCCGGGAGCAGGGTCTGCGCAAGCTGGAGCTGGGCATGTATCTGATGGTGCGTGAAGGCTCTGCCTGGCATGATGTCAAGGAAGTGATCAAGGTCGTTACAGAGGACGGGGCGGATTCCGCCCAGGTTCTGCTGATCACGGACGATGTATACCCGCAGACCTTGATTGAGAAAGGCCATATGAATCATGTCGTACGCCGGGCCATCAAAGAAGGCGTAGATCCCGTCAAGGCGATTCAGATGGGCTCGATCAATACGGCCCGTTACTTCCGGGTCGACGGTGATGTCGGGGGCATCGCCCCCGGCAAATGCGCCGATGTGCTGCTGATCGGCGATCTGGGCCGGATGGAGCCGTCCACAGTCATTGCGGACGGCGAGATCGTGTGGGAAGACGGCGAGCTTCGCGCCGGCTTCCCGGTGTACGAATACCCGGCGCATGCGCGGGATTCGGTACGCCTCGCCCGGCCTCTGGTACCGGGCGACTTCGCGGTGCCGAGCACGCTTGGCGCAGCCAGCAGCGGCACCGCGGTCCGCGTCATTCGCGCGATTGAAAATAGCGCGCGAACCGGACGCGGAACCGCCCGCCTCGAGGTGGCGGGCGGGTACATCCAGCCGAGCGTGGAGCAGGATGTGCTCACGCTCGCGTGCATTGACCGCCACCATGGGAGCGGTCAAATCTCGTTGGCCTTCGCGCAAGGCTTCGGCCTTAAGCGCGGTGCCGTGGCGTCGACGGTCGCCCACGACAGCCACAACCTCCTCGTGATGGGCGCCAGCCACGAGGAGATGGCCTTCGCCGCCAATGAGCTGGCGAAGCTCGGAGGCGGCATGATCGCCGTGCTGGACGGCCAGGTGCTGGCGGCAGTGCCGATGGTCATTGCCGGCCTGATGTCCGATCAGCCGCTCCCTACCGTCGCCCGGCAGGTTCAGGAGCTGGAGCAGGCCTGGAAGACGCTCGGCTGCACCTTGAACGCGCCGTTCATGACCTTCTCCCTGATCGCCCTGCCGGTCATTCCTGAGCTGCGGATCACCAACCGCGGGCTCGCCGATGTCGACCAGTTCCGTATAGTTCCATTGGAGCTGGGGACAGAGTAATCCATAGTGTTCCATAGAGCAACCCATAAAGAAGCCTCCCGCTGTATCGGCTATCTCCGTCAAGGAGACGCCGATGCCATGCGAGAGGCTTCTGCGGTTTTATTTAACTGATATAAGTTGAACTAAGTAGCTACGCAGAAAGGGCATAAGGGTGAAGTGTGCTGATGAAGCGTCAGCGTTCGCCTTTGTGAACGGATTTCTACCCATCTATGGGTTAATTTAATCAAGGAAATCCGTGAACAACAGCGATCTTAAGCACACTTCACACGTTGCCCCAGCGCGTACAATTATTAATTCGACTTATATAACTCCGGGAACGGGAAATAAAATTCCGGGAACCCGTAGGCATACGGCAGGTAGTCATAGAGCTGGAAGAAGATGACCACCCCGTTATTTTTCAAATAGTAATCCGGGTTGCTGCCGATCGTCTTGAAGCCGCCAAAGTAGCCCTCGGTCTGCTTCAGCTGCTTGGCGATCGACGGGTCAACGATTTTCCGGAAATCAGGGTTCTTCCGCAGTACCTCATCCAGCGTCAGCAGCTTGCCGTCACTCAGGCGGAAGGTTAACCCTTCCCGCACGCTGATTCCGTGCGCCCCTCCTGTATAAGCATAGGTCTGCTCCAGAATGCTCAGCAGTCCTCCCCGGTTAAAGGTCACCGTATAGTTCCCCAGATATTCGTAAGGGCTGCCGTTCGGAGATGGCTGATTCTCCTTGGTTTCCTTAAGCGCCCGCTCTACAAAAGACTTCGCTCGCTCCTGCAGCAGCGCATTGATCGAAGTTTCAGCCGTCTTATTGCGCAAACCGCTGATTTGAGGATACTCAACCTTGATCGAAGCCTCCGGAATGACCTTTTCCAGCCGCTGGGTAGTGATCTTGACATCATTCAGCTTATGCGGAACCAGGTTCAACGCATCTTTGGCTTGATTCCAATTCGACGTTACCCCCAGGTGGTCGACTACCACATTCACCGATACATATGGCTTGCCGTCGATCACCTTCCATTCATAGGGCAGAAGCTGTTTGCTGCCGTTCACCACCGCCTCGGCGCCATTCTCTCCCGGCTTAAGCTCCACCACTACATGGCGGCGGGTCAGCGTGTACACACCAGCGGCCGGATCATGCTTCACTGGAATTTTCAGACTCTTCTGAATAAATTCCAAGGGAACCAGCACATCCTCTTCTCCCTGCCGCCCTTGCCAGCGTACAGCCTTATCCTTGACGGTTAGCTTGACGGCCTGCCCCGGATTGAGCTTGGGGGTCTGCTGCTGTGTCTGAGCCGGAGCCTGGGTCAGCATAACCATATTCGATTCATATCCTGCAAGCTTTGATCCTGTCACAGCCGCAGTCTGAAGGTTATCCGCCGTTGCCGCGAGTGCGCCTGTGTTCAGCACGCTCGCCGCCAGCAGCAGCGAACCTGTGATGACTATCCATTTCTTCATGATCCTGATCACCTCTTCTTGGAGTTACCCCAATTATCTCCCATCGGCTATCAAATCATGCTCCTACCCTCCAAAATTGCGCAAGAGGACGCTAAACTCATCGTACGCTGCATACCGCTTCCCCTTACTCTCCAGCATTCTATCTTACCATCGTTTCATCTGCCTCCAAAATAGTTGTACAAAAAGTATTTATTCCTCCAGTTAACCTATCATCCGGTACAATTAGTTGCCCAAGCTACAGCTATTCCACCTTGCTTCACTGTGTTTTGGATCGAACGACGATTCTAAGTGTGTTTCGAGCAACTAAATCCTCTTATTGAGCTTGAATAACCAGAAATAGCTGCATAAATGCACCTATTCGCTCGGAGTCCTTGGGTTCTAGTCGCGTACTAATGCTCCAGCCAGCTAGAAAGGCTGCCCCCAGCCGCCGAACACGCTACTCTTTAATACTGCCTGCTCTTACTCTTACTCTTACTCTTACTCTTACTCTTACTCTTGCTCTTGCTCCTACTCCTACTCCTGCTCTCTTGTCTTTTCCCTCACTTCCTTTAGGCTTACCCCTATATCGCTAACGTCTCCTTGCTGTCCCCGACAATTAAAAAGAGTGATATACCCGCGCTGCATCCTGCAACAGGGACATATCACTCTCTTATCACTTATCTTTAGTTCTGTTACCGCCCGCTCTTCAGCTCCGTCCAGAAGCGGTCGTAAAGCTGCAGCTTGTCGCCAACATCGCCAAGCCATTCCGTGCGGGATAACTCATCCTCCGACAGATTGATCATCTTGTCATTGTTGTACTCCTCGCTATGGAACTCATGTGCCTTGGTGTTCGGGTCACTGTAACCGATCGATTCATAGTTCTTGGCGCTGTTCTCCGGATCCAGCATGAAGTTGATGAACTTCTCCGCCAGCTCCTGATTTTTAGCACCCTTTGGAATCGCATAGTTATCGGACCAGATCGTTCCGCCTTCCTTAGGCACCACGAATGCGACATCCGGGTTATCCTTCGCAATATAAGAAGCGTCGCCGGACCAAACCGTTCCGATCCAGCCTTCTTCCTGAATCATCTTTTGCTTAATATTGTCTGTATCAAAAGCCAGCACGCTTGGAAGCAGGGCCTTCAGATCGTCAACCGCTGCAGTAATCTCGGATTCCTCCGTAGAACTGTTGGAGTGTCCTGCCTTTTTGAGCGCCATTCCGATCACTTCCCGATTGTCGTCCAGCAGCAATACCTTACCTTCATATTCCGGATTCCAGAGGTCTTCCCAGCTGTCGATCTCATCCTTCACATACTTGGTGTTGTAGGCAATTCCCGTTACACCGGAAGTATAGACGATAGAATACTGGTTCCCCGGATCATAAGAAGGATCCTTATACGAATCAGAAACATATTCAAAGTTCGGAATGTTGTCTTTGTTGAGCGGTGCCAGCAAATCCTGCTTAATCATCGTTGCCACCATATAATCGGAAGGCTGAATCAGGTCATAGCCGCTGCCGCCGGCGTTAATCTTCGCCAGCAGGTCCTCGTTGTTCGCAAATACATCATAGTTGATTCTGACATCGAATTCCTGTTCAAATGCCGCCAGCACATCGGCGTCAAAGTTGTCCGCCCAGCTGTAGATGTTCAATGTTTCCTTGGAAGAACCGCCGCAGCCCGACAATACGGACAGTGCCAGTCCAGCAGCCAGCACGATGCCGGCCCATTTCATTTTTTTCAATTTAGGATCTCCTCTCTTTCCGCAAATGAAGTCCGTAAGCGCTCTGAGAAAGAGCATTTACTTCTTTGCCATTACATTTTTAAATGGACTTACGCTTTATGCTTTCGAAGCAGCTTTCTTTCAGAAAGCGTTCACTTCAGAACTCTTTATACTCCTGCCTTTTAGTGTAGCTTCTTTAGTTCAACTTATATATTCTTAAAACGGAAGCACCGATTGTTTTTTCTGGCCTTTGCCTCTATTTAATACAAATTGAGCCAAGAAAATCAAGGTAACACTCACAAGAATCAATAGGGTACACAAGGCGTTAATTTCCGGGGAAATACCCCGTTTAACTTGTCCGTAAATGTAAATCGGCAGTGTCGTGGAGCTCGGACCGCTGACGAAGAAGCTGACCATGAAATCATCCAGGGACATGGTGAAAGCGATCAAAGCACCGGAAATGATCCCCGGCGTAATCTGCGGCAGTGTCACATGCCGGAAGGTTTGCCAAGCGTTCGCACCCAGATCCTGCGCCGCTTCCTCTAACTGCCCGCCCATACCCGCAAGCCGCGTCGAGACAATCACATAGACATACGAGATACAGAATGTAATATGCGCAATAATGATCGTCAGCTTCCCAAGCGGAATATGGAATTGCGTGAATAGCACCAGCAGGGACAAGCCCATAATGATATCCGGAATAATAATCGGCAAATACAGCAGCCCGCCCATCCCGGCCTTGGTCTTGCGTCCCACCTTACGGATCGACAACGCAGCCAGCGTTCCCAGCAAGGTGGATACTACCGTAGCAGCTATTGCTACCGTTAACGTATTGCCCAGTGCCTCCATCACCCGCCGGTTGTGGAACAGGGAAATGTACCAATCCAGCGTAAATCCGCTCCAATCGGCAGCCAGACGCGAGCTGTTGAAGGAATAGGCAATGATAAAGCCGATCGGAACATAAATGAAGATCATCACCAGCAAGGAGTGAATTCCCAGCAAGGGGTGATTTTTGCGCTTCGTATGCATCAGCGTCCCTCCTTCGCAGCGAGATGCCTGGACGTCATCGCTCTGTTGAACAAGGCGATCAGCACCAGCGAGGTAATCACAAAGATGACGGAGAGCGCCGCACCGAACGGCCAGTTGCGCGCACCCAGGAACTGGCTCTGAATAATGTTGCTGATCATCGCCGACTTAGCTCCGCCAAGAATATCGGTGACTACGAACATGCCGCTGGTGGACACATAGACAAGCACGGAGCCCGTCATGATGCCCGACTTGGTCTGCGGCAAGGTAATATGCCAGAACGACTTCCATCTGGTCGCACCCAGATCATCTGCCGCCTCCAGCAGCCGCTTGTCCATTTGTTCGAGCGCAACGTAAATCGGGAGCACCATGAACGGAATAAAAGTATACACCATCCCCAGCAATACGGCTCCCTTGGTATATAGCAGCTGCAGAGGCTCATTGATCCATCCGAATTGAATCAACAGATTATTTACCACACCCTGCGTCCGCAGCAACAGCACCCAGGCATAGGTCCGGATCAGAAAGTTGATCCAGAACGGAATCGTGATTAACGCAAGCCCCCAGGTCTGCATCCGCGGTCCGGCATTGGCAATGTAGTAGGCCAACGGGTAGCTGAACAGCAAACACAGAACCGTCGTTACCACAGATAATACGATGGTATCCCAGTAAATACCCAGGTACAGCGAATCAAAAAAGGTAGCGTAGCTGCTGGCCTGGAATGTAAATACGACATTACCCAATTCATCGCGGCCCATAAAGGAGATCACGACAACAATCAGCATCGGAACAACGAGAAACAAGCTCAGCCAGAACAGGACCGGCAGCAGCCCCAGGCCAGATCTCCACCGTCTCATGGTCCGATTACCACCTCATCCCCGGTCTTCCAATTCACGCCTACCTTCTCACCGATCGTCCATGGGCGCTCATCAGAAATATCCAGAATAATGGATACGGTCATCGGCTCGTCCTCCAGCTGTACGATCAGCTTGTGAATGCTGCCCAGATAGAGCACATCCATCACTTCACCGACGCGCTTGCAGCCCTCCGGGTTCCGCTCGACCGATAGCTTCTCGGGACGCACGGCAAACAGCCGCCCATCCAGCGAGAAAATGTTATTCTCTCCCACAAATGTAGCGGAAAACAAGGTCTTTGGCGTGGCATAAATCTCGCGCGGGGTGCCGATCTGCTCGACTTTTCCACTATTCATAATGACAATCCGGTCGGACAGCATCATCGCTTCCTCTTGATCATGGGTCACATAGACGAACGTGATCCCGAGACTCCGTTGCAGATGCTTGAGCTCGGATTGCAGGTTTTTGCGAAGCTGCAGATCAAGCGCACCAAGCGGCTCGTCCAACAGCAGCACCTTGGGCTTGTTGGCGATAGCGCGGGCAATCGCAACCCGCTGCTGTTGTCCGCCGGATAGCTGGTGCGGATAACGCTTTACCAGTGCGGTAAGCTGGGTCATAGCTACAGCTTCATCAATACGCTTACGCTGCTCCTTGGGGGGCAGCTTCTTCATCTTCAGGCCGAATGCAATATTATCTTCAACGGTCATATGGGGAAACAAGGCATAGTGTTGAAATACCAGGTTCAAGTCCCGGCGATTGGGCGGCAGGCTTGTCAGATCGGTGCCATCCAGCAGAATCTGTCCGCTGGTCGGTTGCTCGAATCCGGCAATCATGCGCAAAATCGTCGTCTTGCCGCAGCCGCTCGGGCCCAGCAAGGTTAGGAATTCCCCTTCCTTAATGGTGAGCGAAAGCGGATGCACAACGACTTGTCCCGCAAATTGCTTTTCAACGCCGGACAATTCAATCATCGTAGCATCAACTCCTTCAATAGGGTGTCTTTAAGAAAAAAAAGCCATATCCATTGGTATGGCTTTTCAGGTCGATCGATTCATTTTTTTGCATATTCACTATACCTTGTTTTGGCGGAGGATACAATACCCTTTCATTGAATCCTGTTCCGGGCGCCTATAATAGGAAGAAACCACCACATGACAACACCCGGAAACAGCGAATCCAAGCTCGCCATTTCCGGGTGTGTCTAAACCGTCATGCTGTTATTTCAATTCATAAGTAACACTGACGTTCGCCTTCAACGTCACTTCACCAGCTTCAAGCGAGGTGGAGCCGCCGGTATCGGCTGCGGCTTTGCTCATCAGCATTTCATTTTGCATATAGACCGGAGTCTCGCCTCCGCCGGACAAGGTTACATTAACGACCACGCCCAGCGAGCGGCCAGCCGACTTGGCAATGGCGGAAGCCTTGAGCTTGGCATTGCTCATCGCCTTGTCAATCACTTGCTCCTGATATTGATCGGTGTTTTCCGTACTGAAGCGTACATCGGAAATCCGGTTTGCTCCGGCCTCCGAAGCGGCGTCCAACAGCTGTCCAACCTTGGTCAGATCACGGTAAGTAACGTTCAATGAATGATACGCTGTATAGCCGTTCACTTTCTGGCCTTCCTTTTCAGAATAGCTATAGTTCGGCTGTACATAGAATTGTCCGGTTTGAAGATCCTTGGCATCGACCTTCCAGGTATCCTTCAGAACGCTTTGGATTTTCGCCATTTTGGCGCTGTTGGCGCTCTGTGCTTCCTTCGCGGTTGCAGCTTCCGTCTCTACGCCAATCGTAAGCGTGACAATATCTGGCTTGACGGACAGCTCTCCTGATCCTGCAACATTAACGACATTGCGCAATACATCACTCTCTGCAGCCTGGACCTGCTGTGCCGGACCTGCTGTATTGGTCAGCAGAGCCGCTCCAGTCAACAATGTGCCGGCGATTGCAAATGCACTAACAGACTTGACCCATTTATTCATTTCAATGACCTCCATTTTCCTTCATAATATTGGTGATTTTATCTTCTTAACGCAAAAAAGAGATTGATAGTTGCAGGCAAACAAAAAAAATGGGAATGAATCGTAAATTCCGATCCATTCCCATTCTCGTCCCTTTACCCGGGTCATAACCGTCTAAAGGATATTATTGATTCTCAAGCTCTTCCTTGCTGACAAGATTGATTAAAGCGCTTGCGGCCTGCTCGGCATCCGCACCCTCTGCGCTTATGTAAATCTCGGTGCCCGTGCTGATCGCAAGGCTCATAATTCCCATGATACTTTTGGCATTCACTTTTTTATCATCCTTCTCAACAAAAATCTCAGAAGAATATTTGTTGGCTTCCTGAACAAAAAGCGCTGCCGGCCGGGCATGAAGCCCCGTCTTAAGACGAACGGTTACCGGGTTTCTTACCATCTATCCTTACCCCCTAATACTTGATCCACCACGTGTCCACCATTTGTGAACATTTATAATTAAATCCATTATATCATACACCGACATCGGCACACTAGCAAAACCGAAAACAACTTTAACTGCCCCGGATTTTTTCCGCCAGCTCGTCGATTTTTCGCAGTCGATGATTGACGCCGGACTTGCTTACCGGGTTTTTTAACATCTCTCCGACTTCCTTCAGGTTCATATCCGGATGCGCCAGACGGATTTCAGCCACCTCACGCAGCTTATCGGGCAGATTTTCCAAACCCATTTCCTTCTGCAGCAGCTTGATATTATCGATCTGCCGGACGGCCGCCCCAATCGTCTTGTTCAGGTTGGCGGTCTCGCAATTGACGATGCGGTTGACCGAGTTGCGCATATCCCGCATAATTCGTACATCCTCAAACTTGAACAGTGCTTGGTGCGCTCCAATAATGTTCAGCAGCTCGATAATCTTTTCGCCTTCCTTGATGTAAAAAATAAAGCCCTTCTTCCGCTCGATGCAGCGCGCGTTCAGATGAAATTCATTGGCCAGGGCCACCAGGGCTTGGCAATGCTCTTCGTACATCGACGAAATTTCCAGATGGTATGAGGAGCCTTCCGGATTGTTGACCGAGCCGCCAGCAAGGAACGCTCCCCGCAGGTATGCGCGCTTGCAGCAATTTTTCCGGGTAAGCTCTTCATGAATCCCCGGCGTAAAGACAAAGCCTTCGGAGACAATGTGCAGCTCTTTTAGGATTTCCTGAACACGGGCAGGTATTCTCACGATATATACATTATTTTTCTTGAGCCGCATTTTCTTACGGACCAAGAGCTCGGTATGCACCTGAAAATGCTTCTTCAGGAGAGAATAGATCCGCCTTGCTATCGCAGCGTTCTCCGTAGAGATATCGAGCACGACCTTCTTGTTCGTCAGCTGAACCGACCCGTTCATCCGGATCAGCGCGGAGAGCTCCGCTTGTTCACAGCAAGCGTCAGCTTCGATCATGGTCAGTTCTTTTTTGGTTTGCGCCGCAAACGACAACGGATTCACCTCTTTCTGCTAATCCAGTCTTGCACCAGCTGATAAATGTGTTGACTCAGCTTGTCAGCGTCATGCCGCAGGTAACGGCGGAACAGGACCAACGTATCGGCGATCATCTTGTAGCCCCTGCCGGTCACGACATCCCAATCCACCTGGACGGGCTTGGCGCCCTTCTCGGCGTAGAAGTCCTGTACCTGAGCCGGAATTTCACCGTCATTCACAATGACATAATCAAACAAATGATGCCCTACATGCTTATAAATCGCCTCTAAATGATCGCTTACCGTATAATCATCGGTCTCCCCGGGCTGGGTCATAACATTGCAGACAAATATTTTAATGGCATTTTCATTCTCCAGAATGGCTTCGGCCAGCTTGGGCACGAGCAGATTTGGAATAATGCTGGTATAAAGGCTTCCCGGACCGATCAGTATGGCATCCGCTTCACGAATCGCCTCGACGGCTTCAGGAAGCGGCTCCACTTCTTCCGGCTCAATGAAGATCCTGCTGATCTTGCCGCCTGCTTCAGGAATCTTCGATTCCCCCGTCACAATCGAGCCGTCCTCCATTTCCGCCTTCAAGATCACAGCCTGCCCTGCGGCCGGCAGAACCCGCCCGCGAACAGCGAACACCCGGCTCAGTTCCCGGACTGCTGTCACGAAATCTCCGGAGATATCCGTGATCGCAGCAAGAATCAGATTGCCAAGACTGTGGCCGGCCAAGCCGGAACCATTCGAAAAGCGATAACTGAGCATATCCGATAACAGCGGTTCCACATCGGCCAAAGCTGTTAATACGTTGCGGATGTCTCCGGGCGGCGGCATTTGCAGCTCGCTGCGGAGAATACCGGAGCTCCCTCCGTCATCGGCAACGGTAACAATAGCCGTAATGTCGAGCGGCTTCTCTTTCAACCCTCGCAGCATGACTGACAAGCCGGTTCCCCCGCCCATCACGACAATCCGCGGCACTCTCTCATTCTTGATCCGATGGATCACCAAACTCACCTCTGTCTTTCTGAGCAGCAACTAATTCCGGTCCCGGCCCTCATCCCGATGGCTGACGCGAACGGATTCGGTCTCGCTCGCTCCAAGCATTCGGCCCAGATACTCGGCGATGGCGACTGAACGATGCTTGCCGCCGGTACAGCCGATCCCGATAATGACCTGGCTCTTGCCCTCTTTATGATACTGGGGCAGCAGGAAATGGAGCATATCAAGCAGCTTGGTCAGAAACTCCTGGGTTTCCGGCCACTTCATAACATAATCATATACATCGCTGTCTTGTCCCGTGTGTGGACGAAGCTGGTCAATATAATGAGGGTTCGGCAGGAATCGGACATCGAATACCAAATCGGCATCAATCGGTATTCCGTATTTAAAGCCAAAGGAAGTAATATTCACAGACAGGTGATTGCTTTCTAAGTGGGAAAAGCGGGAAATGATCTTCTCCTTCAGCTGGGCTGGCTTCATGTTGCTCGTGTCGATGACTTGATTTGCCGACATTCTTAACTCATCCAGCATTTTACGCTCCAGCTTGATCCCGTCTAACGGCATCCCGTCCGGCGCAAGGGGGTGGCGACGGCGGCTCTCCTTGTAACGCTGCACCAGGACAGCATCCGTTGCATCCAGGAACAGAATATCACTCTTGATCGTGAAATGATCCTTGATATAATTCAGCGATTCCGACAGCGCAGTGAAAAACTCCCGGCCCCGCAAGTCGATGACCAGCGCTACCTTGGCAATTCTACCCTTCGACTGTTCAATGAGCTCGGCGAATTTGGGGATCAGAACCGGCGGTAGATTATCGACGCAGAAAAAGCCGAGATCCTCCAGACTTTTTACGGCAACCGATTTGCCTGCCCCGGACATCCCCGTAATAATGATCAGATTCGCGACAGAAGCTTCCTCTTTTTCAGGCATTCTGCTCCCTCCTAACAATTCCCCCAGAAATTCCTGGTCTATATAAATTTACCTAAATTAGATTTGCCTTGGAGATACCGTTGCGAGTAGAGGTGTCCCTACGATCGCTGTTGCTCACAGATTTCTCTTATTGGTTATTTTCGGTAGAAATCTGCTCACAAAGGCGAACGCTTCGCTTCTTCAAGACACCTCTACTCTCTACTGGACCCACTAGACCTCCTAATTCAAGTCTCAAATCCAAACTCATAATTACAGCTGAATTATTACAAGAACAAGCCGGCTGCGCCGACCGTACCCGCATCATTGCCCAAAGTAGCAGGCACGATTCGCAGGCCTTTTTGCACGGGCTCCGGTGTCAGCTTGGCAAATACGCTGCGGATCTCATCGAACAGAATATCTCCCGCATAGGAAACGCCGCCGCCGATGATGAACAGCTCCGGATTCAGAATGACCGCTGTAGCCGCCATCGATTTACCGAGATAGAATGCCGCACGGTTAACGATTCGAATCGCCGCCTCATCACCCAACTTCGCCGCATCAAATACATCCTTCGCCATAATGTTCCCCACTTGGGCTAGCGAAGTCCGTTCGCCCCGGGCTACTGCATCCTTGGCCATCTTGATAATGCCGGTTGCCGAGGAGACTGTCTCCAGGCAGCCCATCTTCCCGCAGCCGCACTGAATCGCCTCCAGGTCCGGGACAACCGATACATGTCCCAGCTCACCCGCCATACCAGAGAAGCCTTGATAGATTTTCCCGTTAATAATAATACCGCCGCCAACGCCGGTTCCAAGCGTATAGCATACGCAGTTCTCGACACCCTTGCCTGCGCCGCCCCAAGCTTCGCCCAAGGCTGCTACATTAGCATCATTGTCGATCTTAACCGGCTTGCCAAGGCGTCCCTCAAGAATCTCGCGAATGTGCAGATCCTTGAGTCCAACATTGGGCGCAAGGATAATAATGCCTTCCTTTACATTGGTGAAGCCGGCTACTCCGGCACCTACTCCGGCAACCTGATCCCATTCGAACGGAGATTGCTCGACTACGAGCCGGACATATTTCTCAATATTGCCCACCACGGTATCCGGACCCTTCTCCTTTTCCGTAGGTCCTTCATACGTATGAAGCAATTGTCCTTCCTCACTGCAGATGCCGACCTTGATCGCTGTGCCGCCAAGATCCACGCCAATGTAAATTTTTTCAGACATTTCACAAGCCACCTTTATAAAATTAATTAAAATCAATCTATTCCATACTCCTACGTACCAACTATAAGCGAACCCTTACGTTCGGTCAAGAGAAGTGGACTGCGTCTGGAAATGCAGGAAGGTCAAGGGATTACGGGGAGTATGACATGCATCATAGCCTCTGAAAAAAAGCACCCGCGTAGACCGCTCGATGACGATGAGCAGTTCCCGCGGGAGCCGTACAACTTCCTTATGACATGATCCGTTTCTGCCCTTCCAGCTCACGAATCGGAGCAATGTTTTGAGTGAATTCGAGGGTGCCCATGTAAGTTCCGTCCTCTGCTCTTACAGCGAAGTAGCGGATATAGACGAACTTGTCTTTGAACGGGATCCAGAAGTCCTCAACATCTTTCTTTCCGGATTTGAAATCAGCCAGCAGTTGCTCAACGATGTGCACGCTTTGTGGAGGATGGCAGTTCTGCACGGTCCGGCCGATCACCGCCTTCGTCCGGGCGAAGATCCGTTCCTTGCCGTGGGAGAAATACCGGACAACATCGTGCTCATCGATAAATGTCAGGTCAACCGGCAGATGATTCATAATGCCCTCCAATTGAGCCACAGACACCGTACCTGTCTCGAAGCGTACGAAGCCTTGCGGTGTAGCTTGCTCTTCCTCTCCTTCAGCTGTCTCTGCTGCTGCCTCGGCAGGAAGCGGAACACGTTCCGGAATCCATTCCTTGTCGGGAGCCGTCAGACAGAAGCCGATTTGCTCACTCTCCTGGGCAATTTTCAACCACTCATCCTCAGTCAGCTTCTCCAGCGCCATCGGCAGCAAAATATTTTCTTCCTTAAATATCATCTCGTTCACTTCTTGAATAACCCGCTCCAGATCCATGCAGAGTGTCTCTTGGTCGCCTTGCCCGGGAACCAGCTTGGCCTTGACCTCTTTGATCATTAGGCGGATACCGTCATCCACTCCCCACATGACCTTGGTCGGACCGAAAATCCCGTACTTCTCCAAATAAGGGAACAGCAGATTTTCCTTCCGGCTGTAGTGCTTATCAAGATCAAGCAGCAGGCTCAGATCCTCCAGCAGCTTGTATCGGATCTCGTCTGTATCCTCTTTGCGGAGCTTATCCAGGTGCAGGCGAATTTTGAAGTTGGTCAGCTTCTCAATTTCTCTGTTCTCCAGCTTGAAGGTATGCACCGGATGTCCGGGCTGCTCCTCCGGCTTCACAGAACGGGTAGCATGAATATCTTCAATGGATCCTTTGAAAATAGCGGTATGCACGGAACAAAGCCGCTGCACCTCACTGACCGGAATTCCCTCTTCTTCCATTAAAGCATGCTCCAGCGCGGAGATCTCCGATACGGTTACATCACCGACAGCTTCCTCAAAGCGTGCCTTTACTTCCTCTACGCTCTTCCCTTGATGCAGCTCCTTGATGATCTCCTTGAGCATTTCTTGTCTGCGCGTCTGCTCCTGAGCCTGATGCTCGCGATTATTGATAAATTCGCTCATGCTTGGTCCTCCTTCAACTATTAATCTATAATGTCGTAGTCGTTATTCCCTTTTCGGATATGTCGTTGAGAATGGTTCTCATGTTTAGAACGTATCATAGGCCGACGGGAGATTTTGTGACTGGAATCACAAAACAAATCCCGATTGTTTGACGGTTTCTCGTCCTGGACTTTGGGCGGTTTTCTTTTTCCCTGAAATTTGCAACAATAGGGTTCGAAAGGAATGGTTGAACGTGAATAAGATGCAAACGCAAGTGCTATATATTGAAGATGATCGCGAGATTGGGGAATGGGTCTGTGCGGACCTCAAGGAGCGCGGGTACCGTGTGACCTGGCTAACCAGCGGCGAACAGGCGGTCGAGGAAGCAAAGGACTGCCGTCTGGCGATCCTTGATGTCATGCTGCCCGGACTGGACGGGTTCACGGTGGGACAGCGGCTGAAGAAGCAATACCCGAGCCTGCCCATCCTGATGCTCTCTGCCCGGACTTCCATCGACGATAAGCTCCAGGGACTGGAATTCGCCGATGATTATCTGACCAAGCCCTTCCACCCGGACGAGCTGGCTGCCAGGCTGGAGGTTCTGCTTCGCCGGGGCGGCACGGTTGCCCTTGAGAATGAGCCGCTGCGTCTGGGTCATCTGCTTGTCTTTGAACGGGAGAACCGGATTGTTGTTGAACCTACTGGAGAGGAAGTCGTGCTGACCGGCAAGCAGTTCTACATTTTTCAGTTCCTGCTTCGCCATCTCGGTCAAATCCTGACCAAGGAGCAGATCTACGAGGCGGTCTGGGGCGAGCCGTATCTGGATGGGGACAAGACGCTGATGGTTCACATCCGTCACCTCCGCGAGAAGCTGGAGATCAATCCGGCGGAGCCTTCTATTATTGAGACGATCCGCGGTATCGGATACCGGGTGAAGTCATGAGGAAGAAACAAATACCAAGCTATAGGCAAGCATCTTCCGGATTCAGAAAAGGCCCTCGCTTTCGAAATTCACTGCTCTCCCGATTTGTGATTATTGTCGTCATTGCCATGGTCCTGCTTCCGATCGTGCTTCCCTTGACCTTTCTAGCCTCCTTGGCCATCAGCAGCCTGCTGTTTCATTCGCCCCAGAAGGAATCAGCCGAAACAGAGCTGCCCAATTACGGCTCCGGGATAGCAATCGAACGGATGTGGCATCAGGAAGCACTGGCACTGCAAGGAAAGTCCTCTGCCGATAAGGACCAGGTACTGCAAAGGGTTCATGAGAAATACCCCGAAGCCACTCTGTTCTGGGTCGACTCCGACGGCCGGACTCAATTGAAGCTGCCTCAAGCCTCTGAGGTGCCTGAATACTGGTCCACGGAAAAAGTGGTTGCTTATATGAAGCAAGCCCTTGATTCCGATCCATTTACGACGGTTGCCATTATTGGGGGCGGCGAGCAGCCGACGGATGAAGGTTTTATGGTGTTGGAATTACCAAGAAAATATATGAACCATACTCCGTCTTCCAACAATAATGACGGCCGGTTCTATGGTATGTATTTCTTCATGGTGATTTTCGGACTCTTCCTGCTTCTCGCCTACTGGTTCTTCCGCGATA
The DNA here is from genome assembly GCF_018333295.1 of Paenibacillus apis. NCBI lineage: Bacteria > Bacillati > Bacillota > Bacilli > Caryophanales > Paenibacillaceae > Paenibacillus > Paenibacillus apis. The sequence goes on from NZ_BORS01000003.1 coordinate 368,663, forward strand.
TTCAGAAGCGGCTGCGCTTGCTCGAGTTCGGGATGACGGTCACCGGGAAGGACGGTCTGCCTGCACGGATTATCGAAGGGCGGCCGGATGAGATCGGCCGGCTGGAGCAGGCGTTCAATCATATGGTAGATGTGCTGCATGACAGCCGCCGGAAGGAGCAAGAAGAAGAAGCACTGCGGAAAAACCTGATCAGCAACCTGTCGCATGATCTGAGAACCCCGCTTACCGTCTTAGGCGGACAGTTATATTCCTTCCGCAAGGAGCCTTTGTCTCCTGCAGGGAAGGAAACGCTTGAGCTGATGGAAGGGAAGATCAATGATCTTGGCGGTCTGATCGACCATCTGCTCTCTTATAACCTGCTTACCAGCGGAAGATACTCCATGAAGCCTGAGGATCTGGATGTGCTGCGCATTGTGCGAATGAGTGCGGCAGCCTGGTATCCGCTATGGGAAAAGGCAGGCATGGAAATCCGCATAGAACTGCCGGAGGAGCCGCTGATCTGGCGTATCGATGAACAAGGCTTCCGAAGAGTGCTCGACAATTTGTTCCAAAACACGATTCGGCATGCCCGATCGGGGGGCTACATCGGTATTTCAGTCCTCCATGGCGAAGCTGGCAAGACTGCACTTGTGATCACCGATCATGGACCCGGTATGAGCGCGGAGTCGCCCGCAAAGGGCGCGGGGCTCGGCCTCCAGGTCGTAGACCTGCTGCTCCGGGAAATGGGACTGGTGCGTCAAGCGGTATACGAGAATGGGACACGGGTGGTTATTTCACATGATATAATTAATATAGGGAGGTAGTGAAAATGACCAGAAAAAGATTATTTATAATCTCCTTTATAGTATTGCTTTTAGCTGTTAGTTCATCTTTATATGCCTCAGCTACCGATAAAGATACAGGCGCACTGAACAAAAAAGGCTGATTACTATGGCGGGAGATATTGAAATAAGTGAATCCGAATTCGAATTCTATAAAGCAAATATCAAGCTCATAAACCAATTAAATGAAGCGGAAGGCAATTTCTCATTTCAAACCGGTATCCCATCTGATCAAGAATTAGTCGATGAAATGTTGAAAAAGCGACTTTCAGTACAGTATGCCAGAAATTCAGGTATTACTGTTGATGAAGATGAAATTATTGAAGTTGTAAATCGGGAGAAAAGCATCCTTAACAGTAGTAATTTAGATATTGAAAATCAAGCCCTTATTCAAGAAATAATGAAGCAAAGAATTAAATTAACGGGGCTTTCTGAGGAGGATTTTTGGAAAAGTGACTTCGTGCATAAAGAATATGAAAGTGTTCTTTATATAGATAAATTATTTAAGGATCTAATGGAAAAAGAGGAGATTTCTAATATCCAAGACTTTGAAAAATTGCAGATTCATCTACTTGAACAATATAAAAATACCTCCGGAGAACATTGAAAAGGTGCTGCTATTTCTCACCTGCTCATTCTCCGGGCATCTACCCACGAAAACCAAAAACACCCTCCTGATATTCAGAAGGGTGTTTTTGATGTTCTTTTCACCTCGCAGCTTTCCAGGAAAAACAGAATTCCCCGGGCCTAGCCTCCCAGCCCATGAATCAACGGTTTAATGATGCCCGAATCAGCCAGCAGTCCAACAGCTACTGCCAAGCTGAACGCGCTCATCAACAAGAAGCTTCGTCTCTTCATCCTTTTTCACCCCGCATATCAAATTTTTGTATTGCTCGCGTCGACTTTCAGATGCCTCTTGCCTATATTGTTCAAATAGTCGAACACACTGGATCAACATGGACTCATGGTTATAACGCATGGCCCATTCCAAGCCCTCAAGCAAATATCGAAACCCCGTTTCATACCGTTGGGCCCTCAAATGATAAAGCGACAGCTCGGAAATATACCGAATATAATGATTCGCAACAATTTGCGCATTGTAGATTCCCAGAAGAGAGCTTCGTTTCTCAAACAACAGATTCATTCTGCGGGGTTCAAGTAAATGATCCACATTTAGGCCAAACCGATTCGCTGCCTGTAAAATGCGATACATGGCCGGGATTCTCTCCTCCGCATGATGCACGACATACTCTGCATAATTCGCTAATACCTCAACCTCACCCGACATTAGGCGGTACAAACAGGCATTGCCTTTCCCCCACTTTTGGAACTGCTGCACTACTTGCTGCTCTGCTTCGCTTAACTCCACGACTCCCAAGCGCTCCATATTGCTATATAAATTCACATACTGTAAAGCCTTATCATACTCCTGGTAAGCATCACATACATTAGCCATTAGTAAATAGGCATAAAGCAGGTAAAACAACAGCTCTCTGGATGGCCCGTCCTCCACTGCCTCCTTACGCTTGCGCTTCAGACGATGACGATACTGTATTAAAGACTTATGCTCTAACTTCTCAGCAAAAAACTGAACCCGATCCCAACGATGCAACGACGCATATACATCAGCCAAATCCTTAAGCGCATCCAGCTGATTTGACTCGTCCAGACGATCAACATATTCCTCGAACCAGGCTGCGGCACGCAAATTACTCTCCTGATCATTGCCAAGCTCAATGGTAAATAGTCGATATCGGCTCAGCGCCAATCGTTCGGAGTGCTGATACTTCTCACATTGTGCAACGCACAAATATAACACAGCGGCAGCATCCATCTTCCCCTCATTCCAGAGCAATTCTGCCATATCAAATAAAAGAGGAATATAGGCCAAATGATCAGCCAAAGCATGAACAAGGCGTTCAAGGCAATCCAGCTTACCCAGCTCGGCGCAACGATGGATAAATGGCCCCATCCGTCTCCAGTCCGGAGGCGAGTTGAGCAGGCAGCCTTTCAGGTAGGCTTCATAAAGAGAGCCCTCTGCTAAGCCCATCCCCCTCGTCAAACGATCTAAATTGTGCATGGAAATCCGGCGTTGTTCATTTAGCATCGCGCTGAGGGTCCCTGCATTAATTCCGCAAATATCAGAGAACTGCTTCAAAGTCATCCCTGTCACGCTCAGGTAATCCTTTAGCTGCTGGCTGACCGAAGTATCAGGTTCCATGGAAGCCCCTCCTTGATATATACAAAACTGCCAAGACTAAATTTCCATATTTCCCTACTTCCTCCTTCATTATACTACATATAAATAGTATTTTGTATATAAAAAACTAAATTCGGTGCCCTGCATAATATTTTCCAAGTCACCTAAGCTTATATTGAGGTGATGAAATGGCCGCATTGCGCAATTTTCTAGGAAATCGAATCCGGGCTATACGAAATGCTAAGGGCCTCACGCAACAAAATTTGGCGGATTTATCCGGCCTGGACTATAGATATATCGGAGCTATTGAACGGGGAGAACGGAACTTTACCATTGATACTTTGGAGAAAGTGCTGGCAGCTCTGCAGGTCTCGCTTCGCGAGGTGGCCTACTTCAATACTGAGCAAATCCGAGAGGATTCGCCCCGTTGGGAAGCTATTGATCACTTTGTTGTGAGCACAGAGGGATTGACCGAGGAACAGATTGAGACCTTGCGGCGGGTGAATCAAGAGGTTTTAAGGGCATTTAAATGAGGACGGAGAAAGGATAGATCTGAGGGAACCTTTACTTGAGAGTTGCTTAGAAGTTGCTTAAGAGTCTTAATAGTTGCCTGAGCCTGCTTCCTTTCCCGTCCCTTCACGATTTAGTGAAGTTTTTTCCATTACATTCTCCATCCAACGCCAAAACTGACTTCTAGTGAAAAAAACAACCTTAAATCTCCAAAAACTAGCCAAATCCATGCTTTAGCCAACTTTAAGCGAAAAAATTTCACTATATCCGCATTTCCACCAATTCCCCTAAATGTAGAGTAATTTTCTTCACTACAGCCTGCGAATAGGAGCTGCACTACCAAACGATCATTCCCTACAACTCCGTATACTTAGTCATTGTCCCGAAGGACTTGTCCACCGGATATTTGGCAGCGTTCTTCTTCATCTTGTTCCGAATGATCTCTTCCATGTTCAGATCCAAGGCTTCAGCCAGAAAAAAGGCATAAATCAGCACATCGGCCAGTTCATCCGCCAACTCTTGTCCTTTCGCAGCCACCGTCTCTTCCGAAGACTTCCATTGAAAATTTTCCAGCAGTTCTGAAGCCTCCAGACTTAGCGAAATCGCCAAGTCCTTTGGATTATGAAACTGCCCCCAATTCCGGTCCTCCCGGAAGGCCAGCAATTGCTTTCGCAGCTCTTCGTTCACAATCGACTTCCTCCTACTTTTATATACCATTTAATATGTGCCGAGATAAAACTTATGAATATCCGCTCTTTTTAGCTCTTCACCAGTCCCTTCGATAATACACTACGGACGAGCCACTTGCGGAAGATGAAAAATAAAATGAGCGGTGGTAGCGCAACAATTCCGCTCAGCAGGTAGATAAAGGGTGAGCCTCCCGTCCAGGCTTGCTGGAACATAAGCATATTTCCCACGGGACTCCAATATATAGGCCTAGATGAATACAGCCACGAGGGGAGAACTGTATTCCATACACTGACAAACTGCAATACACTCAATGCAATGATTGATTTCCAGGTTTTGGGGATAAACAAGGTGAAGAATGTCTCAAGCTCTCCCCTTCCCTCTAGCTCCGCCTGCTTCTTCAAAGGCGCATATCGGCTATTAAAGAGACTTTTCAATACAAAAGCAGCAGCAACTGGATTCAGCCCGGTAATCAGGATCGGAATCATCGTATTAATGAGCCCCAGCTGTTGGAACGCATAATATTGATGAATGCTGATCCCGCCCGATGCACACAAGGCAAAGATGAGCGCCAATCTGTAAAGCATCCCTCCATGTAGGCGCTTGACCGTCAGCGGATAAGCAAGCACAGCTGCAATCATGGCAGTAAGCACGCTAAGCAGCATGGCTCCGAACAGATAAGTGGCAAAGGAAGGTAAGGGTAAAGCATTCCCAACGGTCATCTCTCCCGGAAGCGCGGACAAATGAGGTCGAAGGTACATTAGATAGAGGATTGCCAGTACACTAGCCACACCAGTAGAAGCAACGATTACTCCCGCCAGGCGAGAACCGCCAAAGGTTCTCCCTACACCGTCTTCCGGTTGGGGGAACAGATCCTTCACAAGCAAGCCACGGATTAGAAAATAGACAGCAACCATCAATAGCAGTTGTAAAATGAACCGAATGATCCAAGCGGCTGAAGACAGGCTGAAATCCACTCCAACTACCCCTTCAATAATGATAAAGAAATCAATTCCCCCATGCGCTCGTTCCATTAATGGACTAGCAAGAACGAATATTAGCTCCGGATTACTAGACAAGAGATAGGCAAGCTGCAGCACAGTAGTAGCCGCAACAGCCCTCGCTGCCGGAGCCACCGTGGAGGTCCAATAGCTGACAGAACCATGAGGCATGTCCTGCCGGATGGCTGATTGTCTGGCTGATATGGCGATTAAAGCGACCAGCAGCGGAATTCCTCCATACTGAACAAGCCTCAGCAGCAGAACTGTCAAGGTGAAGGACCCCGGATTAGCTAAGGCATCTAAAACACTTGAATGTGAAGCCGAGTCCCATACATTCAGAGCCAGTATCGCAAGCACCGCAGTCGGAATAAAGAACGGCAGCACCAACAGGGAGACAATCCATTCCTTCACACGAGCCGATGAAATGCCACTGATGGCAAGTGCTGCTCCAAAGACTATTACACTCGAGAGCAGTAAATATTCCACATTCATTCCCAACGTTAATCCCATCGCCTTGAGAAATTCGTGATTGGTAAACAAATCAGCATAATTACGCAGACCGGCCCAGGGGCTGCTCAATAACCCGCGACCGGGATGAAAATCCTTTAATGACATGAGCAGTCCCTGAATGAGCGGCACTCCCTGAATAACCACAATCAGAAGAATAGCTAGTATCATGATTGTATAATGCAGACCATATGAGACTTTTCTTCTCCCCCTATTCTGCTGAACAGCACCCCAGCTATTATCCTGTTCAGTTTCCGGCTGCCTCAAGATTTCATTTTGGTTCATACTGAGCCTCCATAACATTTAATCAGACAAGTAAGCAATCATTATTTTACCATATCGGTTAATATCCTCCTGCAAAAAAATATCTATTTGCGCACAAAAAGCATTCGCTCATCTGCTTTATAGCAGATTGCGACTTGATTGTTGACAAAAATAAATCTCGCATAATATTATAGATACCAACGGTCGGTATTAAAAGAGGGGAGGGCAATATAATGGCCAGAAACAAACATCCCGAGCAGACACTGGAGCAAATTTTGTCTGTGTCAGCGAAATTATTTACAGAGAAGAGCTATGAGAAGACAAGCATACAGGATATTATCGATGCTTTGGGAATGTCCAAGGGGGCAATTTATCATCACTTCAAGTCAAAGGAGGAGATCCTGGAGGCTGTGATGGATCAACAGTTCAGCTATGCAGCCGAAATGCTCAACCACCTGATTGTAAACACAGAAGCACCCAATGCCAGATTAAAGCTCATTCAGATCCTGGAGAATGTATTGGCTGACCCGAAGGCCCATACCCTGGATAAGGTGCTAAGTCATCAGATCAAAAATCCACAGTTTGTCCTGACTGGCATGAAGAACGGGGTGGAGAAGGATGCTCCGATCATTGCCGGAATTATGATTCAAGGCCAAGAGGATGGATCGATTACGACAGAATTCCCCTATGAGTGCGCCGAGGTATTTATGCTGCTCATCAATATCTGGATCAATCCGACACTATTTAGACGGAATCGCGCTGAAACGATATCACGATTAACATTTTTACAGCAAATGATGAGAAGCTTGGGGGCCGATATTATCACTGATCAACTTCTCCAGAAAGTGACCGAGCATCACGCAAGCATAGGGGGCTATCAATAAATGTCACTAATCGTGCGAAAAACGGAACCTATTCCCTGTACAGCCACTAACATCATGCTGGACTGGCTGACAGGCGACATCCATATCGAGCCTGGTGATAGCGATCATATCGTGCTTACACAGTTGGCGGATCGTAAATTCCCGGAGAAAAAGCTCTTTCAATTTCAGCAAGCGGGGAAAGAGATGCTGTCTATTGTGGATGGACGCAAATCATTTGTTAACATTGGCTTCAACCTGCGCAAAACGATTTTAAAAATCCAGCTTCCGGGCAGGCAATTTCATTCGATATCCATCCGTCATGTAGGCGGGCAAGTAACGGCCCAACAACTGCATACGAAGAAGCTCCATTACAGCACTACATCCGGTCAAGCGAGGCTTTCCGGCTATATGGAAGAGCTCATTCTTCATGCTACAGGCAGCCATGTCACGGGGCATGAACTAGAGATCGGCAAGCTGGAGCTGCGAGCCATCTCCTCCAAGATAAAACTTGCCGGGCAGTTTTCATCCTTAAACTTAATAGCTACGGGAAGCAACGTAACGATTCCTTCTTCCACAGCTCCCGCTCAGATCAACTCTATCTCCACAGGTGCAAGCGTGACTGTAGCCCTACCGGAAAATGACGGGTTTACTTTACAATTCCAAAAACGTTCTGGCCGACTTCATAGTGACTTCCCCCTCATTCAGAAAGAAGATACCTGCACCTATATCAATGGTGTACGCACTTACCACGCTGAAGTCAGGGGCGGAAGCTTTACTCTCCGCAAATCATAAAGACCCACCAGCAAGCCCCCCGCTCGAAACGTCCTTGTTGGCAGAACGTCCCGGAAGTCTTCAAGTTCAATCGCGTGCTGCTCTAGCTTTCACTTCGGGATGCTGCTGCAAATGACCATACTTATCTGTGTCCGACTTGTCGGGGAACAAGGGATTTTCAGCAAATTCAACCTCTTGCATCTTCATGGGACGCGACACAGGCCCCTCTTCCGTCACCGTTATCAGCATGGCAATCTCAATCCCTTTAATCAAATGACTGACCGTTTCCGCGGCCTCGCGATGCTCTTGATTGTTCATCATGATGCTCCCTCCCAGGCAAGACGGCAAGGGACAGCGCTACTCGTTCCAGATCAAAACACGAATCGGCGTCGGATTATAGGCGTTGCACGGATTGTTCAATTGAGGACAATTGCTGATCAGTACCATCGACCGGCAGCTGGACTGAACCTCGACATAACGCTCCGGCGCCGACACGCCGTCCTCGAAGGTTAGGCCCCCCTCCGGAGTAACCGGCACGTTCATGAAGAAATTGATATTGGGCGATAAATCCCGTTTGCTATACAAATGTCCTTCAGGATGCTTGGACAATTCCAGCATGAAGGTATCCCGGCAATTGTGCATGTACCCCTTCTCATGGGCATAGCGGACGGTGTTGCTTTGGGATGAACAGGACCCGCCCACCGTATCGTGACGGCCGCAGGTGTCGGCAACGATCTTCACCAGCTCTTTGCCGGATTCCGCCAGCAGTCTGGAGCCCGTGGTCAAATACAGGTTGTTCTGCTCATGAATCGTCCGCACGGCACTATAGTGATCCTCCGGGTTGTCCGCATCGTAAAATAACGTATCGGCCGCCTGATTCCCCTCCATATCGACAATACGAAGCACTTGTCCCTGCTTCAACTCATGCATCCAGCCCTCTCCGGCCGGAACAACCCGGTCATAGACCGCCGTATCGGCAGATCTCGGGCTTTCCACGTGATTAAATGCCTTTACCATCGTCTTCAACCTCCTTCAAGTATGTGTATTTCAGCTTTGCAGCGCGTAATAGTTCCAGGTATTGTTGAACGCCCGCCGATTCTCGGGACGGTAATTCACACAATAATCCTGTGAATCAACAGGCAAGGCCGGCAGCACTTCCAGCTTCACCGGAACCGATGGATACGTCTTGCGTGGATCAAGCAAATGCGGTGTATTAGACAGAACGAGCAAGATATCCATTTCCGTACGTAGTGTAACTACTTGTCCCGCCTTGCAATGACCCTCGGCAAAATGCATATTGCCCTCCGCGTCACAGTAGACCTTGGAGAACCAGTTAATGGCGGGAGACAAATCACGGTTGCCCAGACCACAGCGGGTCAGTTCTACGGCCAAATTCTCCTGCCCGCTGCGCAGCCAATCATTACGCTGCTCCTGATAGCGGCTGACACCGTACTTCTCGTCCGTCGAGCCCCGTGTCGTATAAGCGCCAAGCGGGTCATGCCAGCCCAGATCATCCTGAACAATACTGGCCATTGCCCGGCCATTGTCGCTCATCAGCACATGCCCCTTGGTCAAATGGGCGGTATGCTGCGCCTTCAAGGTATCGGGCATATTGTACCGCTCCGTCAAATCTGCGGCGTGATATAGCAGCATCGTCACGTTAGCCCCTTCTTCCATCGCTGTCAGGCGGATCAGCTTTCCCTTACCAATCACACCGGACCACTTGCCTCCCGGATGCATCGTTTCGCTCCAGAGAATATTCATGGCCGTTCACTCCTGTTCCCTTTGTATTCGCCTGATGTCTGGAAGATATAACAGAAGGAGATATCTCAGGGCGCATCCTAATAGGCGCAACTCTACGACATCTCCCAGGTTTTTATCCTTCCGTGTAGTCCCCGGCGTGCGGGACCGTTTACTCTCGGACCAGACTCTGTTGCCAGACGGAACCCTAGTAAACTCCAAAGTTATTCAGTTGTCGAAGCTTTTATGTTAGATAATATAACGTCAATTTTTCGATCTTGTCAAACAGAAAAATAAAGAAGGAGTTTTTCCTTCTTTCATTTTATCTATTTTCACGACACTATTTCACAATTTGAAAGCGTTTTATATAGAAGATAAACATTTGTTCACAGCCCCTTATTAAAAGAAATTCCTTTGATTTATCAAGCATATCCACAATAAACAGCCCTCCATTTTGTGAAGAGTTCACAAAAATAGAACAGGAATACCCTCTCATTCTAGTGAGCATTCATGAAAATAAATCCAAGCCTCTTCGGCATCTTGACAGCTTTCGACAAACGGAAGGATAATTAGAATCATAAATTTTAATGTTATATTACATGACACGAACGGAATGTAATCTTGGAATAACTAACATATACATTACATTTAAGGTTAGTTCATTCCTTGAAATTATTGAGCTGCTACTACAGTTTGAGAAACCCATGTATAGGTTTTGACAGAGAGGGGTTGCCACTTGGAGAAAATGACTATCGCAACATTAAAGGTCATGTACCAGAACGGAACCATGACGCCGCAAAAGCTGATCCATACCATTATCGAACGAGCAGAGCGTGACCAAGCCATGAACATCTGGATTGTCCCTCCTTCTCTTTCCTTTATTCAGCCTTACCTCGACCGATTGGCAGAGAAGACCCCGGAGCAATATCCGTTATGGGGGATTCCCTTCTCCGTCAAAGACAACATTGACCTGGAGGGCCTGCCTACGACGGCAGCTTGTCCCTCCTATACCTACAAGCCGAAGAAAAGTGCCGAAGCTGTTGCCAGACTGATTGCCGCCGGTGCTATTCCGGTAGGCAAGACGAACCTGGATCAGTTCGCCACCGGACTTGTGGGCACGCGGAGCCCCTACGGCGAAACGCATAACTCACTGAAGCCTGAGCTGATTAGCGGCGGCTCCAGCAGTGGCTCGGCGGTGGCTGTGGCCCGCGGGCAGGCCATCTTCTCCCTCGGAACCGACACCGCTGGTTCGGGCCGTGTGCCCGCCGCGCTTAACAATCTGATTGGCTACAAGGCTTCCATTGGCGATTGGCCGGTAGACGGCGTCATTCCCGCTTGTGCCAGTCTGGACTGTGTTACGGTATTCGCTTCGGCGCTGGACGACGTTTACCTGATCGACTCCGTCATTCGTGGTAAGCAGGGGGATTCCTCTCAAAGCCAGAGCCCGCCTCCTCCGTTGACTATCCCGGCCAATTCCCCGAGAAAGCTGCTGCTGCCGAAGGAGCCGCCAGTCTTCTACGGAGATTACCGGGAGGCCTACCGTAAGGCATGGGAACACGCGGTCCAACGGCTGGAACGATCAGGCATTCCGGTTGAATACGTAGATACCGGCATTTTCGGCCAAGTCTCCAGCATTCTGTACGACGGCCCCTGGATTGCCGAACGCTGGGCTGATCTGGGCAGCTTTGTGGAGACGCACCCGGGACAGGTTTTCCCGGTCACGGAGCAAATTTTGCGTTCCTCCCAAGAGCGAGGATATGATGCGGCTTCCGTCTTCACCGCACTACACCAGTTGCGGGGCTACAAAGCACAGACGGATGCCTTGATGCAGGATGCCATCCTGGTGATGCCAACCTGTGGCGGAACTTACACCCGAGCCCAGGTTGCTGCCTCACCAATATCCACGAACAGCGATATGGGACGCTATACCAATCATTGCAACCTGCTGGACCTTAGTGCCATCGCTTTGCCTTCTGACTTCGCAGACGAGAATTTGCCCTTCGGCATCACCATGTTCTCCCTGCGCGGCCAGGATCACTTCCTGAAAGGAGCCGCTGCCGCCTTCCTTAACACCGAGGCTGTAGAACTGGCCGTCTGCGGACTGCATATGCGCGGATTCCCGTTAGAGAAGCAGTTGCTGGACTGCGGTGCCTCCTTCGTTCGTACCGACCAGACAGCGCCATGCTATCGCTTAATTCGACTGAATACCTTACCTCCCAAGCCGGGCCTGATCCGCTCCGAGCCGGGAAGCTCAATTGACCTGGAAATATGGAGCATTCCGCTGCATCGGCTAGGCGATCTGCTGCGCCAAGTGCCGGCCCCGCTGGGACTGGGTAAGGTGAAGCTTCAGAGCGGCGCGGAAGTGACCGGCTTCATCTGCGAGCCCTATGCCCAGCAAGAGAGCGAGGACATCACCCGTTACGGAGGTTGGGCTCTTGCAGAGCAGCACAAAGAACGAGACAAGAACCCGGTGAAAGGGTAACTACGCTCTTACTCAGTCTATATAGGAAGGAAGCGAACGCGATGGACAAGACCGAACATTCCCTGGAATCAGCCGCACTTTCTTTTCGCTGCAACGATCTGTTCCAAATGACTTCTCTTCCGGGCTTGAGAATGCTGGCTGGAGAAAGAGGACTGAACAACACCATTAGCCGCGTCAATATTATGGAGGTTCCGGATATTGAGAATTGGGCTCAGGAGAGCGAACTGCTCTTAACTACCGGGTACTCGCATCACCACAATATGGATGCGTTCCTGGAGATTATTCCGAAGCTCGTGGACCGGGGCGTAGCTGCGCTGGGCATTAAGCCCAAGCGCTTCATTACCGAGGTCCCCAGGCAGATTATCGAATGCGCCGAGGCCTGCGGACTGCCGCTATTCGAGCTTCCCGAATCGACCATCTTCTCCAACGTCGTTCGCGAGGTCATGGAGAGAGTCATTTCGCTGGAGACAAGAACCGTCATGCTGCTGCAGCATCGGCTTGAGCAAGTCTCCGAGCTGATGCTCCATGGCCACGATATGACGCAGATTATTGAGCGTATTGAGGACATGGTCGGCAACCCGCTCGCCATTCTCGACGCCTTCGGGCAATTGATTGCCTCGCCCAGGCACGAAGCCTACTTCCGGCCGTTTCCGGAGCGTCTGCGCAACTTTGATTTACGCTCCTCTCCGGGCCATAGCGAGCTTCACTTCATAGATGAGGGTGTCCCGGACGGAGGCATCCAGCTACACATCTTCAACCTGTGGGAAACGGAGCGCGACCCCATCCTGGTGCTGTTGGCCGAGGCCTACGCCCCCTGTGACGGACTGGTGCTGTCTACGGTCTCGCGCATCCTGCCGCTACTGAATATCCGGATCAGCGGCGAGAACACCTATAAGCTGGTCAAGGCCAAATACTTCGATGATTTCCTGAAAGACTGGCTGGCCGGAGTCATACCCGGACCCGAAGAATTGGACATCAAAGGCAGACTATACGGCTATGAAGCCCTATCTTCGAGCGATTACCGCATAGCTATCCTTAAATTTCATACTGATACGCCGCCGGCTCCGGATAGCGCCTGGATTGCCGAACTGAACCGTCTGGCCCCGGGCAGCGGGCTGTATACAGGAATTGGCGGCAAGATCGTCGCCTTGCTCCCGCAAGCCAAGGACCGGGATCAGGGCAGGTTATCCCCGGAAAATGCCGAACCGCTCATCAGGCAACTGGCCCAAATTTGCGGCACGGACGCCTTCTCCCTATGCATTGGCGAGATCAGCTCCGCCCTGGATGTGCATCAGGGCTATATTGACACCGAGAACCTGTTCACCGCTTCCTGCGTCAGCAGAACAGACTCCCGGGTGATTACTTGGGAGCAGCTTGGAATCTATGCCATTTTGAGCTTGCTTCCCAAGCATGCTAACGTCGATAAATTCCTGAACCGCTATATGAAACCCATGGTGGAATATGATGAAGCACATCATGCCAGCCTCGTTCAGACCTTGAAGCTCTACTTTCAATACGGCTGCAATATCCGGCTTACAGCCGGGGCCATGTACACCCATTACAACACCGTCGTCTATCGTCTCGATAAAATTAAATCCCTGCTCGGCATTTCCTTCGACGACCCGGAAGCTCGCTTAACGCTCCAGATCGTCATGAAAATTCATGAGATGGGGGAATAACGCAAACCGCAAGACCATTCTAAAGGGGGAATAAAACATGAAGCCACGAACTCGGCGCAGCCTGTTCCGCATCCGGCGGGATATTCATCCGCGGCTGTTCAACACCATTATGATCGTCACCTTTATGCTGCTCATCGCGTTCTGGTACGTGGGCAGCAACTTCTCCGGCATTAACCCCATCTTTCTGCCAACGCCTCAGGCGACCTTCTCCTATTTGGGGCAAGCGCTCAGCAATGGCAGCCTGTGGGAAGACATCGCCATCAGTTGCTACCGCGTGCTCATGGGCTTCCTGATTGCCGTAGTCATCGGCGTTCCCCTAGGGCTGCTCTCGGGAGCTTATAAGATCATAGGGGCCATTATGAAGCCGCTGATCGAGTTCTTCCGTTACCTGCCGGTATCCGCCTTGATTCCACTGATTATGGTATGGACCGGGGTCGGTGAAACCGCCAAAATCACGATCATCGTTGTTGGCGCCGTGTTCTCCATGACCGCCATGATTGCCGATATCGTCAAGGGCATTCAGATTGACCTGATCAACACCGCCTACACACTGGGCGCTTCCCAGGGGCAAGTCATCAAGAATGTCATCATCCCGGCCATGATGCCCAGCGTCATGGATACGATGCGGATGGTCATGGGCTGGGCCTGGACCTACCTGATTATGGCGGAGATGCTTGCTTCCAGTTCGGGGCTGGGCTACAGCATCATGATTGCCGAGCGATTCATGAAGACCTATATCATCTTTGGCGGCATCTTCGTCATCGGCCTGCTCGGGCTGTTGTTCGACCGGATCTTCGCCATCATTAATAAGCGCCTGTTCCACTGGGCCGAGGATATTTAAATAAGGAGGGGTTTAGCCATGCAGCAAGCCACGATGGGTCCGAAAATTTCCTGTAAGCAACTGAACAAAATTTACCGCTCCAAGCGTTCGGAAACGTTCGCGCTCCAAGACATCAACATGGACATTGCCGACAATGAATTCATTTGCGTGGTAGGTCCCTCCGGTTGCGGCAAGTCCACGCTCCTGCGCATCTTTGCCGGACTGGATGAGGCAACCTCCGGAGACATTCTGCTGGATGACCGCATTATGACCGGGCCGGGAGCCGACCGCGGCATGGTCTTTCAGGCATATACCCTGTTCCCCTGGCTTTCAGTGGAGAACAATATCCGTTTCGGGCTCAAGCTCAAGAACCTGCCCAAGACCGAAGCCGATCAGATCGTAGAGAAATACCTGGGCCTTGTGGGTCTGAGCGATTTTCGCGACCGCTTGCCCAAGGAGCTGTCCGGGGGGATGAAGCAGCGTGTAGCCATCGCCCGGGCGCTGGCCAACAACCCGGAGGTTCTGTTAATGGACGAACCCTTCGGCGCTCTGGACCCCGACACCAAGGGCAATATGCAGCTTCAACTCCGGGAGCTGTGGGAGAAGGAGAAGCACACCGTGATCTTCATCACCCACGATATTGAGGAAGCCGTATTCCTGTCCCAGCGGGTGTATGTCATGAGCGCGCGCCCGGGCCGGATCATCGCCGATATTCCCATCGACCTACCCGCCAAGCGCGATTTGGAGCTGAAGGATACCCCGGAATTCATTCAAATTCGAAAAAAGATTCACGGACTGCTGCACTCCGGAGATTTCGGAATGGAACTCCATGCAGCCAACTAGTCTGATCTCCACCTTTCGCCAGGACGCCCCCTTCCTGAAGAGCTTCCTCCTGCTGTCGCTGCCGATCGGCTTGCAGAGCATGATTACCAGCATCACGAACACCTTCAGTTCGCTGATGGTCGGGCAGCTTGGAGATCTTCCGGTATCGGCCACCAGTCTGGCAGGACAAGTCTTCTTCATCCTTAATCTGATGATCGTCGGGATTGTCAGCGGGGCAACTATTTTTGTCTCTCAGTTCTACGGTAAGGGTGACCGCCAGCATCTGAATGTAGCCTCCGCACTGGCCTTCGCGCTGATTCTTGCAGTCAGCTTCCTGTTCACCTTGATTGGACTCCTCTGGCCACAGCAGGTAGTGGGTATTTTCTCACGAGAAAGTGAAGTCATTGCCATGGCTGCCCCCTATTTGCAGATTGTATGCCTGAGTTATCTGCCTACCGGGATATCGCTGGCCTGTACGATGGTGTTCCGCAATATCGGCCGGCCCGGCTTCCCGCTGAGAGTTACGGTACTGACCATTCTGGTAGATGTCATCCTTAGCTACGGATTCATCTTCGGCAAGCTGGGCTTCCCTGAGTTCGGTGTACAAGGGGCCGCCTACGCCATCGTGGTGGCACGCCTGATTGAAATGAGTATCATGGCCTCCATGTTGTATGGCAAGTTCGGAGAGTTCGCTCCCCGATTGCGCCATCTGTTAGCTGCTCGCAAGGAGTTCCTGGCTGTCTTCTTCAGAACCTCCTTCCCGGTGATCATTAATGAAACCGTGTGGAGCATCGGCTATGCCCTGTACAACGTGGTCTTCTACCATATGGGCTACACCGTAGGTGCTGCCGTCGGGATTGCCAAGGTGCTGGAGCAGCTGCTGATCGCCTTCTTTATCGGTACTGGACAAGCCTCCGCCATCATCCTGGGGCAGACCATCGGGGAAGGCAAGCAGGACAAGGCACCCTATCTCGTGAAACGCATGGAAGCTTATACCGCATTATTCGGTATTTTTACCGGAATTCTGCTCATTGCCGGCTCACCGCTGCTGCTAAGCATGTATCAGGGCATCTCCGGAGAGGTGCGAAGCACGGTTACGTTGCTCTTGATTTACCTGGCGATCATTATGCCCATCAAAGGCATGAACTTCGTACACATTATGGGCACGCTTCGGGCCGGGGGCGACACCAGGATGTGCTTCATCATCGATAACGTCACCTTGTGGTGCGTTTCGCTGCCGCTAACCTTCCTCACGGGGTACTTTCTGGACCTGGGGATCGGCATCGTCTTCCTGTTCGTCATCATCGATGACATATGCAAGTACGTGCTCGTCCGGCTTCGCATCCGGAGCAATAAATGGATTCGCAACCTGGTCAGCTAGTCCAAGCCGGGTTTTGATCAAATACAAAAAAATGCATTGGAGGCGGGAAATCATGATGAAACAAAAGAAACGCGGGTTGATGAAGCTAGGGGTCACACTACTGCTATTGACGGCTATGCTATCCGTACTGGCTGCTTGCGGCAATAACGGCGGAGCCAATCAAGCAGGCTCGGCAAATGGAAATAACACGGCAGGAGCCGGGGGAAATGAGACAGCCTCGACCGCTCCAGTTCCAGTCAAAACGGCGTATGCCCCCTTTATCGGAGGCATTGGCGTATACGCGCTTGTCGACAAGGAATTTGATCTTGCCAACGGAGTGGATGTAGAAATCGGAGCCTTCGGCTCCACCTCACCGCTGATGAGCATCATGACAGGGGACGTAGACATTGCGTTCACCACACTGCAATCCTATCTCGTATCTATTAATGCATTAATGGAAGAAGGCTCGGACATCACGACCTTGCCCAAGATCGTGTATTTGCATAATTCCTCCACCGGAGCAGACGGAATCGTCTCGGACTCCAGCATTCAGACGGTGTCTGACCTGAAGGGCAAGACCGTGTCCGCACAATACGGCGAAGTGACTCACTATATGTTGGCAAAGGCGCTGGATACCGTAGGCTTAACTATCGATGATGTCAATCTGGTGGACATGGGTCCAGGTAAAGGCGGAGCCGCCTTCGTTGCCGGTAGTGTCGATGCCGCTACGACGTTTGAGCCTTACTTGTCGCAAGGCGTCACTTCCCGCAAAGGGAACATCATCATCTCTACCGCGGATTTGGAGAACACCATTCTCGACGTCATCGTTGTCTCCGCCAAGACTGCCGAAGAGAAGCCAGCTTGGCTGCAAAACACCCTCAAGGCCGTGGAAGACGCGACCCAATACGTCAACAGCGACCTGTCCGCTGCCGCAGAATTGACAGCAGATGATCTGCAAGTGAGCGCCGCAGAAATCAAGGAAATGTTCCCGACCGTTCACCTCTATACCCTGGCCGATAACCATGAAGGCATGGATGAAGGCGGCTGGTTGTACGGAACAATGGAGGATGTAGTTGAATTCTATCATTCCATCGGAATTATTGAAGAACCCTTTGACGTGAAGCAGCTTGTATTAGCAGATATTCTCTGGTAGTAGCATAGCCACTTCGCTGCATGCCTTAATACAGACTTGAACCGGGCGGGGACTCTCCGTCCGGCACACTCTACTATTTTCTAATACGGAGGCGATGCTTTGATGATTACGATTCCTGAAAACAGCGTGTACATTCTGGTGGATGTGCAGAACTCAGACCCGGCGAAGGAGCCTCGCGGCAATTCGGACAAACGGGAGCGGTACTTGAAGAACGTCGAGCGTGTGACGGAATATTTCCGTGAACGCGGGGACGTGCCCATTGTCCATATCCGGGAAATTCACCGCAAGGACCTGATCGATTACGGCCGCGAATTGGAAGGCGCAGAGAACATTCACTGCCTGGAGGGCACGCCCGAAGCGACCTACTATGAGCCTACAGCTCCCATTGAAGGGGAATATACGGTGGATAAGCGCCGATATAGTGCCTTTTTCGGGACAGATCTGGAGATTCTGCTTCGCGGCCTGAAGGCTGAGCATCTGTTCCTGGTTGGCGGCATGACCGATATTTGCGTGCATTACACCGCTATAGATGCGCACCAATACAACTATCACGTTCATGTGTTCAAGGAAGCCTGCGGCACGCCAAGCAGTGACGAGGTGGCCCAAGCAGCACTGGACAATATCGAGTATCATCAGGCTGGCTCCATCATTTCTGTCGAAGATTTGTTCCAGTAAGAGCTTGTATAAAAAAGGAGGAGATTCCCCATGACCCAAATTCCCGAACACAGTGCGTTGCTAGTTATCGATATTCAGAATGATTTTGTAACGGTAAGCGATGCTATTCCGATCATGGAAGGCGGTACGTGTATGCTCAACTCGCCGAAGGTCATCGGTCATTTTCGCAAGCTGGGACTGCCCGTCATTCAGATTCGCGAGCTGCACCGTGCCGATCATAGCGACTTCGGTCGCGAGCTCGACGGCGTGGAGAAGGTCCACTGTCTGGAAGGAACGCCTGCCGAGGAATTCCATCCGCTGACCGCTCCCATCGAAGGTGAATACATTATCACAAAACGCCGGTATAGCGCGTTCTTCGCCACGGACCTGGATCTGCTCCTGCGCTGCCTGGGCGTCAAGCGTCTGTACCTGATCGGCGGCATGACCGATATCTGCGTACGCTTCACAGCCGTAGACGCTCATCAGCATGATTATCACTTCCATGTCGTATCCGATGCGGTGATCGGCACTAGCCGGCAGGCTCACAATATGGCGCTGCTGAACATGGAGTATCTGCAAACCGGGGCAAATATGACGACCGAAGAAGTGCTGGCGCTAACGCGCTAACGATGATGGCAAGCGCTCATCCCTCCCAGGAGGAGGACTCCCGCGTACAGCGAATAGCTGCCAGCATTGATCGGCTGAGCCCACAGCTAACCGCCCTAAGCGACCGTATCTGGGAGCTGGCAGAGACCAAATTCGAGGAATTTGGCTCCGCCCGGCTCCTGGCCGGTATGCTGGAGGAAGCGGGCTTTGATGTCAGCCACGGGATCGGCGGGCTGCCGACCGCTTTTATGGCTTCATTTGGGCAGGGTAATGGTCCGGTCATCGCCCTGCTAGGGGAATATGATGCCTTGCCTGGGCTGAGCCAGAGAGATGGAGTGGTTCGGCGGGAGCCGCTGCAAGACGACAGCGGCAATGATCATGGGAATGGCCACGGCTGCGGCCACCATCTGCTGGGGACAGGCTCGCTTGCCGCCGCCATCGCCTTGAAGGAGTACCTGGCCGAGACCGGGCTTCCCGGTACCGTCAGGTACTATGGTTGTCCCGCCGAGGAAGGCGGCTCCGGCAAAACCTTCCTCGTGCGGGAAGGGGCCTTCGACGGGGTGGATGCCGCCTTGACCTGGCACCCGGGCTACGGCAATGCCGTCGTGTCCATGACGTCGGCGGCGAACTACCAGGTGCGCTACCGCTTTGAGGGGCGCAGCTCCCACGCGGCAGCCAGTCCGCACACGGGGCGCAGCGCGCTGGACGCGGTGGAGCTTATGAATGTGGGCGCCAACTACCTGCGAGAGCACGTCCCGCCCAGCGTCCGCTTCCATTACGCCGTGACCAACACCGGCGGCTTCTCCCCCAATGTCGTCCAAGCCGCGGCGGAGGTCGTGTACCTCATTCGCGCTCCCGAAGTTCGCGATGTCAAGGCCGTCTATGCCCGAATGAACGACATCGCTCAAGGGGCAGCCTTAATGACCGGAACACAGGTACAGATTCAGTTCGAGAAAGCCTGCTCCAATCTCATGCCGAACATCACGCTGGAACAGATCATGCAGCACTGCTTCGAGCAGCTTGGCGTACCCACATTTACAGAGAGAGAACAACGTTACGCCGCGGCTATCTCCGCTACGCTGACGGAACAGCCCGAAGGGGGGAATATCAACACCCCTGTTGCAGATACGAATAAAGACGAGATCTCCCCTGCTCAAGACGTGGCCGCTCCTGATCTGAAGCCTGATGAAGGCAGCGGTACGACTGGCTCCTCCCCTCTGCCCTTGCCGGAGACGCTGGATGCCTACGAGCCGGAGGCAGGCAGCATGCTAGGCTCTACCGATGTGGCCGACGTGAGCTGGATCATTCCCACAGCCCAGCTCGAGACCGTGTGCTTCGCTCGTGACACGCCGTTCCACTCGTGGCAGATGGTGGCCCAGGGGCGGTCAAGCGCCGCCCACAAGGGCATGCTGCACGCCGCCAAGGTTATGGCGGCCACCGCAGCAGCCCTGATGGCAGAGCCCTCGGCCGTGCTGGAGGCGACGCAGGAGCTGCGCCGCCGGGGCGGCATCGAAGGCTATGCCTGCCCGATCCCGGGGGATGTGCTTCCCCCGGTACATCCCTCATTGCGCGCATGACCCATGACCGCAGCGAATGCGATATCGTTGTCTGGCTGGCCTCCGGGTCCAGCACAGACACCACCAACAACAAAAACAGCAAGTGCCGGGGCGTTACTCGTGGCACTTGCTGTTTTTGCTACTTCTCACGGGCATTCATATTTACAAGCCTGCCCGTAAGAGAAAGCTCAGATGAAGGGCCTACCTTGAAGAATCCCTTCCATCTGAGCCAGAGCCCGTCCGCCACCGCATCAGGGCTCCCTGCAACACCACAGCATGGTTATGCTGCTCATCCTTCGCTGCATACAGCAGCGTGACAGGGCGGCCAGATTCCGCCCACTGCCAGATCCGGGCCATTTCGCCCGCGGCTGGCTCCCTGGTCAGCTCCGCTTCATAGCGTTCGGCAAATACCGCAAATTTGTCCGGCTCATGGTTAAACCATTTGCGCAATTCTGGAGATGGGGCCACCTCGCGCAGCCAGGCATTCAGCCGGGCTGCTTCCTTGCTTAAGCCCCGCGGCCAGAGACGGTCGACCAGAACCCTGATCCCATCAGTATCCTCAGGCGGAGTATAGACACGCTTCACTCGTAGCATATTCACTGCCCACGCCCCCTTGCTCACGGAGTCCCGTTCTGTATTTCGCATCGTGCCGCTCCTTGGGGCGCCGTCTCACCGCCGCCTCATCCTGGACGCGCACATTCGAGCTAAACAGCCCGCTATCTCCGGTGACTTTGAAGGAAGGGTATGCGGAATCAGCTTCAATCTTCATCGCCTCGGCCTCCCTGTTGTATAGATGTTGATGGCAATTTCAATGTCTTAATCTATAGCTTATAATCTATCCTACTACAGAAACCCCATCCTGCCGTGTGATCGAGAATCTTGACTGTCACCTCTTTTTGTTCCTTTTCTCGCTGAATGGATCTTCATACTCTTTTACACTCCGTTTATCCACCGCTTGGTCAGGGACTCTTGTCCACAAATGGACTTTGCTACGGGGGGGCTTCATTCAACCCCACTGTGCTCACATAATAGCCTTCTGCCTAAAATCTCTGGTTTCCGTATTTATACTTTAATTGGGCGTGCTTCTCAAAGATCATGAGCGAACTTTTGCTCCTAGCAATAATTTAACCAAAACTTAAACTTGGCCAGAGCTTCCCTTTAAACTTCCCTCGGTATGATCAATATCGAGGTGATTTTACGTGAGTGAATGGATTATTGAAACAAAGGGTTTAACGAAAAAATACCGCGGCCGCAGCGCCGTGGATCAACTGGATCTGAATATTGCAAAAGGTGATATCTACGGCTTCCTTGGCCCGAACGGGGCCGGGAAAACAACAACCATCCGCATGCTGCTTGGACTGATTCAGCCGACGGCAGGCAGGATCTCGATCTTTGGACAGGAGCTTAACAAGCATAAGCTCGATATTTTGCGCCGAATCGGATCTCTGGTTGAGTATCCTTCCTACTACGGCCATCTGAGCGCTGTGGATAATCTTGAAGCTATCCGCCGTATTCTCAGCGTGCCCAAATCCAGAATCGACGAGGTGCTGGAGATCGTCTCGCTGACCAGCGAGTCACGGCGCCCGGTCAAGGGCTTCTCCCTGGGCATGAAGCAGCGGCTGGGCATCGCAGCATCTTTGCTTGCAAACCCTGAGTTGCTCATTCTGGACGAGCCGACCAACGGGCTGGATCCTTCCGGGATCCATGAGATTCGTGAGCTGATCAAGAGCATGCCGGAGCAATACGGCATTACCGTGCTCGTCTCCAGCCACTTGCTTAGCGAAGTGGAGCAAATGGCCGGGCGGGTCGGTATTATCCGCGAAGGACGCATGGTATTTCAGGATACGATTCGGAATTTGAAAGAGCAGGCTTCGTCCGAGATATCCCTGGTTGTCTCCGATCCCGAAGCAGCGCTGTGGCTGGCTCGAGATACTGGACTGGGCGTGGCCGGAACCGTGAAAGAGGGGGCGCTCGTGTTCCCGGGCATGACAGACAAGAACGTTCCTTTGCTGGTTAAACGTCTCGTTGAGAACGGTCATGATATTTACCGGGTCGAGGAGCACCGGAAATCGCTGGAGGATATCTTCATGCAAGTCATCGGGGGCGGTGACCGGCTATGATGCTCCGCGCTTTGTCCGCTGATTTTCTCAAAATTCGCAAAAAGGGCATTTGGCTGCTGATCTTCATCGCCCCCATCGGACTTGTCGCCATGCAGGCTCTTAATTTCGGTCTTCGGCTGGATTATTTAATGAAGCAGTATGCGGATGACTTATGGGGCGGATTGATCGAAAATATCTCCTTCTTCGTTCCGATTTCACTCTATCTCGGCGTAACGCTCGTCAGCTCGCTGGTAGCGGGCGTTGAGCATCAGATGAGCTCCTGGAAGCAGCTGCTAGCCTTGCCGATTTCGCGGATTTCGGTATTTAGCGCCAAATTCACCCTATGCTTTCTGGTCCTCTGTGTGTCCTGTCTGCTGCTGCCTATCGGTACGGCATTGCTTGGCCTGCTGCTCGGCTTCGGAACTGAGCTGCCTTATCTGGATCTGCTGCGGATGGGCTTCGCTTCGTTTGCAGCCGTGCTGCCGATGCTGGCCTTGCAGCTATGGCTGTCGCTCACCTTCCGCAATCAGTCGATGCCGGTAACTTTGGGTGTAGGTGCCGCGGTAATCTCGCCGTTCACGCTTCAGCTGCCGGAGTGGTTCCCGCTCAACTGGCCGGTTTACGCCTTTAGCGGCCCTCATGCCTGGTGGTTCGTCGGCGCAGGAATCCTCTGCGGTCTTGTAATTATGGTTATGGGTATGCTGCATTTTAACAGAAAGGATGTGGATTAAAATGGGAGGCCTGCTTCGCGTATTGTCCGCCGAACGGCTGAAAATGTCTAAGTCCTGGATCTGGTTGATCCTGCTGGCCAGCCCGATTATTTCGGTTCCCATCGGCGTCCTTACACAGATCCCTGAGGACGGGAACCCCTGGACCTATATTCTGGGCTCCATGGTCGTGCTTCATGCGCTTCTGTTCCTGCCCATACTGTCGGGGCTGCTTCCCGCCTTTCTATGCCGGTATGAGCATACCGGCGGCGGATGGAAGCAATTGCTGGTGCTGCCGGTATCGCGCACGGCAGTCTATTTGGGCAAGCTGCTCACATCCGCCCTGCTGCTCGCCTTCTGCCAGATCATGTTTCTGGGCGCAATCCTCTTGGCCGGCTGGATTCAGCACGTCACCGTTCCGGTATCATGGGGATTGCTGTTAACGAACCTGCTTGGCGGCTGGGTGGCTTGCTTGCCTTTGGTCGCCCTGCAGCTTGGCGTGTCACTGAGCTGGGCCAGCTTCGCTGCTCCGCTTGTCGTGAATGTGTCATTGACCATTTCCAGCATGCTGATCATTAACTCGGCCAAGATCGGACCGTTCTACCCGTGGGCACAGCCCGTACTGGCGATGATGCCCCATCAGGAGCGAAACTTCGGCGCCTTCAACCTGCCGATCGAGAGCTTGATGATCACAGTGGTCGGCAGCTTCGTGCTCTTCTTCGCCGCCGGGCTGATTTATTTTCGTCGGAAAGAGATTTAAATATGGTATGCGGATGGATGCTTGCTGTATGGGAAGATTTCGCTGAAAAACCTGCTCACTAACGGACATTTTTGACCTTTAACATACTCTCCCCCTCTAAATTGATATGTAACGGACATATTCAGCTCTTATGTGGGTCAACTAGCTTATATCTACTCATTTCTCCCTTTTTAGCTCCCAAAATGTCCGTTACACCTCAGACCTCATCAAAGTTGTGCCGTAAGGAGACTTAATGTCCGTTAAACAGATTATTGCAACGGGGGAGCACTGGATTGTAAATTGTAAATCAAAGGCCGGTGCCCTCCAGATAGGAATGGCTCCGGCCCTTGCTAAAGAAGACTGAGCATCAGATCGAGTATTTAATTAAGCGTTTCGCTCCAGTCGTGCACCATGCTGCCTTCGAGGTATTTCTCGCAGTCCATCGCTGCCATACAGCCGCTGCCTGCTGCGGTAATGGCTTGGCGGTAGCGTGTATCCTGCACGTCCCCGCAAGCGAATACGCCCTGCACGTTCGTCTTCGTCGTCCCCGGTTGAACCACGATATAGCCATGGCTGTCTATCTCGACCGCCCCCCCGAGAAATGCCGTGTTCGGCGTATGACCGATCGCCACGAATAAGCCATCCGCCTCTAGCAGCTCCTCTTGACCGCTAACATTGTTCAATACCCGCAGACCCTTGACCCGCCCCAGCTCGTCCGTTTCGACGGCCACCGGCGTCCGATTCAGCGCCCATGCAATTTTTCCATTGCTTCGAGCCCGATCCTGCATAATCTTGGAGGCCCGCAGCTCGTCCCGCCGATGCACAATGGTCACCTGTGTCGCGAAGCGTGTAAGGAAGCTGGCTTCCTCCATAGCTGAGTCCCCGCCTCCGACGACGAGGAGCTTTTTTCCCCGGAAAAAGAAACCGTCACAGGTCGCACACGTGCTGACTCCCCGCCCGACATTTTCCTGCTCGCCCGGTATTCCCAGGTATCTGGCCGACGCGCCTGTCGACAGAATTACCGTCTCCGTCTGCAGCGTCTCTCCGCCCTCCAGTGTGATGATTCGAGGCTGCCTCGCAAAATCCACCCCGGTCACCCAACCGCTCCGGAACTCCGCGCCAAAGCGCTCTGCCTGCTTGCGCATCTGGTCCATCAGCTCCGGCCCCTGAATCCCTTCGGGAAAGCCCGGAAAGTTCTCCACCTCCGTCGTCGTGGTCAACTGACCGCCCGGCTGAATTCCCTCAATCACAAGCGGCGCAAGCCCCGCTCTTGCCAAGTAAATGGCCGCCGTCAGCCCTGCTGGCCCGGTTCCGATCACAATAGACTTATATATCGACATCACGCTACCTCCTTGATGGATGACAGAAATACATCGTCTTCACAACGACTCATCTCCCATCCTGTTCTACTATCTAAGTTTTACCCAACATGACGCCCGTTTACCCGCCGCTAGCCCGCCTATCCATTCCAATTTGTTCGAAAAGCAGGTTAATCCGGCTCTCACATGACATTTGTCATCTTAAAATCATGACACTCCCTACTAACGAGCTTCCGCCAGATCCGATATGCTGAGAT
Source organism: Paenibacillus apis (assembly GCF_018333295.1). Taxonomy (NCBI): domain Bacteria; kingdom Bacillati; phylum Bacillota; class Bacilli; order Caryophanales; family Paenibacillaceae; genus Paenibacillus; species Paenibacillus apis. The sequence goes on from NZ_BORS01000003.1 coordinate 394,280, forward strand.
CAAAGCTCCCACAAGGGAAATTCCGGTAACCACAGAAGGGATGATCCTGATGGATTCCATTATAGAACTGAAGCAGGTAAGCAAAACGTTCAAGGACAAAAAAGCGGTAGACCGCATATCTTTCCGCATTGCCAAAGGCTCTATTGTAGCTATTCTGGGCCCCAACGGCGCAGGCAAGACAACGGCCCTGTCCATGATCCTCGGCCTGCTAGAACCTACAGAAGGAGAGATCCGAGTATTTGGCAAGTCTCCTAAGGAACCGTCCGTCCGTCACCACATCGGCGCCATGCTCCAGGAAGTAAGCTTGATGGACCGGCTTAAAGTACGCGAGGTACTGGAGCTCATACGATGCTATTATCCGAATCCGATGAGCATGGACGCTTTGATCGCTATGACCGGGCTGCACGGGAAGGACTTGAACCGTTACACAGAGAAACTGTCCGGCGGGCAAAAGCGGAATCTCGGCTTCGCCCTCGCAATGGCCGGCAATCCCGATCTGCTCTTCTTCGACGAGCCGACCGTAGGTCTGGATATCGGTGCCCGGCGCCGCTTCTGGGACCAGATCCGGGAATTCGCCAAGCAAGGCAAGACCATTCTGTTCACCACCCATTATCTGCAAGAGGCGGATGATGCGGCTGACCGGATCCTTCTTTTTCACCAGGGCGCATTGGTTGCGGACGGGACGCCGGAGGAGATCAAGTCGGTGATCGTCAAGCGTTCGGTGTCATTCCTCCCGCTGGAGGATAATCTGGAATTTCGCCGCAAGCTGGCAAGCAATCCTGCGCTATCCGCTTTTAGCGAGCAGGAGGGCCGTATCGTAATTCACACCGATCATACGGACCAAGTGCTGGAGCAGATTTTTGCCGAGAAGCTCGGCGTTCGTGATATTGCCGTGGACCAGGGACGTCTGGACGAGGCCTTTGAGCAATTGACATCCATCCAAGAGGAGGCGGTTTAACATGGCGACTAAAATGCTGATCAAGCAATGTAAAATCGAGCTGCTGCGAGTGATTCGAAACCCTTACTATGTATTCTGGTCTTTGCTGATGCCGGTTATTTTCTACTTTATATTCACCCGAATCATTGATACAGGCGGAGACATGAAGGAATGGGCCGCCCATTACCTGATGTCCATGACGACCTTTAGCGTAATGGGCTCCTCGATTATGACGCTGGGCATTCGACTGGTGCAGGAGCGCACAGAAGGCTGGACCCGGTTCATGCAGGTGACGCCGCTGCCCGGATGGATGTATTCCTTCGGCAAAATGTTCGGTCAGACCGTCATGCATCTGATCTCAATCGGGTTTATATTTGGAGCATGCGTATTGATCAACGGGGTATCCCTGCCTCCGCTGACCTGGGTATACAGCGCCCTCTGGATTTTGGCCGGCTCGGTGCCGTTTCTCGCCATCGGAACAATGATCGGCAACATGAAGCGGGTAGATACGGCGAGCGGGGTCAGCAATGCAATCTATTTGATAATGGCCCTGCTGGGAGGTATGTGGATGCCGATCGAGACCTTTCCCTCGGTGATGCAGCAGATTGGCAAATGGCTGCCTTCCTATAACTACGGCAACGGGGCTTGGGATATTGTCAACGGACAGACGCCTGATCTGCGTCACTTCCTGATTTTACTGGGCTACCTCCTCGTGTTTATGGTACTATCCACGTATATCCGCAAAAAACAGGAAGTAGTGTGATTCTGGAATGGAGCAAGCAAGAACGAGTGATGGCCGTTTTCGGCTGTTTCCGCAAAGGTTTGGCTTTTTCCCCTACTTGTGGCTGGTCTATATCGCGCTGCCCATTATTAACCTCCAACAGGAGACCGGGCTGAAGCTAGCCTTCGGTTATGTATTTATCGCCGTGTTCGTGGTGACCTATCGCCAGCTCTATAATGTGACAGGAACCGCCTTCACCTGGTGGCTGATTGTGCAAATGGCCCTGATTCTGGTGATGTGTTTGGGATATAGTCCGTTCAACCTTTATATGGGTTTTTTTACAGCCAATTTTATCGGCTGGTATAGCGATCATCGGATGTTTAGAGTTTTCATCACCGCTTTTACCGCCATGGAGCTTGGCCTTATCGCGCTAATCATCCCTAAAATGGAGCCTTTGGAACTGATCTTCACGCTCCCCTTTCTGATTCTGATGCTGGCCTCTCCCTTCGGCATCCGGTCCATGGTGCGCAAGCAGCAATTGGAGCAGGAGCTGGATATGGCGCAGCAGCAGATCAAGGAGCTCATCACCCGGGAGGAGCGGATGCGGATTGCCCGCGACCTGCATGACACGCTGGGGCATACGTTGTCCTTGATCACTTTGAAGAGTCAACTCGTGGAGAAGCTTATCGCAAAGGATCCGCTGCGTGCGCAAGCCGAGGCCAAGGAAATACAACAAACATCCAGAGCTGCCCTGCGGCAGGTCCGGGAGCTTGTGTCCGATATGCGTGCTTCGAGTATTGCGGAGGGGATCGCCGAGGCACGCGAGATGCTGCGAGCAGCCGGGATTGACTTCACCGTCGAAGGAGAACCGGAACAGATCGGTGTCTCGCCGCTATCGCAAAATATTCTCAGCCTTTGTATCAAAGAAGCGATCACCAATCTGGTCAAGCACAGTCAAGCCACTCATTGCCGGATCAGCATCGCCAGCTCTGAATCCTCGCTTCAGATCGAGATTGAAGATAACGGCATCGGATTGCCGCTAAGCGATACGGGATCATGCGCGGACGACCCTGAAGCCGGAACGGGAACAAGCGCCGGTAACGGACTGAAGGGAATGGCTGAGCGGCTTTCGCTGATTGAAGGCTCTCTGCGGTTCTCCAGGCCTGAGCATGGAAAAGGGACCCGCTTGACCGTACAGGTCCCCTTTGTCATTAAAGACCGGAAGGAGGAAGGTGCCGAATGATATCCATTGTTATTGCCGAAGATCAGCGGCTTCTACGGGGAGCGCTTGCTTCACTTCTGGACCTGGAAGACGATTTGGAGGTTGTGGGACAAGCAGCGGACGGAGAAGAAGCCCTGGCTCTTATCGAACGGCTCAAGCCGGATGTATGTCTGATGGATATCGAAATGCCTGTGCTCAGCGGATTGGATGTGGCCGAGAAGCTTAAGGAGCGGGGAGAGGCCTGTAAGATCATCATCCTGACGACCTTTGCCAGACCCGGGTATTTTGAGCGGGCCGCCCGCTTGGGCGTTAACGGCTATCTGCTTAAGGACGAATCCAGCGATCGCCTGGCCGAAGCCATCCGCCGGGTCATGACAGGACATACCGAGGTCGCTCCCGAGCTGGTCTTCGGCAGTCTGCGGGAAGCGAATCCGCTCACGCCAAGAGAGCAGGAGATTCTAAAGCTCGCAGCAGCCAGCTATCGCACCGGGGAAATTGCCAAGCGGCTGCATTTGTCCAGCGGGACGGTGCGCAATTACATCTCGGAGATACTGAGCAAGCTGGACGCCAAAAGCCGGATCGAAGCGATCCGGCTGGCAGAGGACAAGGGCTGGATTTGACGGCCCTTGTCCTATATTTTATTGGACGAATGGAAAGGTTGGCTTCAATCGCTTCTTGACCGCGCATACCTCATCAATCCGTTCTACATAACGCCGTATCAGCGATGCAGTAACCTCGTAGCGTTCAGCAAGCACTTTATAGGTGAGCGGAAGATTGTGAAGCTTGGCGACCAGATATTCCAGCGCAGCTGCCCAGCCCTCAAGGTGTTTGATTTCCGGCACATTCGGGTACATAGAGTCCAGGAACTCTATCCATAAGGATTTCAAATCCTGCAGCTTCTCTGCATCAAATTCTCCTTTGTTCTGCAGGGACACAAGATCAAGCACGGCCTGCCATTCGGCCTTCCAGACCGGCAATCTATGAGATTCTCCTTGCAGCGCACCGGCAAGCTCACGCTCCTTCTTAGACGCCGCGCATTCCTGCTCGGCACTCCAGTTGCGAAGCACAAATCGGGCAGTCTCTTTCAACTGAGGATCCTCGTCAGGATTCTGCAGAAAGGCCCGCAGCTCCAACTCCGCCTCATGATCGGCAATATGCCGGAAGGCCTCGATCACTTGCAGCTTGACATTATCATCACCATGACGCAGCGCCCAGAAGCAGGACGCCCGAACGAGCGGATTCGCCAGCAGGTCTTCTGTAAGCCCCTCTTCCGAGCCTTCCCAATGCTTCATCTGCTCCTCGAAGGGCAATTGATACTGGTAACTGATCACGGGCACAGAAGAACTGCTTGTCTCAATCTCTTCCTTGTCACGGCCTAATTCTTCCTGAAAAAGCGACAGCCACTCCAAGTAGTATTCAGCAACCTTGGAGGCAGGATCCAGGCTCTTCGCTTGCCGCCACAGCTTCTCTGCGGCCTGAAATCTTCCCGTATAAAAAGCAGCGGTAGCCGTATAGTGGTACAAGGACGGCTCAGGCACGATATCATCCTCCCGGAGCAAGCGGAGGAAGTGACTGTAGGCTGCCTCGTGGTCGCCGAGAATTCCCATCGTCGTAGCCAGCTTAAACACATGCTCCTGATGAAAAGGAACAATTTTGCCGAGACGCCCCGAGAGGGCATTCAGCGCCTCTTGATCGCCCACATGCTGACTGAAAATCGCCAGATTGCAGAGCGCATGCAAATTCCCCGGCTCCTGCTGCAGCACCTCTTCCACCATATCCAGCGCCTTTTGAAACCGGCCCAGGTAATAATAACCCAGCGCCAGATTATTACGGGCGGAATGGAAGTCCGGCTGCTTCTCCACGATCTCCTCCAGCAGCTTGACGGCTTGAACAAACTTGCCTTCCTCCAGCCACAAACGCGCGCGGTCATGCTCGACTACACCTTCCATGGCTTTAATACTCGTTACCTTCGTCGGACGCTCCAATTCGAATTGAAGCAAGTCCATCATCTCTTCCGCTTCCTCCAGAAACTGGCCGCTGGCATCCCTCTCCAGATATGTGACCAGTGCCTGCTCCGCCGCTTCAAACATATTCATATTCGCATAATTATTAGCCATATAAAAATAGCATTCTGTCATGTTCGGATCGATCTCATCCAGGACGATGGACAGGGCTGCATTCGAAGCCTCGAAGTCCCCCATCTCGGATAGAATCCCCGCCAGATTGCAATGATTTACCGGATTCTGCGGCTCATACTCCGCCGCTTTGCGAAAATACTTTAATGCCTTATCATAGTGGCGACGGTCCAGTGAAGAGACTGCCCGTTCAAAGAAAAAGCCCGCATCCATCTCAAGCGGAAGCACTTTCCCCTCCTGCTGATCCGGTTCGCTATATTCTTTCAAACAAGGCACCTCCTATCTACCATCAAGTCTATTAAGCCTCAGCTCTACCTTACAGTATACCATAGCGGTAGCTGTCGTCCTATGTAAAATACAGGTGAAGGTGATAGGGGGACACAAGGGAATGAGGGGGAGCCTCCGTTTAACGCAGTGAATTTTTTTCCCTTAAATTCGCCATTCGAGGCTCGAACCCCATTTTAGTGAAGAATCTTCTCTTAAATTCCTCAAAATAATGAATTTCCCCAGTTTTAGCACACTCTAATATCAAAAATTTCACTAGAGACTCTCTCAACCTATTTCTCTGAAATGTAATGTCCTTTTGTTCACTGCAGCTGCTATCCCGTTGGAAAAGCTCCCTGGCACCATCGGCGCGGATGTGGGCTATGGAGGTAATGAGCTTCCACAGCGAGCAGACAACAAAAAGCAAGGAGCTAAGCGAGAATAGACCGCTTAGCTCCTTAATTTCTTACAAATACCATCCTATTTTATTGCTGGATTAATTCTCGGCCACAACCTGTTGTCCTGCAATACGGCCAAAGGTGAATACATCCGCGATGGCGTTCCCGCCGAGACGGTTCGTGCCATGAATCACACCCGTGACCTCGCCTGCTGCGTACAGCCCTGGAATAATACTGCCTACCTCATTTATTACGTGCGTCTTCTCATCAATTACAAGCCCGCCCATCGTATGATGGACAGAAGGCACGGCTTTTTGAATATAATAAGGTCCTGTCTCCAGCGAGACCAGTCCGCCGCGATGATGGAAATCCAGATCATCACCCGTGCTTGCATATTGATTTACTTTTTTTACGGTGGCTTTCAACGTATCTATATCCACATTAAAGAATTTCGCTGCTTCTTCAAGAGTATCCGCCTTGTACAGCAGGCCTTGCTTAACCAGCATATCATATTCATCCTGATGGGCTTCGATTGTCTTGCCTATATCTGCAATCGTCTGATTCCAGAGCTGATAGGCATAGCCCCCTGTCTGAGCAAGAATGGCCTTCGAGATGACATCCCGGCGCTCCAATTCCTCGACAAAACGCTCTCCCTCTTGATTAATCAGAATAGCACCGTCAAATCGGGAATCGGCGACAAGAGAAATGACCCCTGTCTCCGGATTGCACACCGGATAAGTCTGAATATATTCCATATTAGCGAGCTTAGCACCCAAAGCCTCGGCCATGACAATCCCATCGCCCGTTGTTCCCGGTGTGTCCGTGGACAGGTACTTTTCGTCCATTTCCGGATTATACTTTTTACGCATCTCTATATTAGATCCAAACCCGCCTGAAGCTATTACAACGCCCATTTTTGCATGAAAAATAATCTTATTGCCGCTGCCGTCAGTAGCCTCTACTCCGGTTACTCTGCCTTCATCATTTGTAATCAATGCATCTGCCTTCATGCTCGTCTTGATGGTAACGCCTTGCTCTTCCGTCTTGGTCTTCAGCTTTGTAATCAGTTCAGCTCCTGTATGACCGACAGGAATCAAGGCGCGCTTTCTGGAGTGACCCCCGAATTGGAACAGGTGATCCGGCAGGAATTCCACCTTGACCTCATCACGCAGCCATTCGGCAGATTCCAGTGCATGGTCGGCCAGAATGCGAACCATCTCAGGTGTACCCAGGTTATCTCCGCCCTTAAGCGTGTCCTCATAAAATAAATCTGCCGTATCATCTGTAATTCCCAGCTTTTGCTGCACCCAGTTGTTAGGCGCGTTCATTTCTCCGCCCGATATAAGTGTGTTTCCCCCTACCGTTGGCATTTTCTCCAATAGCACGACTTGGGCTCCGGCCTGATTCGCTTCGATAGCCGCGCTGAAGCCGGCTCCGCCTGCCCCGATTACTACAACATCATATGTCTGCTCGGCTGCCTCCTTGCTCTGGGCGTTGTTAGCCGCAGCGCCAGCGGCAGCAAGGGTCAGTCCTGACTTGGCAATCGCATCCTTGATCGCATCCAGATAGCCATTACTCGTTACAGTGGATCCGCTAATTGCGTCAACCTCCGGGCTGTTCGCTGCAATAACCACTTCCTTCAGCTGTGTGTAGACTGGCTCCGCCAGCACCTCATTCTCCTTATTTTCCACGACTTCAATGTCAGTAATTTGATTGTCCGTGAAGGTTACCTTGACCTTAATATCTCCGTGCTTACCTTGTCCAACACCTTCAACGACCTTGGTTCCAGCATCTTCGCTGTTGTTCGCGCTGGGTGTCTCCGTGCCCCCGCAAGCAGTTGCCATAAGCACCAGACATAAAGTCAACAGCATCGCCAGTATTCTTTTTGAGTAAATTCGTTGCATCATTTTGTTCTCCCCTCCATTTTGATTCTCACGGCCGGAAGCCCTCTTTGTTACCAGGCTCCTAGACACAAACAGCTTTTCATGTGAAAATGTGCACAAGAGCTATTATAAGGCAGGTGCAATCACAAGTATTTGCACGATTCAGATGTTTTTTATCTTTTTCGGGCTTTATTCCGGACAAGCTGCCATTTGAAATACAAGGAGCTGATATGCACGATGAACTCTATACAGAAAAAGCTCTTATTGTATGCGGGCAGTTGCTTTACGCTTCTGTTTCTTGCTCTGCTGGTTACGATTTATATGGAGATGAATCATACGGTGATTCCCTTGAACAAAAGCTTGACCCAGCAGGTGCTGGACGCCCGCAGCGACCAAATCGATTATTGGTTTAATCAAAGAATTGGCGAAATTGATACGCTGGCTGCTCTAGCCTCTGACCATCAGTGGTCCAGAGAGCAGCTTCTGCAAGAGACGCATAGGCTGGAGAGACGAAAGCAGGAAGAATATGAATCAATTCGCGTCGTGGATCTTCATGCCTTCTCTTGGGGAATGGAGGACAAGCCCTTCTCTATTTTGAATCGTCCCTACTACCAGCACCTTATCGAATCCAATGCCGATTATGTAGTCAGTCATCCGATTGTATCCAAAGCAAACGGCGTAGAGATTGTTGTTATCCTCTATCGCATTCAACCCCTGAAGAATGAAGAAGCTGCCTACATTGCCGCCGGGGTCTCGCTAGAGAAGATGAAGGAGATTGCAGAGGATATCTCCATGTACGACCAGCTTGGCAAGCTGATTGTGGGTGGAAGCGACGAGCCGGAGCAGCAGGCGATTGGGTGTAACCATAGCAAGGGGTGTGATGGAATCAGTGTATTTGAAGCCCCGATTGATAGTGTAAAGGGTTGGAAAATCGTACTCGAGGTGCCGGATTCCGAGCTGTCTCTAGCTGTCGTGAGAACTCAGCGAACGGCTCTAATCGTAGGCACTCTGCTGGGACTGATATTCATTCTATTACTGATGCTGCTGCTGACCTCTATTATTCGCCCCATTCAAGCGCTCCGTCAGGTGATGAAGAACGTGCAGCAGGGCAATCAGCATATACGCGCAGATGAATCGCGACAAGATGAAATTGGCGACCTGGCCCATAGCTTCAATGAAATGCTTGTACAACTGTATCGTTCTGAGCAAGAAAAGCAAGAAATCGAGCTCAAGCTGGTGCATGAACAGATCAAGCCGCATTTTTTGTACAACACCCTGGATACGATCCAATGGATGGCCGGAGAATACGGAGCTGATAATATCGTTGAGATGGTAGAGGCGCTAAGCACATACTTCAGACTGAGCCTGGGCCATGGAGAGACGTATATCTCACTGGAGCAGGAACTGTTCCATGTTGAAAGCTACTTGCAAATCCAATGTGTGCGGTATGAGGAAATCCTTGATTATGAGCTGAGCTATGAAGAAGATATCCTACAATGCCAGGTCCTTCGCTTCATGCTTCAGCCGCTGGTTGAGAACGCCATCTATCATGGCATTAAGCCGCTGGAAGACCGAAGATGCACGATCTCAATCCAGGCCTGCTCCACGGGAGATCAGCTTGTAATTCATGTGGCAAATGACGGCCTGCCAATCCCTTCAGACAAGCTCGTCAGAATCAACCAAATGCTGACGGAGGACAAACAAGACGGGGCCGTAGCCGGATTTGGCCTATACAGCGTAAACCATCGAATCAGAATGCTGTATGGGAAAGGGTACGGGCTGAAGATAAGCAGCAGCGAGGAGATGACCACAATGACGATCCGTCTGCCAAAAAGTGATAGAAAAGAGTGTGAGCAAAATGTGGAAAATCATGCTTGTAGATGACGAAACAATTATTCGACGCGGGTTGAGGCAGTTCATTGAAAGCAGTCACTCCCCCTTCACTGTCGTTGCAGAAGCCAAAAATGCAGGGGAAGCTTTGCAGCAATTGGACCAGCTGCCTGCTCACGTCTGCTTTATTGATATTAATATGCCGAATATGAACGGACTCGATCTGATCGGCTTACTGCACAAGCGGTTCCCTTCGATAGTGGTGGTCATTATTAGCGGATATGACAATTTTGAGTATGCGCGTCAAGCCGTGCAGCTGCAGGCCTTTGACTATGTCCTGAAGCCAGTCCCCAAGAGCGATCTGGAACAGCTTCTATATCGTCTGGACACCCATCTGCAGCAGAAATTTCCGGATCAATCCCATACAAAAACATCACAGGATAAGCCCCATCCTCACCGCAATCTCTCTGGCGGCGACGGCACACTCTTGATCCACACGGTAACGGAGTATATCAACGATCATTATCAGGATCCCGAGCTGACAATCACTAGAGTAGCCGACTTATTTCATATGAATCCAACCTACCTCAGCAAGCGGATGAAGCAGGAGACCGGGCTCTCCTTTCTGGATTATGTAACCGGGCTAAGAATAGCCAAGGCCAAAGAGGTATTGGACGATGCAGCCTCCAATATCAGAATACACAGCCTCGCCACCAAGGTAGGCTATAAGAGCCAATACTATTTTAGCCGAGTGTTCAAAAACAAGGTCGGGCTGTCTCCGCTGGAGTATAAGAATCGGGGGATCGATGCATAGGGACTACACTTTCACGGTATGAATTGACAAAAAAGCCCCGAATGCTGACACTCACTCAGCCTAGTATTCGGGACTTTTAAAAGAGACTTTCTTGAAAGTTTCAGTATATTTTAAATTCCGTATTTACCACAATATATCGGTTCTAATTAATGAGCTTCGGGGTCGTAATCCGGAATTTCCGGAGTACTCGTTCCGGTATTATACGAGTTGACCTCGAAAGTCAGAATCTTGTCATAGAAAACATAGTCTTTCCGGGCTACAAACGGCCCCTTGTTATTATTATGCTTATCGAAAGCGAACATTACATTACCGGACCCGTTTGCCCGTGCTTCATACCAGTTGATAAAGGCGTTTACTTCTGCCATCGACAAGTCATACTCTCTATCCATGCCACTGATCAAGATAATACGAAGCAGCGCTCTTTCTCCTGTCTGACCTTCACCTGGGTTTGGTGGGTTCACAACATCACTGCCTTTTGGAGTCGCAGATGCCTCATTTGAATTTTGGCCTTCCCCAACTGCATTAACTGCCGACACGACGTAATAATAAGTAGTGCCATTAACAACATTTGTATCCGTGTAACTATATGTTCCGCTTGTAACTGTATTGATAGTGGTATACGTACCTCCAGGTATCGTTGAACGCTTTACATGGAACTCTGTAACTGAGCTATCGGAGCTGCTCCAATTCAATACAACTTGCTTATTTCCTGCAGTTGCCGTTAAGTTCAATGGCTTCTCGGGAAGGACTTCTCCACCTTCACCGAAAATGTTCCATTCGTATACTCTTGAATTTGCTCCAGTGTATTTCAGTGCCACAATCGAAACCGACTCAACTGGGGCTGGCAGTAACTGAACTTGGTCGCTTTTTGTTATAGCATACTGCTCTAATAAGTTGTTATTGCTATCGTAGAATTCGACTACTACATTATTGGTAAACTTAGCAACGACTGACGTAATCTCTACAGGACTTGTAAAAGTATACCACATGAAGTTTCCATTGCTCAGCAGTGTATTGGTACTTGTATTATTATCTGTTACTTCTCGCGTCGTACTAGTTGCTGTTGTTATCGTCTTACCCACTTGAAGGGTCTTCCAATCCAGCAATCCACCAGTAAACATTGTTGCATCCGGTCTGATGCTCTTCTCTCCAGAATTCGTGCTTTCACCTGCTTGATTTACTGCAGAGACTACATAGTAATATGCAGTTCCGTTTACTACAGATATATCTGTATAGGCCAAGCCTTTAACAGTAGCGAGCAAGTTGTAAGGTCCGCCTGGAGATGTCGCACGCTTTACATTGTACGATTCTGCTCCTGTATTTGCCCACTCTAATTTCACTACTTGATCTCCACCTTGAATCCAATTGATGGTGGTTGGCAAAGGAGCTGTTGTTGGGTTCGTAAATACATTCCATTCGTATACCCTCGAATTCGCCCCTGTGTATTTCAGTGCAACTGTTGAAACTCCTTGTACTACTGTTGGAAGCATTTGTGTTCCATCATTATTTAATAATTCATATCGCTGTAACAGGTTATTATTGCTATCGTAAAATTCAACTGCCGCCGTGTTGGTGAATTTTGCGGCTATTGCTGAAATATCAACCGGTGATGCAAAAGTGTACCACATGAAGTTTCCATTGCTTAGCAATGTATTGGTAATTGTATTATTATCTGTTACTTCTCGCGTCGTACTAGCTGCTGTTGTTATCGTCTTACCCACTTGAAGAGTCTTCCAATCCAATAATCCTCCGGTGTAATTACTTATGTCTGGCTTGATGCTCTTCTCTCCAGAGTTGGTGCTTTCTCCTGCTTGATTTACTGCAGAGACTACATAGTAATATGTAGTTCCGTTTGCTACAGATATATCTGTATAGGCCAAGCCTTTAACAGTAGCGAGCAAATTGTAAGGCCCGCCTGGAGATGTCGCACGCTTTACATTGTATGATTCTGCTCCTGTATTTGCCCATTCTAATTTTGCTACTTGATCTCCACCTTGAATCCAATTGATGGTGGTTGGCAAAGGAGCTGTTGTTGGGTTCGTAAATACATTCCATTCGTATACCCTCGAATTCGCCCCTGTGTATTTCAGTGCAACTGTTGAAACCCCTTGTACTACTGTTGGAAGCATTTGTGTTCCATCATTATTTAATAATTCATATCGCTGTAACAGGTTATTATTGCTATCGTAAAATTCAACTGCCGCCGTGTTGGTGAATTTTGCGGCTATTGCTGAAATATCAACGGGTGTAACGAATGTGAACCACCCCATGTTCCCATTACTTAGAAGGACAGAAGTGGATATGTCTCCATCTGTTATCAATGTAGACACAGTAGCCGACTGTCCAACGGCAGTACCGATTTGAATTTGTTCTCCACCCAACAAGCCACCAACAAATGGTGAAGCGGCTTGTGTAGAAGACATATTGAAAAACAACGAGCCGAAAATGATAGATAAGGCTAATAAGACATGATTAAATTTTTTCAAATTTTACCCTCCTCTAGTATGTATTTGGAAATATTAACTAGCAATTTACCATTGTGGTTTGTATTTGTACATGAAATTAATTCATTTTTAGTAAAATATTGATATAAATCACAAAACGATCATAAAATAAAATTTAAATACTTAATATGGAATTTTTATTGAGTTATGGCGTCCCAAGTCAATCAGTTACTGGGCACACTCAGCATTCATCATGGCCTGATTGTAATCTCCTGCATTGCTTGGGAACAAAAAGGTGGGGATATATGCGGAGAATCGCTTCAGGATCTCATCAATATCATATTTGAATTTCAACGCAGCCCTTACTATGTAGCCAAGAGCAAGCATAATTTCATCTGGCCTCGAAGCAATGTAATCGGCATAAGGATTCAAAGCTTCCGCTTCGCCTGAGAGAAGCCGGTATAAATACGTATTGGCCGTTGCCCACTCTTTAAATTGCTGAATGTATCGTCGAGCCTCATCGTCCTGCTCCTTAATCCACGAGTTATCGGTATATTTATCTACATAGCGCAAAGCTCCTTTATAGTCCTGCCGTTCTTCACATACTGCAGACCGAATCAACCAAGCGTACATCACATAAAAGTAAATAGGGTGCTTAGGCTTACCTTCTGGTGGTCTACGATACTGAACTTCCGCAATTTTAAGCATCTCTACTGCTAGCTCGTCTACCTTCTGCCATTTCTTTACGGTTATCAGCACATCAATAAGCTGCTTTAAAGCATCCAATTGATATGATTCATCCAGTCGCTGGATATGACGCTCGAATACAATGGCTGCTTGAAAGTTAGCTTCCAAGTCTTTACTTAATGAAATCTGGAATAACCGATATCTGCAAAGGGCAAGCCTCTCTGAGTGTTGGAATTTCTCTGACTCACTTACATGCTCATACAGCAAGGCTGCTGCTTCACTATAATTGTTAGAGAACAGCTCTTCCCCAATCTCAAATAATGCTGTTTTGTAAAACAGATCATCCAATAATCGAGATACCATCTTCTCAATGCAATCGAGACGGCCTAATTCCGCACACCGTATGAGAAACGGACGTATTCGCACCGAGGTTGGATAAGCGAAGCATTCTTCTATATAAGAATCAAACAAGCTATCTGCTGGAAGCTCCATTGCGCGAGTGATAGCCTCTAATTGCCGAAATGAAATCGGTGTCTTGCCTTGAATAATTCGACTAAGCGTTCCCTGGTTAACGCCGGATAAACTTGAAAATCTTGCGTAGTTCAACTCATGCTGCTTCATGTAGTTCTGGAGTACATCGCGTATCTTCACTATTGCCCCTGGTTCCAACAGCAATTCCTCCTTAATTTTTGGAGCGAGCCTATATTATTCCATATCCTTATTTAGGAAATAATACCTTTTAATAAGGAACCATCTACAGATAATAAATGGAAATTTGTTAGAGTTGATAAAACTATTAAATGATTGTTCTATATTTTGCAATATTTATACTAGAATATCCCGCTCCACATACAAGAACCTGTAGACGTATCTCCTTCTTTTATCACCAACGCAAAAACGCCTCCAAGGTTGACCTCCTATCCTGCGATATGGTGGTATCCCTTGAAGGCTATTATTTTGTCTTTATGGCGGGGTCAATCCCGTTCCTTCCACTAGGGGCTACTAGTGTTCTTGGAACCCTCCCGCAGCATATACGCTTAAGCCATCGGCATAAATCTGGTCGGGCATCCAGCCGCCTTCGCATTTTCCTGTTGTGCTGGCTTCAACCAGCCTGTTTCAAATAAAGTTAAAGTTTCCCCGTTACGTTTATGATCCCTGATCTATAAACCTTTTCGAAAAACATCACTCGTTCCCTAACACAGGCGCAAATCTATCTTTCTTGACTATGTAACAAATCGTTACTTGTAATAATATATTAATCTCGCAGAGTAGTTCTCTTAAACCAAGATTGCTGAAGGGATACAGCAGATTGGAGTTATATCCCAGAGAAGGGCCTGCAGGAATTTTTAATTGGAGCTTGGAGTTCGGCCGAACACAAGTGATTCTAAAATTAGTATAACAAAAAGGAGAATATAAGGATGAGCGATTTGACCGAATATGCAAAGGTTCTGCGCTGGTATGTTCCCTCTTCAGGTGTAACAGGCCTTCGTACAACCATTACTCTTCCCGGCACAGATAGCAACGGTTTTAGTAGCCAAATTGGGGGCAGCAATGGCAGTGGCTTTATTAACTTTTACTTGGCTGGAGATGCAGGCAAAGTTACACTTCCTGATGGTAGAATTGTTACAGGCCATTATGAGTGTGGTTTATCGCAATCATTTGCAGAGGCATTAAAGAAAGATAAGAGATGGCACTGGTTTTATACAGAGGGTTATATTGGTGATGATGGGGGCGAATACGCCCTTTCTCCTGGAACAACATGGCCGATAGAACTTTCAATATCAAATTCAAATTTGTTGGTATATAAAGTAAATGGTGTCGTTACAAAACAGTTTACAACCGGACCATATACCTCCTTATCCAATGCTCGACTAGTTGTTGCAGCATGTGATAAGGTTTATCCTTCCGAACAAGCTGTCCCAACTCCACTAGATAACTGGAACACACTTCATAATCAAGTCACTTGTGCAAATATTCAATATCGTAATACTTCTGGCAACTGGATCACTTGTACTCCCAGTAATTCGACTCCACCAACTTCTTTTGGAACGGGAAAAGCCTCGGATGAATTGCATTGGCCTAAGGGAAAAACACATGTTGGTACCCCGAAATCGTATATTATGCAGATATCGAATGGTCAATTAATTGCCTCACTAAAGCGCTTTTAACAGTCAAAATAATAAAAACAACAGAGCCCTTATTGGACTCTGTTGTTTTACATCTACTAAAGATTATTTGGAACCTCCTGAATAATATCAGAGTAAACCTTATAGGTTGCCGTTTCAATTGTCTTCATCCATTTATCACCCGTTATTGCATCGACTTCCCAATAGATAACATTCGTTGTGGTCGTGTTCGGATCATGATTAAAGTAAACAGCACTCAAAAATGGCTCTAAAACAGGGTCGGAGACGATGTTTTCCCCGGTTATTTCCCCCGCCTTAAGCAGAATATTGGAACGATTCCCTATTGTATATTGACCTATGGCAACTGCCTTACCATTTTCAATTTTCACGACAGTATGTGTAAAGCCATCATTAAATTCATACATATCTGCTTTTCCTTCAGGGAAGCGGTAAGTCACACCTCTTCTTGTAGCAAATCCAAGCGTCTTGAAATCAGTCGTTACGGGGAGAGAAATCGCTGCTTTACGAGCCGATACTAGATCAGACGGGTCTATCACATCGGTATCAAAAGTATGCTCTGGAGAGGTCACGAAGATGATGTTGCGGATGGTCTCATAGTGCACCTGATATCCCAAGCTTTCGGAAACAAATCGAATAGGTACAAGCACACGACCGTGCTTACTTTGAGCAGGAGCACTCATTTCAATTCGTTTTCCATTTTTAAGAGCAATGTTGCTATCTAAGTTGATTGTTAATACATCATCTGAGGTATTCTTAATTGTCACTGTCCTGGAATTTGCATCCCAACTATTGGACAAGCCCAAAGAAGCGAGAGTACGAATGGGGATCAATAGACTCGATTGACTCACTATAGGCTGCACATCCATTGGAACAAACACTCCATTAACATTAATTTCATACCATTTTTCATTGCTGCTGGTTGCCGCATAAATTGGCGTGCTCCCCAACCATCCCAAACTCAAACCAAATAATATTGCGATTGCGATAAGTTTTTTCATCTTAATGCTCTTCTCCTTCGATTCATTTTTCGTGGTATCGATTCATACTAAGGTCCCTGTCTTTATAACCATTAGAAACGAACTTTCCATATGGTTAAAATTTCAAAATAAATATATAAATGGTACATACAATTATAGACGCACAATTTACCACTTTGTTGCACTTGATATTACGTCTTTAAGCAACACTGGCAGCTTCATAGCTATCAGAATTTCCCTCAAATTTTGACTCACTAGGTAAAACTCAATTATAATAATTACTAATAGTGTTAGCTAATTACTTGGAGGAGATTGAACATGAATTTTGAGGCTACTGCCGATGAAATTCTTCAAGTCTTGGAGGCCTTATCGCGCAATTCTCCGCTTAAACAGATTGGCGAGCTGTCCAAGGGGGAGGTTTTTCTGCTGGGTTATTTGCATTCCTACAGCGGGACTGCCAGATCAAACGTGCTCAGTGAGGCTTTGGGGACCAGCACAGCCCGGATTGCGGCAGCCGTGA
This sequence comes from Paenibacillus apis, assembly GCF_018333295.1. Lineage (NCBI taxonomy): Bacteria > Bacillati > Bacillota > Bacilli > Caryophanales > Paenibacillaceae > Paenibacillus > Paenibacillus apis. The sequence goes on from NZ_BORS01000003.1 coordinate 411,259, forward strand.
AGAGCATGGAACGCAAGGGATGGGTGTATCGGGAAGTCGATCAGGAGGACCATCGGAAGACGATTGTGCATCTAACTCCGGAAGGAGAAACGCATGTATTAGAATATCGGCGGCATGTACGCAACGCCTTGAGGGATTTGCTTGAAGCACTTGGCGAGCAGGATACCCGGGAGTATCTGCGAATTGCCTGCAGGATGAATGAAATAGCTGCCAATATGCACTCTGATTCGTAATTAAAAGGAGCTCGGGGACATGAAAGAACGAATACGTCAATGGATGTTGGGCCGTTACGGGGTAGACCAGTTTGGGCAATTCTTAAATATCACCGCTTTAATCATGGTCGTGCTGGGAAGCTTCTTCTTCCGGTTGCTGGCAACCTTCGGCTTTGCACTGATCCTCTATCAGACCTTCCGAATATTCAGCCGCAACATCGGAAAACGCAGCCAGGAAAATCTGGCCTATATCTCACTGCAACGGAAGATCACCGGAAGGTTTAAATCAGCTGTACAACAGGTAAAGCAATCAAGAACTCACCGGTTCTACAGCTGCCCTTCCTGCAAACAGAAGGTGCGGGTCCCGAAGGGGAAAGGGAAAATTATGATTACCTGTCCGAAATGCAGAGCGCAATTCGAGAGGAAGAGCTAGCCTATGTTTGGATATATCATGATTAACCCCAAGCAGTTGAGCGAGAGTGATAAGCAGCGGTATCAGGCGATGTATTGCGGACTGTGCCGCGTGCTTGATGAAAGACATGGCAAATGGGGGCGCACGACGCTTACCTATGACTTGACCTTTGTAAGCATGCTGCTATCCTCGCTCTACGCTCCCCAAGAGGAACAAGCTATGCAGCGTTGTCTCGTCCACCCTGTCCGCCAGCTTCCCTATATAACGACGGAAATAACTGAATATGCGGCGGATATGAACCTTGTACTTGCGTATTATAAGGCGCTTGATGATTGGAATGATGACCGCAGCTTGACGGCAAAAAATCTCCTTAAGCTGCTGGAGCCCGGCATGAAAAAGGTTGAAGCACGCTGGCCCGGCCAGTGCACCACGGTTAGAGATTCGCTGGCTTTGCTGACACAGATGGAGCAGGCGAATGAGCTCAACCCGGATTTACCGGCAAATGTCTTCGGAGAAGTCATGGGCAAGCTGCTGGTGATCAAGGAAGATGAATGGTCGGCACAGCTGTATCGTCTGGGTGCGGCATTGGGCCGTTTTATATACATTATGGACGCTAGCATGGATCTTGCTTCGGACTTGAAGCATGGCCGTTATAATCCGTTGACCGCCCAGAACAACATAGATCACAGCCTGTTACTGACGATGCTGATCAGCGAATGCACCCAGGAGTTCGAAGCACTGCCCCTGCAGCGCGATCAGGATATTCTCCGCAATATTCTATATTCCGGCGTATGGATGAAATTTAAGCCGAGAAAAGAAGAGGTAAGTAAACCATCATGAGCGATCCCTATAAAATCATGGAGTTGACCCCCTCTGCCTCGGAAGAGGAGATTAAACAGGCCTACCGCAGGCTGGCGAAAAAATACCATCCCGATCTCAACCCCGGGAATGAGTCAGCCAAGGTTAAGATGCAGCAGATTAATGCGGCCTATGAGCAAATCAAACTGGAGCGCGAGGGAGGGACAAGCGGCGCCTCCGCCGGACAGACGAGAGCCGGGGCCTCCGGTCCTCAAGGCTATGGACAGGCGGGGAACCCCTTTGGACAAGGCAATCCTTACGGACAAGGCAATCCGTTTGAGGATGGTGATTTTTATAAGCAGTTTAATGATCTTTTTGGAAAGGCCCGGCAGGAACCGTACAAAGCAAGCTCTCCCAGAATGCAGGCTGTGTTCAATTTCATCGAACGTAACCAATACCAGGAAGCCCTGCGCACCCTTTCGGAAATGGAACGGGATGATGAATGGTTCTACGCCAGTGCCATTGCCCATGCAGGAGCCGGAAATCGTATTACCGCTTTGAATCATGCACAGGAAGCTGTACGTCTCAATCCTAACGCAGAGGAATATCTCACCCTGCTTGAACAATTTCAAAAGGGCATTTTCACTTACCGTCAAGCCGGACAAGGCTATGGCTTCGATATGAATCCCTTATCCAAAACCCTGCTGCAATTTTGCGCACTACAATTTTTCTGTCTTTGCTGCTGTCGGCCGTGTTGATGACCAGGCATCGGCATAACCTACTCAGATGGAGGTACCGGAACGTATGGGAAAAGTAATAGGCATTGACTTAGGGACTACGAACTCTTGTGTGGCTGTTATGGAGGGAGACAAGCCCGTAATCATCCCCAGCAAAGAAGGAGGACGAACCACGCCGTCCGTCGTAGCCTTCGCCAAAAATGGAGACCGTCTGGTCGGACAAACCGCATTGCGGCAGTCCGTCATTAACAGCAGTAGAACGATCATGTCAATCAAGAGACAAATGGGGACAAAGCACGTCGTTAACATTGATGGGCGAGAATACAGACCGCAAGAAATATCGGCGATGGTCTTGAAGAAGCTGAAGGAAGACGCGGAGGAATTTTTGGGAGAAAAGGTTTCGGATGCGGTTATTACCGTGCCCGCTTATTTCACCGACGCTCAGCGTCAAGCCACTAAGGATGCCGGACGTATCGCAGGGCTGGAAGTCCAGCGGATTATTAACGAGCCTACCGCTGCAGCAGTAGCTTATGGGGTAGACAAGGAGCAATCCCAGAAAATCATGGTCTATGATCTGGGCGGCGGTACCTTTGATGTCTCGATCCTGGATATTAATCATGGAGTTATCGAGGTGTTGGCAACTTCGGGCAACAACCACCTTGGCGGCGATGATTTTGACCAATGTATCGTGGACTATTTGCTAGAGGAATTCAGACGGGAGCATCACTTGGACTTAGCCAACCAACCGACCGCCATGCAGCGTGTGAAGGAAGCAGCAGAAAAGGCAAAGATCGAGCTTTCCGGCTCCGCCAGTACAGAAATAAATCTCCCTTATATTGCTGATGCAAAGGGCGCTCCGCTGCACATGGAGATCACGCTGACCCGAACTAAATTCAATGAACTAACCAGTCATCTGGTCAAGGCAAGTCTGATCCCGGTGCGGCAAGCGCTGGAGGATGCGGGCGTAAAAGGTGAGGATATCGACAAAGTACTGCTCGTTGGAGGCTCCAGCCGAATTCCGGCCGTCCAGGAGACGGTGAAGAGTATCACGGGAAAAGAGGGCTTCAAAGGAATTAATCCCGATGAATGCGTCGCTATGGGAGCTGCACTGCAGGGCGGGGTCTTGATCGGTTCGGTGACAGGGCTTCTATTGCTCGACGTCACTCCTTTGTCGCTCGGCATCGAAACGGTAGGAGGAAGATTTACTCCCGTCATCGACCGGAATACTTCCATCCCTATTTCCAAAAGCCAGATTTTCAGTACGGCGGCAAACTTTCAGACATCCGTGGAAGTCCATGTGCTGCAGGGAGAGCGTCCGCTAGCCAAACAAAACAAAACGCTAGGCAAATTTAAGCTAAAAGGGATCCAGCGCGCGCTGCGCGGAGTACCTCAGATCGAGGTTACCTTTGCTATCGATACCAATGGCATCGTAAATGTAAGTGCCAAGGACCTGGGTACCGGCAAGCAGCAAGAAATCACGTTGACTGATTCGTCCAATATGAGCGACCTCGAAATTGAACGGGCGATTCGGGATGCCGAACAGCATGCCGCCGAAGACGCTCAATTGCATCATGAGACCGAAGTTCGCAGCCGTGCGGACCATTTGATCGTTCAAGCACAGACCCAGGAGAAAAAGAAGCTGGACAAGGAATTGAAGGCACAGCTGGCCTCCGCCATGAAAGATACGAAGAAGGCGCTGCGCGGGAAGGATCTCGATCTCATCTCGTCAGCCAGCGACCGGCTTGAGCAAGTGTTACAGAACATCGGCGCTTGACCATTCCAGCGGAGTAGTTGCCGTCCCTGGCGGAAATAGAGGCCAGAACGTCATTAAAATTGCTAAGAGCCAGCCAAGAATAACATCTCTTGGCCGGCTCTTTTTTCAAAATTTCCTGGTTCATCTTGCTAAGCTACTCCAACTACAGCGGCACCATCGTCCGCTTACGCCCTTCAAACGTCGCCAGCTCGCACACACCCAGCTCATGCAATAGCGCGCGGGCCTGATCCAGATGCTCGCCCAGCTTGAGCGGGTCGTGCGCATCTGAACCAACGGTGAGCGGGATGCCCATTTCTACCGCAGCAGACAGTATGCGCCGGCTCGGGAACATTTCAGCCACCGGCTTGGACAAGCCCGAAGCGTTCAGCTCCATCGCTACGCCAGCTTCTTTAACAGCCGTCAGCGTATGCAGCTCCAGATCAACCGTCTCGGCTTCAAGCGCTGCATCCGGGCGATGGCCGAAGCGCTTGATCACGTCGAGATGCCCCATGATGTCATAGAAGCCGGTTCGTGCCGCTTTGGCGACGGCATCATAGTACCGCTCATAGACGGCAAATACATTCTGCCCCTCCCAGTTGTGCACCTGCCGGAAGTCCGACACATCCCACTCGCCGAGAAAATGAACGGAGCCGATGACATAGTCCCATGGATAGGCCTTGACGATCTCTTCAATCTGCCGCTCCCAGCCTTCGATGTAGTCACCCTCCAGCCCGACCCGAAGGTCGATCTGCCCGCGATACTTCTCCTTAAGCTGAAAAGCCTCCTCCACATAGCGGGGAAGCTCGTCCAGCGGCATCGCCATCTCGGGATAATAGGCAGCCGGGTCCACATGAAGCAGCGGCATATGGTCAGACAGTCCAAGCTGGGACAAGCCCAGCTCGATTCCCCGCTTCACGTATTCCTCCAGCTCGCCTACCGCATGGCCGCAGCGGGCATGATGCGTATGATAATCAATCAGCATAAATTCGCCACCGCCTTAATCGCGCCGCGGCCGTTCATGCCGCCGCTCCAGCTCTGCCATAATATCGTCCAGCGGCAAGTCCCGCTCGCGCAGCAGCACCAGCAGGTGATAGATCAGATCGCTGACCTCTAACCGCAGCTCGTCGTTATCTCCATTTTTCGCGGCAATGATCGACTCGGCGGTCTCTTCGCCCACCTTTTTCAGAATCTTATCGATACCCTTCTCAAATAAATAAGTCGTATACGCACCTTCGGGACGTTCCTTATAGCGCTCGCCAATCAACCGCTCCAGCTCCGCCAACACCTCAAAGCGCCCGCGAGCAAGTTCCGTTGAACCTTCCAGCTCTGCCACTGTCCGATAGAAGCAGGTATCCTCGCCTGTATGGCAGGCAGGTCCATTCCGATCCACCAGCACCAGCAAGGTATCTCCATCACAGTCGTAGCTCAGCGACCGAATCTGCTGCGTATTCCCGGAGGTGGCTCCCTTGTTCCACAGCTCACTGCGCGAACGGCTCCAGAACCAGGTCTGTCCGCTTTCCAGCGACTTGCCGAGCGACTCCTTGTTCATATACGCCAGCATCAGCACCTCACGGCTCTGCGCATCCTGTACAATCGCAGGAACCAATCCTTGATCATCCCAGCGAATCTGCTGCAGAAGCTCCTCCAATGGCTGGGACAGCCGCAATGCTTGGTTTTGTCCGTCTGTTGTCATCGCACTTCCACTCCTCTTGCTCTAAGATCCAGCTTCAAATCCGGAACCGCGATTTCTTTATAGTGAAAAATCGTCGCCGCCAGTGCCGCATCTGCCGCACCTTCCGTGAACACCTCGTAGAAATCATCCGGCTTCCCTGCTCCGCCCGAGGCAATCACAGGAATGCCAGCCGCTGCGCTGACTGCCTTCGTGAGCGGCAGGTCGAAGCCATCCTTCGTGCCATCGGCATCCATACTGGTGAGCAAAATTTCCCCCGCTCCCCGTGCCTCAGCTTCTTTTATCCATTCCAAGGCCTTGATGCCTGTTGCTTTTCGTCCGCCGTGTGTGTACACTTCCCATTCGCCCCAGGCTGGGTTGAACTTCGCATCCACAGCAACCACGATACATTGAGAGCCGAAGCGGCGCGCCCCGTCCGAGATCAGCTCCGGGTTCAGCACAGCCGCTGTATTAATACCGATCTTATCCGCCCCGGCTCGAAGGATGCGCTTCATGTCCTCTACTTGAGAAATGCCTCCGCCTACCGTAAAAGGAATCGCGATCTCTCCCGCCGTCTGGCGAACGACCTCGATCATCGTTGCCCGGCCCTCATTGGAAGCCGAGATATCGAGAAATACAATTTCGTCTGCGCCTTCGCGATCATACAAGGCCGCCAATTCTACCGGGTCCCCTGCATCGCGAAGATTCACAAAATTCACGCCCTTGACAACCCGACCATCCTTCACATCCAGGCAGGGAATAATCCGCTTTGCCAGCATCGTGCCTTCACCCACTTTCTATCATTTGCAGCCCAGTCCCCAGTCTAGCCAACTTTAACCACAATTCCTCGGCTGGATTCAAAATCTAGCCTATATAAGTTGAACTAAAGATTGTACACTGAGGGCAACGTGTGAAGTGTGCTTACGATCGCTGTTGTTCGGGGATTTCTCTAATTGAACTAAGTTATTATAAGGTAGAAATCCACTCACAAAGGCGAACGCTTACGCTTCTTCAGCACACTTCACGCTTATGCCCCTTCTGTGCATCATTTTTCTAGTTCAACTTATATAGTCTGCTGAATTTACAGTCGATATCGCCTGAATTGCTTGCGCCAAATCAATACTGCCGGTATACAGCGCCTTGCCCACAATCGCTCCGCCGATGCCCTGCGCGGCATAAGCCGCCAGCTTCAACAGGTCGTCTTGCACCGTCACGCCGCCGGAGGCAATCACGGTCCGTCCGGAAGCCTGCGCTAATGAGCGGATCGCCTCAACATTAGGTCCCTGCATCATTCCGTCACGGGAAATATCGGTGAAAATAAACGTCTCCGCACCTTTTGCCGCCAGCTCCTTGGCCAACACCTCCGCCTGCACCTCCGAGGTTTCCAGCCAGCCGCGTGTAGCTACGAAGCCGTCTCTCGCATCGATACCTATAGCCACCTTGTCGCCGTATGTACCGAGCACCGCTTCCGTAAATGCGCGGTCCTCAATCGCGGCCGTCCCAAGAATGACCCGGTTTACACCAAGACCGAGCAGACGCTCCACATCCGCTAACGTGCGCAGCCCTCCGCCAACTTGCACCGGCACCTGTACGCTGCGAGCAATCTCGCCGATCAGTTCGTCGTTTACGGGATGCCCGGCCTTTGCTCCGTCCAGATCAACCAGATGAATATAGCTGCCGCCCTGAGCTTCCCAGGAACGAGCGACCTCCACCGGATTCTCATTATAAACCGTCTCCCGGGCATAATCCCCTTGCACTAGACGCACACATTTGCCGCCGCGGATATCGATGGCCGGATAAATTGTAAAAGCTGACATACAGGCTCCTCCTCCTTACATCTCATAGATGCGCATAACTCTTGTTTCGTCCACATAGCACACCGAGAGCACCAACTGTACTTCGTATATTGGACACGCTCTCTTGCACCATCCGCAAAGCAATATAGTGAAAAAACTTGCCTTAAAATCTCCCGTTTGCGCGATATGCCCAATTTAGTGAAATTACTTACCTTACATTTTAAAAAAACAGCCAATCAGGGCACTTCTCCAAATCTAATGGAAATTTTTTCACTATACGCTTATATAACCACTGTCGGCCAATTCTTAGGTATGTTTTTTCACTAAATACAACCGGCTTTGGGGTGCAACACACAACACGATACAACACAACACAAAACACAAAACACATACTTCAATCTATCAATTCTAACTCTACTCCCGCCCCCGCATAGCCAACTCCAAGAAATTCCGCAGCAGCGACATGCCCAGCTCTCCGCTCTTTTCCGGATGGAACTGCATGCCGTACACATTGTCGTGTCCGACAATCGCTGTGACCGGATGTCCGTAATCCGTAACCGCCAGCAAATCCCCGGAACGCCCGGTCAGTACATGATAGGAATGAACAAAATACACATGACCCTCCGTCAGCCCTGCCAGAATGGGGTGATTCTGCTGCAAAAACTCCAGCCGATTCCAGCCCATATGCGGAACCTTAAGGCCGCTGTCCCCTGCGAAGCGTTCAACTCTCCCCGGCAGCAGGCCAAGGCCCTCATGTCGGCCATGCTCCTCACTGCTGTCAAACAGCAGCTGCATTCCGAGACAGATGCCGAGCAGGGGCAATCCATCCGCGGCAGCCCGGCGAACCACAACATCCAGCCCCGTGTCCCGCAAATGCATCATCGCATCGCCAAATGCCCCTACCCCGGGCAGCAGCACCCCGTCCGAAGACAGAATCGTCTCCGCATCACCTGTGACAATCGCCTCGTAACCCAGCCGCTCCACAGCCTTGCTGACGCTATGCAGATTGCCCATTCCATAGTCGACAATTGCAATCGCCACCGGCTATAGCACTCCCTTCGTCGAAGGCACACCGCTCACGCGCGGATCCATGCTGGTCGCCTCATCCAGCGCCCGGCCGAGCGCCTTGAACACCGCTTCAATCATATGGTGCGTATTCTGCCCGTAGTGAACGATCACATGCAGCGTAATCCGCGCTTCCAGCGCTAATTTCCACAAGAATTCCTGCACCAGTTGAACATCGAAGCTGCCAACCCGGTCTGACGGATACTCCGCACGATACTCAAAATGCGGCCGATTGCTGATATCAATCACTACTTGAGCCAGCGCTTCATCCATCGGAATAAAGACACTGGAGTAACGCTTGATCCCGCGCTTATCTCCCAGCGCCTCACGCAGACACTGTCCAAGGCAAATTCCGATGTCCTCCACCGTATGGTGGTCGTCAATCTCAATATCGCCACGAGCATCCACGGACAGATTAAATTGTCCATGCTTGGTGAACAGATCCAGCATATGGTTCAAAAAGGGCACATCCGTTGCCAGCTCTGCCTGACCTGTCCCGTCAATGCCCAGCGCCAGCTTAATATCCGTCTCGTTCGTCTTGCGGCTGATCTCGGCACGGCGCTCACGCACCACATCCCCAGCTCCTGTAATTTCTGACATCATTCTGCTTCCCCCGCCTTTCCCTCTTTGCGCAGCCGGATCTCTATCGCCCGGGCATGGCCTTCCAGCCCTTCTCGGCGTGCCAGCTCCATAATTGTCGCTCCATTGCTCAGCAATGATTCCTTGCTATAGTAAATCAGACTCGATTTCTTGATAAAATCGTCCACATCCACCGGCGACGAGAACCTTGCCGTGCCGTTCGTAGGGATAATATGGTTCGGTCCGGCAAAATAATCGCCCACAGGCTCCGAGCTGTAAGGCCCGAGGAAAATCGCCCCGGCATTCTCGATCAGGCCGAGATACGCCATCGGCTCCTCCACGATCAGCTCGAAATGCTCCGGCGCCAGCCGGTTGATCACGTCGATGCCTTCCACGACGGAATCAACCAGAATAATGGCGCCGTAATCCCGCACCGAGGCCTCGGCAATCCCGCGGCGCGGCAGCTCGCCCAGCTGCCGCTGCACCTCCGCCCGGCAGGCCTCGGCAAAGGCAGGCGACGGCGTCACGAGGATCGCCGACGCCATCTCATCGTGCTCCGCCTGGGACAGCAGATCAGCGGCCACATAGGCCGGATCTGCACTGTCGTCCGCGAGCACGGCGATCTCGCTGGGGCCGGCGATACTGTCGATATCGACGACCCCGTACACCTCGCGCTTAGCCAGCGCGACGTAGATGTTCCCCGGTCCGCAGATCTTATCGACCGGGGCCATGCTCTCCGTGCCATAGGCTAACGCCGCTATGGCCTGGGCCCCGCCGACCCGGTAAATTTCGCTGACGCCGGCCTCAGCCGCCGCCACCAGAATATACGGGTCGATGCCTTCCGTGCCGCCCGTCGAAGGCGGCGTCACCATCACGATCTCCGGCACCCCGGCCACCTGTGCCGGAATGACATTCATCAGCACCGATGACGGATAGGCTGCCTTGCCTCCAGGGACATACACGCCGACCCGTTTCAGCGGACGGATGATCTGTCCAAGCAGGCTGCCGTCGGGCTGCAAATCCATCCAGGAATTGCGCTTCTGCCGGGAATGGAATGCCCGTATGTTGGCCGCCGCCGCGGCGATAGCCTCCACAAAGGAAGGCTCTACCTGCTGGTAAGCTGCCGCCAGCTCTTCCTCGGTCACCCGCAACTGCCCTGCCGTAAGATGTACCCGATCGAACTGCTCCGTATATTTCAGCAGGGCTGCATCCCCTTGCTGTTTCACTTGCGCTACAATTTCCCGAACGGCCTCATTCTGCTCGGGAGAGCCATATTCCACTTCCCGCCGCAGATCGAAATCCTCCGCCTTGACGATCTTCATCGTCATCATCCCCCTCATGCCCGCCGTTTAGATCCCTGTCTTTACCGGAATGACCTTACTGAGCGCATCACATACGCTCTGAATCTCGGCATTCTTCATCCGATAGCTGACCCGGTTTGCCACCAGGCGGCTCGTAATATCCAGAATGGTCTCCCGTTCCATCAATCCGTTCTCCCTCAAGGTCTGGCCTGTCTCCACCAGATCGACGATCCGGTCGGCAAGCCCGATTAGCGGAGCCAGCTCAATGGAGCCGTTCAGCTTGATCACCTCAACCTGCTGCCCTTGCTCGCGAAAATACTGCGAGGCCAGATTCGGATATTTGGTCGCTACCCGTTGGTAAATACCCGGCGTCCAATCCGGCAGGGCGATGACCGACATCCGGCAGCGGGCAATGCCAAGGTCCAGCAGCTCGTAGACGTCCCGGCTTTCCTCCAGCAATACGTCCTTGCCGACAATTCCGATATCGGCGACACCGTATTCCACATAGGTCGGCACATCTACCGGCTTGGCGAGAATGAACTCCATCCCGATCTCCGGCAACTCAATTACCAGCTTGCGTGATTCATCCACATCCGGCCGCACCGGAATGCCTGCCTCACGGAACAGCTCCGAAGCTTTTTTATAAATACGGCCCTTCGGCATCGCCACTTTAATCGTCTGTGTCAAGACTGATCCGCTCCCTTCTGCTCTGCAAAAGTAAGGACCTCTCCATATGTGGTACCAAGAGGACCAACCGCGGGAGACGGTTTCCCGCTCTCGGAAATCCCTTCTGTCTTCTCCTTATTCAGTGCAGCTGCTTCATCGTCCATATGGCGGAGAATGACGCTTTGTCCTTGACTCCGAAGACGCGCCGCCTCGGCAAAAGCCTCCTTGCGCCTGCTCTGATCATATTGCAGCAGCACGGGAAGCACCCGTTCCTGCTTGATTCCGTTCACACCGTCCAGAATCCGGCTTGTCTTGAGCGCGAATCCGGTCGCCGGAGCCGGCCGTCCGAATTGCTGCAGCAGGTTGTCATATCTGCCACCGCTGCAGACGGGAAAGCCGAGCTCGGCTGCATATCCTTCGAAGGTCATTCCTGTATAGTAAGAGAAGTCTCCAATCATCGTCAGATCGATCATGACCTGCTCGGCCACACCGTAATCCTCCAGAGCATCCCACACCGCGCATAAATGCTCGGCGGCATGCTTGGCTTCAGGATTTCCGCTTAGTTCTATCGCCTGCGAGCAAATTTCTTTGCCGCCGCGCAGCCGCAAAATGCCTTCCAGTTCTTCCTTTTGCAGCTCAGAAAGTGCAAGTCCCGTCAGCATCTCGCGATACCCGACGAAGTCCCGCTGCAGCAGCACCTCTTTCAGGCCTGCCCGGATGTCTTCCTGCCCTTCTCCCGGGATAGCCTCCTCCAGAAGTCCATTGAGGAAGCCGACATGCCCGAGTGCAATCTTGAACGACTGAACTCCTGCTGCCTTCAGCGATTCGATCGCCAGCGCGACCACCTCTGCATCCGCCTCCGGCGAATCATCGCCGACCAGCTCCACACCCGTCTGGAAGAATTCCGCCTCTCTTCCGGCCTCTTCTTCCATAGCCCGAAAGACATTGGCATGATAGGACAGCCGGAGCGGCAACGGCTCTTCCTTCAATAAGGAAGCGACCACCCGAGCAATCGGAGCGGTTATATCCGAGCGAAGCACCATCGTCGTCCCCCGGTTATTTAGCAGCTTGAATAGCTTCTGATCAGACGTGGAGCTGGCTACGCCGACCGTTTCGTAATACTCCATCGTCGGAGTTATAATCTGTCTGTATCCCCAGGCCCCCATGCAATCCAGCACACTACGCTCAATCGCCCGCAGCTTCTCTGCGGCATGCGGCAAATAGTCGCGGACGCCGGCCGGTTTTTCGAACCCCTTTGGTTTCGGCAAAGCTCTCACCTCTTTAGTACATTAAAGTGCTACCATGCTACCAAAATAAAGAATATGCCATATCTTATCATACTCCAAATCAAATCGTCAACGGATGGTTCTTTCATCCTTGCCATTTACTCAAAAGCTTGCCGATGCCTGGTCCTCCACAGAAGCAAGCGGCTTGGTCTTCTTCAAGGAAGCAGGGGTATTCCCCAGAATAACGGAGGCATACGGCAATCTTTTGAAGCAGAATTGAGTGAATCCCCAAGACAAGGCCAAGGCTAGGATTGCCCCGCCAATAATGTACAAGAAATAAGCTAGTCCAATCCCCTCTCCAATCAGGCGATAACGCAGGTGCCGATAGACAAGCAGAACAACAGGATGGAACAAATAAATAGCAAAGGACAGCTCCCCAAGCCGAGTAAGCCAGCGCAGCCACCTGGCGGATGCATGGCGATAGACCGCAAAAGCAGCGTGAAGCAGTACAAGCGCAGAAAGCAGCAGGTGAATATTCCAGACTAATTCAAAGGTATATGTACTTGCTGTGTAAATTCGCTGCCGCAGCATATAGTAGAGCTGTACATCGACCATCGACAGAAGGAGCCAGCCTCCCCACAGAGAGGCCGTTACTATTTTTTGACGCTTGGTAGAGTCACTCCAGCCTTTGCTAAGCCAATCCTTAATGTAATCAAAATAGACGGCGACAGCCGCGCCAAGCAAATAGAATGAAAAATAGGAGGGGGCGAAGCTGCCCTTATTGACCAAATGCAAATCATACTTGTTCCAGACAAAGAACCCCCATTGAAGCACGAGTCCGATCGGAATGATCCAGGCTACCGCAACTTTGCTTCGGCCCATTTTCTGAATCAGCCATAGCAGCAGCGGAAACAGAAGGTAAAACTGAATACTGATGAAGACAAAGTACAGGTGGGTATATGCCGACCCGGTCAGCAGTTGAATACCAAGCTTGCCGAGAAGCTCCGTAACCGGAAGATTGAACAGCGTCTTGGTGTACCAGGAGACCACAAAAAAGTAGCAACAGGAGACCAGTACATAAGGAAGAATGATGTACAGAAGCCGTTTCTTATAGAAGCGTCCAATCCGCTCCATCGTGTAGGACTTACTGTAATAATTATAGAAGAGCACGAAGCTGCTAAGAAAGATAAAGGAGCTTGTCCCGACCCGGAAAAAGATGCTCATCCCGTTATAAAAATAATGGATCGGGGAGGATAAAGCCTGCTCAGCTGCTGCAAATGAAGAGGCATGCACCTGAATAACACAAAAAATCGCAAACGCCCGGAATAAATCCAGTTGAGGAAGCCGTTCTTTCATTTTCGATACCACATCATCCACTCCCAGCCGGTAATTTATAATAAGTTACCCAATCAAGCTGAAATCAAGCTGAATGAAGCCGAAAACCCAGATATAATCCATCATAACTGCAACTGGAAAATTTTAAAACCATTTGTGTCACTTGGAAGTCTTAACTATAGAGATCAAGATTACCGGCCGGTAATCCAACGCTGCTGTAACGAGGAAAGGAAACCCGAAATGGATGAAAAGGAATGGACTGTGCATGCGCGTCATGGCGATGAGCTAGCCTTCAATCAATTAGTATCTTTGCATAAAAGAAAGCTTTACAGTATTGCCTACAGCTATCTGCGTAATGAGGCTGATGCTTTGGAGGCGCTGCAGGATAGCGTATGCAAGGCCTGGCTTAAGAAAGCGACGCTCAAAGACCGTGATGCTTTTTTGCCCTGGATTACCCGTATCCTGATAAACGGTTGTATCGATGAATTGAAGAGAAAGCAGAGGGTACTGCCTCAATCCCACGCCGCGTATGAAGGAACGCATGAAATGATGAGCATTTACAGAATGGATCTTGAAATAGCGCTTGCCCGTCTTAAGCCCAAATATCGGCACGTACTGACTTTGAAGTACTACCATGACATGACATTGCCGGACATTGCCAAAATTCTGGATCGGCCTGAGGGCACGATAAAGACTTGGCTTCACCAGGCACTTAAGCAAGTTAGAAAGCAAATAAATAAGGGAGGTGAGCAATACTATGGAGCATCTGGAAAACTTCCGGCTTCACGAAATTAAACAGGAAATTGAAGCTGCTAGCGAACAAGTTGCTGAGGAACGACTTCATCAGGCAGTGGCGAAGGGACTCGATCGTGCCAAGAAGACTTCCATCAAGAGACGAATCGGTTTTCAGGTGGGGATCATGGCCGGGCTTCTCGCCCTGACTGTATTTTTGCTAAATTATTGGGGACAGGACATGAAAGAGCAGGGTAATTCCTCTTACGAATCTGTTGTTCAAGGGAGTCTCGGAGATATACCCGAATATGTGCTGTCACAGATGACTTCCGATATGGAGGCAGCTGCCGAGCATGGTCTTTATCAACCCGTTAACCGCTCTGAACAGACTGGACCTTATCAGGTTACGGTTGATGGCATACTGGCTGATCAGCAGCAAATTTATCTGTTTATAACTCTTGCTAATCAATCGGGAAAATCCACCCCCATGGAACTTTCCAATTATCAATTTTATGATCCGAAAGGAGACCGCTCCCCTCGCAGAATAACATCGCCTGCTTTTATGTCCAACGATAAGTACAAGACGGTTCAGCACCTGACCTATACCCTATCCTTTGATGAGTCACCGGCCGGGCTTCTTGTCTTTTCCGGGAATATACAATCCAGCAGCTCTTATGAAGCTGAAAGCGCATTTGAAATTTCCATCGAGTGGAACCCGGACATTTATAAAAATTTGCAGCGCACAATTGCACTTCATCAAACAGAAGTCATCGAGGGACACTCGTTTACGCTGAATAGTCTTGTATTGACCCCGCTCGCCACAACGCTGGCTGTGGATACAGACCCGGAAGCCGGCACAGGAATTGAGGGCTTTATCAATAGCAAGCTGATTTTAGACCGTAAACAGGAGGGGCGGTTTGTACACGCTATTTATCCAAGAAACTACGAGTACAGGTATGCAGCCGATGATAACTTAAGCTTGTCGCGACTAATTTTCAACAGTATTTATTACCGTGACATCAACGAGATCACCTTCCAGGCTTCAGGTATTACACTAAGCTCACGCCATGCATTTGAAATAACAATAGACACCGCTAAAGAACAATTAATAGCTGCTCCATCCAATTTCACATTACTCAGCTTGAAAGAAAATAATGCTCAGGAGGTAGAACTTCAGCTTCGTTACAGTCCTCCTCAGCCCGATAACCCTGATCTTGAGCCCTTATCCTTTGATTTTAATCGCTATTTCCTGGATCAGGAGGGAAACCGGCATCGCTTCCTTAGTGGAGACTATTTAAAAAGAGTAGCCATTCTCAAATTTGATGCATTATCTTATCCTCAGCCCTTGACCTTCACAGGCAATCAGATTGACAGGGAGCAGATACAGCATGCTATGCAATGGGATTTCCCATTTATTGAACAGTAAGCACGGACTTCATAAAGAACAGTTATTCGAACCATTTTTCGAACCGTTTTTTCGGAATGATGCTGGACTCTCCTTATGAGACTCCTCTTTGGGTGCAACCGATTCTCTGATTAGCCATCTGCTGTTCGCTGTCGGATATTTTAATCGCTAACCGACATTCTAGACTCGCTAACGGACATTCTGAACCCTTAGCAGACTTGTTCTCATGATTCAAAGGGTTAACGGACATTTCGGGCGCTTAGGACGCTCAAACGACGCTGGTTCACCCGATTCTACTCTCTTAGCAGCCAAAATGTCCGTTACAATTCTGGCTCATCCAAAAGCGGACCGTAAGGAGATATAACGTCCGTTAGACCAAGTACCACGTATTTACTTCCCTTAGATCAAATGTACCGAATGGATTATACTGGTAAACAAAGTTGATCCTTGCTATATCGAATGTGCGAATGTGCAAAGAAACCGTCCCCTTTGGTTTATGGTTGGGTGGTGCCTCCATTTTCCAGAGAGCGGTTTTTTGGCTTGATGAAATGAAAGAGGGGCCCCCTCAGTTCATCTTATGAACACTTTTGGGAACCCTCTTGTCTTTATCCTTCTATTCTATTCATCGAACGCCTTCAAAGCAGCGGGGAGGACCTCGATCACGGTATTGCCTACCGCCGGCAGGCCTACAAGCACAGTGCTGATAATTTCATCTCTTGTTGCGCCGAGTTCCTTTGCATGCTTCACATGGAATGGAATTCCCCCATGCATTCTCACAGCGGCTAGTACGGCAATGTAAGCCAGTTCCTCCGTCTTGGGGTCAAGCTTGCTTGCTTGTCCAAGCCTCTCCACCGTGTCCATCCAGATTTTCTGCTGCTCAGGGGCTTCCCGGATAAACGTCTGGAACGCATTGCTGACATTCGCCATCTCACTCACAAAAACCCATCTCCTCAAATGGAATAAACTACCTTATTCCATTTCGACGCTCAGGGCTTAATTCCTTCCGGCGTCTTGCGCTCTAATTCCCGCAACGGATTGCCACCGACGAAGGTGCCGGGAGCTACATCCTTATGTACTACAGAACCGGCAGCAACGACAGCGCCGTCCCCGATGGTGACGCCGGGCAAGATTGTGGTATTGGCACCGATCAGCACCTCGTCTCCAATGACGACCTCACCGAGACGATACTCCCGGATCATGTATTCATGGGCGAGAATCGTGGTATTATAGCCGATAACCGAGTTACGGCCTATGGTGATTTTCTCCGGAAAGAAGACGTCGACCATCACCATCAGGCCGAATGCCGTATGCTCTCCGACCCGCATCCCAAGCATATGGCGATAAATCCAGTTCTTGATGGAGAGAACCGGAGTGTACCGACTGATCTGGATAAAGATAAAGTTCTTTACACCCTTCCATGGGCTGACCGTCCGATAGAGCTGCCATAAAGCATTCGGCCCTTCAACGGGATAGCGGGTAACCTTTCTCACCGCAGCTTCGACTCCCATCCCAACAGACTGTATAAATCAGTCATGTCCTGCAGGATTACATCCGGCTCATACTTCCTAAGCTCTTCCTCACCCTTCAGCGACCAGGCCACCCCGGCGGCCAGCACGCCTGCAGCCTTGGCCGACTTGATGTCCGCAGGGCTGTCGCCCACCATCACCGTACAGGCCGGATCGGCCCCCAGCTGTTCTATCGCTGTTAATACTGGCTCCGGGTGGGGCTTGGGATGCTCCACATCCTGCACCGTCACGATAACGTCCATATATTGCTTCAACTTGAACATCTCTAGTGCACGGAGCGTCGTCGGCCGGATTTTGGTGGTAACCACGCCGAGCCGGATACCTTTCGCATGCAAGGTCGAGATGACCTCATGAACACGAGGGAACTCCGCAACCATGCTGTCGTGATGGGCATAATTAAACTCCCGATAATCCGCGACAAGATCTTCGACCTCCTGCCGGCCTGAAAAGGTCTGCAGTTGATGCTCCAGCGTCATTCCCATATAAGGAATGATCTGTTCTCTGGCATAGGGCTGTCCGGGAAAATTCTTTCCCATCACATGGATGAAGCTGCTGATAATCAGCTCATTCGTATCGATAATTGTACCGTCCAGGTCAAACAATACCGTGTTAATCATGCAGCAAGTACTCCTTTACGCCTTCGGTTCGTGCTCCCCTTGATGATCCGAATGATCTTTCTCAGTAACGGAACTTTCATTCACTACTGGCTGTTCAGCCTGCCCCGGGACTTCCGCGACGGGCATAGCTTCTGCGTCCTGCAGCTTGGTTGAGACAATAGGATCCAAGTACCTCGGCAGATCAACCACAGTCTTTCTCCGGTATATAATAATACCAACCGCTGCGATAACAATGACAATCGCCAGCATTTGAGAGATCCGGACATTGCCGTAAGACGGTGCCAAATAGCCCTGTTCAAAGCCAAACCAGGTCATCGGTGCCCACATGCCATTGATCAGCGAAGCCAACCATTCGGCCCCTTGGAAGGCCAGGCTGTCTGTTCTTAGTGCTTCAATAAAGAACCGTCCGATGGAATACCAGATGAAGTAAGACATGAACAGCTCGCCCGCGCGCAAAAACTTCTGTCTGCGAAGCACAAGCAATATGAGAATACCAACTACATTCCACAGGGACTCATACAGGAAAGTCGGATGATGAAAGACTCCCTGAACATTCATCTGATTCACAATAAAATCAGGCAGATGCAAATTGCCTCGCAGGAAGTTCTCCGTCGTCGGACCGCCGTAGGCCTCCTGGTTCACAAAGTTCCCCCAGCGCCCGATGATTTGTCCAATCAGCAGGGATGGCGCGCAGATATCCGCAATGCGCCAGAAATTGTAGCCTTTCTTCCGCACATAGATCAACGCGGCAATAATTGCACCGATCAAAGCGCCATAGATGGCGATTCCGCCATTCCAAATCTTGAAAATGTCAATCAGATTATTCTTGTAGTCATCCCACATGAAGGCGACATAGTAAATCCGCGCTCCTACAATCGCAGAAGGGACGCCGATCAGGAGCAGGTCCATGAAGAAATCCTGCGAAATGTTAAACCGTTTCCCTTCCCAGATCGCTAACAGCAGGCCCATCAATGCAGCACTACCCAGGATCAGTCCATACCAATGAATATCCAGGCTGCCGATTGAAAAAGCGATGGGATTAATCAACAATGTGTTCATCCTTCACTCTCCTAATCCAAATCGTCAATATCTTCCGCAATCGTCTCCGTCAGCTTCGTTGTAAATTGAAGTGCCGCATTATAGCCCATCCGCTTCAGGCGGAAGTTCATGGCTGCAACCTCAATAATGACTGCCAGGTTTCGTCCCGGGCGAACCGGAATCGTCACCAAAGGAACATCAGTATCAATGATACGTGTGGTCTCTTCGTCAAGACCGAGACGATCATACTGCTTCTCTTGCTGCCAGGCTTCCAGTCTGACTACCAGGGTAATCCGTTTGTTATTGCGGATCGCGCCGGCACCGAAGAGCGTCATCACATTAATGATACCCACGCCGCGGATTTCCAGCAGATGGCGGATCAGCTCCGGCGCGGAACCATGAAGCTGGTTGTCCGAGGTCTGACGAATCTCCACCGCATCATCCGCGATCAGACGGTGTCCACGCTTAACCAACTCCAACGCGGTCTCACTCTTCCCGATCCCGCTGCTGCCGGTAATCAGCATCCCCACACCGTACACGTCCACCAACACGCCATGAATCGTAGCGGTAGGCGCCAGCTTCCGTTCCAGGAAGCTGGTGATGCGGCTCGACAGAATCGTCGTTGCCATGCTGCTGCGAAGTACGGGAATCTGCTTATTCGAGCTGATCTCGATCAGCTCCTGCGGTACTTCCCAGGATCTCGTGACGATAATACATGGAGTCTCTTCACTGCTGCACAACCGCTCCATGCGGTCCTTCCGTTCTTCAATCGGAAGCATTTCATAAAAAGCCAGCTCAGTCTTTCCTAGAATCTGGACGCGCTCTGGCGGGTGATATTCGAAATAACCGGCCATTTCAAGGCCCGGGCGGTACAGATCATCCACGGTAATCGAACGCTTCAGTCCTTGCTCTCCTGACACGACTTCGAGCCCGAACTGATTGACAAGCTCAGATACTTTCACCTTTTTAGGCATGGTGTTCTTCCTTTCCGAGGCATTCCTGCTCAAATTCAATACCATTAATGTACTCATCGTATCGGAATTTTCACTGTAAATCAATCATTACCGGAATCCGTAGGCCGTTCGGTGTTGCCGGAAGACTCTGCATTTCCCGCTCCATCTGTACGGGTAGAATCCGGTGAATCTATCTCCGGGGATGTCCACGCCTTTACCTTGTAATTTACTCCGTTCACTTGAATTACACTGCCCTCAGGCACTGCTTGATCCAGCACCACGGTAACCCGCCCTGCATACTGATCCGGGCTTGTCTTGCTCTCCTTCGGCAGACCTGCATTGTTGTCCTCTCCATCGGAAACCGCGATCCCTGCAGCTGTTCCAGACTCGGATTTCCCAGTCTGATCCGGTTCGTCGGTACTCTCTCCGGCAGCATCTGCTTTGTCTTGATCTGCAGCTTCGCCACCAGTTTCGTCCGCCGCATCTATGTTGTTTTGATTTCCTGCCGTATCACCGGCTTCATCCCCATTCTCAACCTGATCCGTAGTTCCATTTTCAGTTGTCGGGGCTCCTGAGGTACCCGAGTTATCCGAGTTATCCGAGTTATCCGAGGTACCTGAGTTACCTGAGTCACCTGAAGTATCCGGTGTGTCCGCAGCGTCTGAATCTTCCTGCTTCGGAAGCGCACATCCGCTCTCATAGTTCTGTATCGGCACCACTTGCGGATCCAGGCCCGGCGCTGTAAGCGTCAGCTCGGTCGGTGTGAACACCGTGCACTGAGCCAGATCATCAAACGGGAAAATCAAGCGTGTCTGCTCTTTTTCACCGTCAGCCACGATCAGCTTCTCGGCAAAGACAATCTGTTCTTCGGCAGTATTCCCTTCGTCCGCCACTACCGGAGGAGTCTCAGGCAACGGATCTGCCTTTCCGATGATGCCGGTCTGTTTCAGAACCAGCCAGCTCGCCGCCACAATCAAAATCAGCAGCACCATCATCGTAGAACCCATCATGACCGTCTTCCGATTCCCGGAAAAAAATCGGCTCACCGGCGACGACAGCTCCAGCTTTGCCTTGTTGAGCACCGTGCTTAATGCCGGGCCAGCCTTGGCGAAATATTCACGGCGGTTTTCCCGGCTTTTGAATGCATTTTTATCATGCCGTTTGAAATAAGCCAGAATTGCCGCAGCATAAGCAGGCACCAGGCCGCGCGGGCGGGTAAAGCTCGAATCGCTCTGCGACCACAGCAAGAACTTGTAAATTATATTCTTATCCGCAGCATTTCTGCGCAAGTAATCCAGCAACGCCCCATACTCTACAAATCCGGCATCCGACTCCCGGAAGAAAGCAAGCGCGATTCGCGGAAATTCAGCCGTTTCGATCTCGCCCTGCAGCCACTTCCGGGCCGTTTGCTGGACCCGGTCTGTCTCCATCGGTCCAAGTCCGGCGAAGATCTCGGCCTCCGGCTTCGGTTCGGTGAACAACCGGTACAGCGCATGAAGCATGACGGCATGACTGCTCAGTCTGGAATCCCGCAGTTCTTTGGCCGGGCGGCTTAAATCATGCTGTCTCAGAAATTCGGCCCCTACCACCTGTTCTTTCGTCAGCCTGTCCAGATCCAATTCGCTAAGCAGCAAACGAAGAGCCGACGAGGTTAGCAGCTCGGTCATGCCGGAATTTTGGAAGACCCGCTCCCTCTCCGGGACTCCGGCATCCCACTTGCCTATCTCCTTCATCACAATATCTGTAGCCCGCAGAAGCTGGTTCGCACTTCGAAGCTTGTCCATCAGCCGGGTTCGGCTCAGCTCCTGAAAGGAATGATTTTGCAGCACGAACGGGAACTTCTTTCCCCAGGCTCGAATCAGACTCAAGAGTGCTTTCAGATCGGTTGCCCGCTGAAACTTAGCCCGAATATACGGATCGAACAAGACCGTCATCAGCCGCTCACTATTCAACACATTCTTGAAGAAGGCGGCCTCCAGCCCGGTATGTCCTTCAATAAGTGTATAGAAGGCATCCGCCTCCTCCTGCCGCTCTTGTGTCATAGCGTTATGCAGCGCAAGAATATAATAGGAGACAATCTTGTCCTCCTGTCCCGCACCAGGCAAGCCGAAATAATCGCGAAAGCACTCTGCCACAGCAGCAGACGGGATATGTCCCAGCCTGTTAAGATCAAATTCCCGGTCAAAGCGGGAAAGGAAGAGATCATTCAGCCTCATCCGGGCATCCAACCCGCCAGGCGGCTTCAAATATTCCAATAAGCCCCGAAGAACCGTAACCTTGTTCTCTTCGTATAGAGACTCTTCACCGTGCTCGATCCGGTAATATACTGCCAACTCATGATAGCTGGATAAGGCCGACTTCCGTTCGCCCTCCATGCCGGATAGCATTTCATCCGCAAACTCAAAAAATCCTTGAAGCTGCTCCTTCTGCCCCAAATGACTCCATGCCAGGTCCAGATAAGGCTGACGGGCCCAATCCGCATCGATCTGTCCAATTCGCCCGGCTGCCAGATCAAAAATATAGTCTTTCTCGATGCTCCGGTCATGCGGGCGCAGGCTGCCCTTCTCCACAAATTGCACATGAATAAACTTCCGGCTCTGCGGCTCCTTCACATAGGATAGAAATCCAAGCCGTCTGCGATGTTCATAGGGTAGACAGGAATATACAATTTGCATTAACGAGAGGGCCTCTCTCGAGATATCTTCAACGGGGACATCCAGCGAGATATAAACCTTCTTCCGTCCTTCGCCGGAAGCGGTCATGACCGCAAACAGCAATTGCTTGAATAGCTGTTCGTCAAACCCCAGGCGCTCCAAAGTTTCCTTGGCGGCAGCATGTCCAAGCACAGCATCCGCAGCCGCTCTTGTCGGGACTTCGTCCAGCTCAGCCAGCTCTGTGCCGATCTCCGGATCATAGCTATCCGCAAATGACGCGTCGAGCCAGGCACTAAAGCTCTCAGTTACTTCCCCGGAACGGCCCGAAGGAATAATGTAGTTATGCGTTAAAAAGGCGCTTCTCAGCCCAGTGAAATCCACCGGCTGATAGATGCTCCGTCCCAGTACCGTCTCTCCGTTCTCTGCATGAAACAAGTGAACGGCCTCCGGATACAGCGCTCCATCCTTCTCGCTGCGGGATACAAGCTCCGCCGGCGCATCATACATACAAAAAGGGTGGAGCACCTTTTTAATAAATGCGACATCCAGCCCGGACGATTTGGCTACCGTATCAAAGCCTTCCGTGGAACGAAAGACACCCTTCCGCTCCCGGGTATACATCTGCTGCTGGATGCTTCCTGGAGAGTTCGGCTTCAATTCGCTTCTCTCCCCTCAATGTATTTCAGTTGATACAAGAGCCAGATAAAGGGCTCATCCACCCGGATCGGGCTGACCACGCCCTGGAGCTTCTGGTCGATAGGGTTGCTGCCAAGCGCGGAGACGGCAAAATACGCGGTGTTCTTGAAGTAAACGTCCATCGTTCCCTTGAAGGGCCGATCCACCTTTTCAATAAAGCGCCGGATTTCGCCGTCGATATTCTCGAATTCGGTAATATTGAATGTCTTCCGGTGCACCACATTGTTGAAGACGTTACTATTCGACTTGATATACTCTCCGTCCTCGTCACTGAGCGCACGAAGCATGTCGCTCTTCGTCAAGACGACGGCTGTAGGAATATCGGTCTTCCCCTTATCCTCATAAGCGATGAAATCCCCGAACATGGTCAGAACGACATCGCGCGGCTCATCATACTGGGATACCCATTCTCCCGGCTCGGTGCCAAGATTGATCCGGATTCGTTCCCGAATGGAACGGATCTGCAGCGGGTCGACCATGAATAAAATACCGGAGGAGTTCTTAATATGCTGCCCCTGCAGTCCAAGATAGTCCTGATCCACCATGCCCTCACCGGCTACATCGAAGAACACCAGCGTCAGCGGCGGCTTACTCTCGTCCTTGAAGACGAATTGGAAAATAAACGGCTCTTGCATCCTCTCCTTCTGGGTGGAGGCAAGCAGATCGCCCCGTTCAAATAAAGGCTCCTCATACATACTCCGGAACTTACGGCTAATCTCCGCATTCAGCGGCATACAGGCCGCATCGAAATGATCTGCGGTCGTATTTTGCAGCGTATGGATCAACGAGGTCATATAGACCGATTTCCCCACCTGGGAAGCTCCAATAATGGAAATGATATTGCTCGGCACTTTGCCTGCCGTGACCGGCAGCTCGTTGTGGCAATGCGGGCACAGTCTGCGCCGGGTCACAATGCCATAACGGTCGTTCAGTCCGATCAGAACATGATCCGAGTAAATATGATGCTCCTCCGGCACCTGTCTGGGGTGGATAATCGCCTCCAGATCATAGACCGTATCCAATCCGAAGCGCTCCCGGTATTTATTCAGCTGCTCATCCTCGCCCAGCGCGTAATCCTCATCGTCCTCCCGGTGATGGGCGGCACGAAAGACAACGGCCTCCGGTGAAAATTTGCTGAAGCAAAAAGGACAGACAATATCGTAAAATAACGGACGCGGCGCGTCCTGCGTTTTTTTCTTGAAAAGCTCGAAAAGGCCCATGGTCCATTCCTCCTTCAGGCTTGCAACTACTGTGCAATAAGCTCATAGAATTGCCCGTATTTGCGGCCATCCGTAAAGAACAGCCGGACATAATCGTTCTTGCCTACCTCAATGACAGGCAGGGTGTTTTTTCCCGGGGCAAAGTCGTGCAGGAAGTGGTACACGGTACCATCCTCCTTGTTCGCCGGATAGCCGCCCTGCTTCTTCACATAGCAGAGCACATCCTTTGCAACCGCCGCCTCGGCCATCACTTGAATCTGGATACTCTTGTACTTGCGGAACAAGTTGTTCTTCTGGGAGATCATATAGAAAATGCGGGCCCGGCCGGCATTTACAGTCAGCCGGTTCCTTCCATCCTGCTGAAGGACAAGCTCCAGTTCATCATCCTCCATCAGACCGGCATAGACGGTGTACTGCACCTGCCCGATCTCTTCGAGACGATCCCGATAGCCGCCGGAGGCCTTGTATTCCTCGCGTGTGTACAGCTTCAGGTCTGCTTCGTCAGGCATCCTGTCGGCGGTGCTATCAGAGACCGGACCCTTGTGAATGTATACAGCCTGAACCCCTTCGGGCCAGCGCCAGCGCAGGCATACCCGGTCCTCATCCAGGCTGTGGGTCATATCCCGGATGGCCGGGGTGGATGATGTAGCGTCAATAACCCGCATATTCCTCTCTCCTCCTTGGGTTCTAGAATCCCCGGTTCTGGTTCTCGCCCTGACGTCTGCCGACCGCGCTTCCGGCCGATCTGGCACCGCCGAATCTGCTGCGACGTTCCGATATTCGAGGCTGGTTATCCTTGACTGGCACCACGAGCGTGAACAGGGCAATGACGGCGGCCAGGATCAGGCAAGCCAACAGGCGAATGATCCCATCCGGGAAGTCAGCTCCGGATAGTCCGAACTCCAGAAGCAGTCCGGCCAGCACGCCGCCTGTGGCCCCGCCGATACTGAAGCTCTTGGCAAGATGGCGGTTATCAAACAGAACTCCTAAGCCCAGTCCAAGCGCAGCGCCGAGCAGGATCACGAACACAATGCGAAGAATCATATAATAGCTGCTGTTCTGTGTAACTCCGGTTCGCTCGGTAACCAATGTCCGCTCTCCGATATTGTCATAGATTTTCTGGAAGGCAAAGGACAACTGATCCGCCTCGCTCACATCCTGATATTGTCCGCCTGTAACGGCTGCAATCTCCTTCAAGAGTTCGGAGCCCTCCGGATTATCCAGGCCGAGTCCGATCGTGTTGACCGCCACTCCGCTGCTCTGATATTCACTAAGCACACCGGAAGGATCTACCTCGCTGAATCCGTCGGACAGCAGAATGACAAGCGTTCCGCGCCGGGAGGTGCTTCGTCCCTGAATCTGCTCCATCGCCTCATTGAGAGCAAGATTGAAGTTCGTCCCGCCCTGCATCGGCTCCATTTCATCCAGTCTGGAGTACACCTCATTTTTAACTTCCTGATTCTTCAGTCTCACAAAAGGCTGCAAGAGCTGTACTCTGTCATCGAAGACGACAATGGCTGCTTCCTTGTCCTGATCCATTTTGCCGATCAGCATCTTAGTCGCTTCATATCGGTCGCCATTCGGATCATTAACATCCATACTGCCTGAATCGTCAATCACGAACACAATGTTCTTTACCTGCTTCGCTCCGTTCAAGTTCAATTCATAGACAAACTCCAGGAGCGTCCCCAGCGCAAAGAGCAGCACCAGCGTCGCAGGCACCAGCAGCTTCCATGAAGCGCCGACATATCTCTGGCGCCAGGACGAGCCGTTCAGGCGGGGCTTGATCATCTCTGCGATCAGGCAGGACAATCCGACACATAGTGCAAGAATGCCGAAGTACAGCCCGATCAGGACGATGCTCGGCACCTCTCCGGATAGCTGATGCAGCAGCACTTCGCCGATCCCAAAGCCGATGGCCCCTCCGATCAGACTGAACAGCAGCAGGAGCAAATTGATTTTTCTCGTCATCTTGTTTGCTTCCTTTCCAAATGAAATAAGGAGCTGTTAACGAAGCTCAGGCAGTCTGGCCGGATCCAACCCATGGAGCTCATAACCATTCGCAACGTAGCTCTCGTAATACACCTTGCCGTTCCGGTAGTACATCAGATCCTCCAAATGGAATCCGCCCATCAGATTCAGCTTCACAATTCCGCTGCTCCGCTTCTCGTGCACCCCGCCCAGCTTGTAAATCCTTGAAGACTCATCCACGCTGAATACATAGCGGACAAATTCGCTCTCCACATCGCCAAAGACGTACTTCTCCTCGTAACGATGCTCCTGTGTATAATCATACAGGCGCAATTGAATAGCCGCCCTGTCCTCCAAGGTTCGATACAATTTCTTAAACAGGTCATCCTTCGACAGAACTTCCTTGTTGTTGTATTCGATCGTGACATTCGAGCGTTGCAGCAGCTCCTCCTCGAAGGAGAGCTTGAAATACGGGGAGGTCAGGATATGCTCCCGGCATGCCTTTATCAGCTTCGTTAAAAAGCCTTCGATGCCTTGCTCCAGCAGCTCCCGTTGGTTCCCTAGCAGCCGATCCTCGAAAAAGGCTCCCGCTCCCCGTTTGGCCTTCAGCTCATCTGTAACACGCTTGGTCACGAGCTCATAATACTCCATAATGTTCTGGCCGATATAATCATCAGCCCAAGTTACGCTTTCCTGGGCGGATGCTCTCAGCAGTTGCTCCAGGCTCTCGAACTGATGTATTTTCACCTCGCAGCGTTTATGGAATGCTTCAATCTCCGCCTCGTATCTGGAGATCAGCTTCAGCTTGATTTCCAGCATTAATAGATCGCGCTTTCGATAATAAACACTCCGGAACAGCTCGGAAATGAAGCTTCGCACATTACGCTTATCCATGAACGGCACCTTTTTGAAAGGAAGCTGCTCGACTCTTCCCTCATAGGCCTGCTCTAACTCGAAGCGCGCCAGCTCCAGCTCACGCTGGGTCTCCCGGTACAGATTCTGCACGTAAGGAAGAAGTCCGCCCGCCTCCTTGCGTTCTCCGCTCCAATGATAGAGCTGAAATAAACCAATCATCGGCGTTGCCGACGTGCGGCTCCGCAGCTCGTTCTCCAGCTTGGCCGCTACATCCAGCTGCTCCAGTCCGTGCCGGGCAGGGTCCTCATAATTACTCCGGAAGAAGGCTCGGCAGCCCTCGCCATACAAAGCCTGCTCGGCTTCGCGAATCGACATTTGGCGAAGGGAGGCATAGCTGACCTCATTCGTCATGAGGGCGTGCATCTCGGAA
The DNA here is from genome assembly GCF_018333295.1 of Paenibacillus apis. Classification (NCBI taxonomy): domain Bacteria; kingdom Bacillati; phylum Bacillota; class Bacilli; order Caryophanales; family Paenibacillaceae; genus Paenibacillus; species Paenibacillus apis. The sequence continues at coordinate 438,905 of NZ_BORS01000003.1, forward strand.
ATCGCCTCGATATCGGGTACGAGCCGGGCAGCCTGCTCCTCAAAGGCTGCCGGGTGGACGCCGAACATACTCAGCTTCTCCTGCTCGCCGATCTCCGGTTCCTCCGCCATATCTGCCTTGAGCTGACGCAGGAAGTGATACAGCACCACCAGCGCAATCGATTGGTTCGGCCGCTTCACCTTGGCCATTCCCGCAGAGACATATCCTTGGCGTCCTGATTCCGTCATTACATTATTTTTGAACGAAGTATTATTGTAGCTGCCACTGCCAGGGCCAAAGACTTGCTCTTTGTATTTTCTGTTCTTCAGCAGACTGATATGGCTAATCATCTCATAGCAGCCTTGCAGCTCGTCTGCGGCCAGCAAGCCCCGCTCATTGCGATCGGATAACACATAGACCAGATCAAAAAGCGGCGAGGCCTGATGCGTCACCGGGATAGAGATCCCGTCCTCTGTGACGTGCAGAGGAGCCGAGAAGCTGTAGTCAGGCTGCTGCATATAATCAAGCTCTCGCAAAAAGGCTACGCCCGCCGAGCTGCCATAACCGAAAGCCTCCACCTGCTCCCGTTCGCTAATCAGTGCATACAGGTCCATCTGGACAGACTTGAAGGACTGGCCCAGGATCGACTTCGCCAACAGGGAAAGCTCCTGTACAAACACATTAAGCGGGTCATCGACCCGCGTAATGACAGAGAGATGAATCCGGTCGAACGAAGCATATAACCGTCCGTACTCCGCAATATGGCTGCTGACCTGACGGAGCGTCCGGTTCAGCTCGAACCAGCCTTGCCCGCTGTCATACAGCTTCCGGTACAGCTCGGCGCGAGCCTTCTTGGGGTCGCCGCCTCCCTCGGTTCCTGCAAGAACATGGCGCTTAACCGCAGGGGACTCCTCTGCTTGCACAGAGGCTCCTCCTGCGGTCGTCACCCACAAATACATGACACCGCGGCTGTTATCCCACTTGCGGTCATGAATTTCTTTCATCGCCCCGATGGCCTCGCCTGCCTTGTCTCCAATAAACAAGTACAGGGCAGGATAATGGATACTGCTCTGGTCATCGCCCTGTCCGGCCAGCCGCTCCTCGGCGCGGTCATAATCAAGTGCAAATCGCTCTAACTGCTGCTTCATGTCTTATTTCAACCTTTTCCGGATATCATTCAGTTGAGATGCGATCTCTTTGTAGAATTGGTACATATCCTGACCATTGGCCAGCTCGACCTTCTCATATTCCAGCGCATCCCGCGCTTCAAGGAAGTTCACGGTCAACTCATCCAGCTTGGACAGCAGCGGTGTGATGTCCTCGGAGGAAGTCATTTCATTCGCACGGCGCGAGGATTTCCGCAAGAGTGCGCTCCGGCTCTTATCATCCAGTCCCCGGAAGTGAACAAACACCTCATACTCGGCATAATTGCGCGTCTTCATCAGATTCGCAAACGGCTCCCAGGCCTCTTCCTCGGCATCGCGGTCATAGACATACAGGGCGCCCTTCTTCACGATTGTACTGGTGTACATCGCTTCAAGGAATTGCTCCAGCAGCTTCTCTTCATCCCGGAATTGTCCGAGCAGGCTCTCCAGCTTCGCAGCCATCTCCTGAATGGCCGTATATTTCGCCAGTTCTACGCGCACGGCTTGAATCAGCTCCGGCGAACGGATCAGATTCTCCTGCGCCATCTCCTCGTTAATGCTGCCGAAAATATCCTTCGAAGCTACGAGCTCCAGTCCATCGGACAAGAGACGCTTCAACTCGGTATAGGCCGCTTTGACCTCACCCAGGTTCGGCTTCGGCGCATCCAATTTCATATCATATTTTTGCAGCAGCTTGTTCAGATCGAACGGCACGGTCTGCACCACGGCATAACGGCTGCTTGTATTCTGATCCATGCCCTTCTCGACAATCACCTTGAACTCTCGGGCGCTGGCAAATTCCCCGCGTACCCGGGAGTTGTAGCTCTTCACCCGCGGATTCATATAGACATCGCCCCAGGATCTTTCCGGGATCGGGGAAGGCAAATACGTCCAGTTGTTCTTCTCGGTCTGAACCAGATGGCGTCCGATGCCTTCCTTCTCCAGAATCGTGCGCTCGTAGCTCTCCTCGTACACCTTCAGCGGGGTGTAGACAAAGAGCGGAACTCCGTTCCGGGTGTTCAGCCAGAAGATCCGGTTCTTGACTTCACTTTCCTTCACGGTGAAATGCGATTTGCCTACCGCGTTATTCTGATAATTCCGAATTCCCTTCAGGATGCTTGGCGCCTGCACCGGCACCGATACAAAGCCCCAGGCCGGGAAATTCAGATTGCCTGTGCTGTTTGATAGATGGAAGACCGGCACGGCCTCTTCGTCCAGCTTGCTGGCAATCTGGCGCTCCACAAACTTCTCAATGGACTCATCCTGTCCGTATTTGATAATCAGGAATTCCTCCATCGACTTTGTAATCAGATCTCCGAACTTGTCGCTGAGGAAGGAAGAGATCGAGTTGACGATATCGATTTCCTGCTCCTTGATCCATTGGCTGGAATGATTCAGCAGCTCTGAAGAGAAATCGCGAATCAGATCGTCGACATCCTTTTGATCCATCAGCTGGTTGACCAGCTTGGAGATGTCAGGAACGCTCACCAGGTTCCAGTAATAGGTTTTGTTTCCCTTATGGTCGGTTTGCTCCTCGCCATTGATGAGAATATCCCCGTTCTTGGCAAAAATCGAGCTAAGCGCATTCAGCACCTCAGTAAACACGTTATAGATCCGATTGTTCTCCGAGTTAAGCAATTCATACAGGTCTTCATAGAACTCGATTAATTGCTCGGTCCGCTCCACATCGGCATGAAGCCAATATTCGTTGATCTTTGCTTCAATATAGAAATTTTTCTTCTTTTCCTTGGAGACGAAGGCGCTCTTCGCATCGCCCAGCTTATCATTGGCTTGCTCCTGCGCAGCCTCAATATCGCGTGGAATGCGAAGCAGATTCTCCCGCAAGGCCTCAATGTAGGACAGGATCATTTTCAATAGGCAGAAGCCCTTCTCGGTGTAGACAAGCCGGGATACATAGAATGGCCCCTGCTCCGGATGCAGGAACAGACGGCGCACCTGGTCACGGAACTGCTCCATGATTTCACCCGGGAGCTGCTTCTTCGCCTTGATGTACTCCTCGCGTGCCCGGGCCAGGAAGTTCTGCTCCAGCTCAGTATCGATGTTAACGACCTGTGATTTCACCACGTTGGCATGGCTCAGCCGTTCGCTGTTCTCAAAGCCGGGCAGCGGCTCCGGTACGCGGGATTCAAAGGTCTTGGCCATACTGTCCAGATCAAGCCCTAGCTTGCGTGCAAACTTCTCCACATCCTCCTGGCTCGGAGCCTTATGGAACATGCCCTCCATCTTGTCAAACAAGCGGTAGGCGAGATACGTCGTCATCTCTTCAATCGGCAGCACCGCGGAAGAGGCCCCGATAATGTTGTATTCATAGTTGGCCGGATACTGCTTATTCATCTGCGCAATATTCGTGCGAATGTTGCTGATATAGTCGTGAATAGCAAACTCTTCGCCAGACTGCTTCTCCTCGCTGGCCATGAAGTTTGTAATGTTCTCGGCGGTGACGTTCATACAGTAGTCGTAAGCATTCTCCAGCAGCTTGCCCTCTGTATTCGTCGCAGAGATCAAATGGCACAGATTAAACGGAGGCAATGGAGAGTTCACCGTCAAAATATTGCCATATTGCTGCTTGAACCGTTCGCCGCGGCTATCGACATTCATCCAGTAGTCGAGCTCCTTGAGCGCAGCATAACCGTTCTTCTTGATGTACTCCCGGGTATGCTCGCTCAAGCTCTTGTTCGAGAGATTGATATCCGGCGTGAACAAGTAACCAAGTGTGTTCACCCGGTCAATCCCGGCCGAGCCGTGGTCGCGTTCAATAATCCCCCGCACAATATAGGCGATGTCCAGGAAGCAGCCGCTGCCGGTTCCGCCCGACAAGCCGGTGAGCAGGAAGACCATCAGCTTTTTATTCGTGCCGACAGACAAGGTCTTGATCTTCTTATCGATCGCTTGGACCACTTGTGTAATCTTCGTGAACAAGAGCAGTCTGCCCGCCTGGCGGACGCCGGCTGCGCCGTTCATGCCGTCCGTGATGCTCAGTTCGGGCGACAGCCACTCCGTAATGTAAGGCTCCAGAATGCTGCGGTTTTGCAGCAACCCGCCGATCTCAGCGTTGGACAGCAGAACAAATTCATTGATCGGGTCCAGCCCGATTCCTTTGTACTTCTTCGTGCGGTCTTGTTCATTCGTCTCAAAGGCAAGAAACTCTACATTATCCGGCTTCTCGCGCTTCTTCTTGGACAGCGGATCCTCCGGCAGACGGAATCTGCGGTTAATCTGATATTTCAAACGAAGCAAGGCATCGATCCCCGTCCCGCCGAGTCCGATAATCAGAATCGGGTTGTCAATCGTGTCGACCCGGATCTTGTCGCTGACAATACCGCCGCCTAAGGATACGTCCAATTGTTGAATATGCTCTCTTACTACGGGCTTCATTTTGTTTCCCCCTGAATTCAATATGCAATACGGTAACCTCTCAAAGTCAGTTGAAATTAAAATCAGTTCAAAAAGTCGGCTTTTCAGCACCGAGAAGGTTGCGAGAACCCGAAGAAGGAGGAACGGAGTGTAGGCAAAACCTACATGAGTACCGGACTTCGAGGGTGAACGCAAGATTCGATGTCGAATCAACCTCTTGAAGCTCTTCGTGATCAAAAGCCTACTTTTTGAATACCTCTACACGAGGTATTCGATAAAGATTGTCTTATCTACACTGCTTAGCGGCAAGGTGATCCGGTCTCCACTCTTGAGCTCAAGACCCTTGCTGGTATCCACGGCGCGACCGGACCTCTCCACCGTACCGCCGCTCTTGCTTGTCAGAATAATTCTGTCATTGCTTCCCGGAGTAAATATCATGTCTTCGGTCTCTTTCAGCTCCGGTGCGAGCTGCAGAAGCTGGTGAAGGGTGAACTTGCCCCGGAAGGCTGTCAGCTTCTTATACTGCGGGTACGTCTTATCTCCGGTATTCTCATCCCGGATCTCGAGAACGATCTGTCCGACAAATCCGCGGTTGCTCTGCTTCATCTTATGAAGCAGGAAGTAGCCAACGGCAAGCAGAACAAGGACTCCCAGAGCGCTCAAAATTACCGGCAGTAGCGGAAAAGGCTTCTCTTCCCCGGTTCCCGTCTCTTCCGGAGCCGTTGCCGGAGGGGGCGTAGTAGCGCCGCCCGGTTTGGCCGAGATATTCACCGCCGGACTCTCACGGTAAAAGCTCTTCTCCTCGGCCCTTACCACCAATTCATATTCATGCTCTTCGGGAATCTTGTACGTTCCTTCAAATTTGTCGCCGGTATTGGTCAACGGTATCTCTTCCGTCGTTCCGGCATCGAGATCCTTGACCTTCAGGACAGCGGTCATATTCTTATACATCTCTGCATCGGCAAGCTTCTGTCCGTTGCTTGTAAGATAAGAGGATACGGCAATCTCGTCCCCTTGCTTGTAGGAGGACGAAGGCAGCGGCTCCATGGCCAGCTCCAGATCATAGTTGAAGACAAGGTTAATATCAATTTTGTCCTTCGATACTCCCTTAACCTTAAGTGTCCAATCTCCTTCACTCGGATTGAGCAGCTTCAGTAAGGAATAGCTCTTCGACTTGGTCACAAGCACCTCGTTCGACGGAATCGCCACCGCATTACCGGAAGGGTCGATCAGCTCTGTCTCTACCGGCTGGGAGGACATGATCGAGATGTTCGCCTCTAGCACATTCGCATTCGGAACATTCACTGTAACCTCTTGATAGTTGCCGGTTCCTGTGAGACTCTGAATCGGAACAATTTTCAGCTTCAGATGGCTGGCGAAGATCTCGCTCAGAATTTGCGGCAAATCCTCGGCGGAACTAGTGGAGAATGACTTTGCCCCGGTCTTATCCGATAGCTCGGCCAAGGCCTCCTTATTCAGCTTGCCATCTGCATTCAGCCCAATCGTATAGATCGGGATACCCGCTTGCTTAGCTTCCTCTACTGCGGCGTCTAGCTCTTGGTCGGATTGTGCTGCTGTCCGGCCGGATGCTTTATCAAAATCATTGTTGCCGTCAGCAAGCAATACGATCATCGGATCATGATTCGGATCAGCGCCGTTCTGAAGCACCTTGATCGCTTCCTTTACCCCTACCGCAATATCGGTATAAGGTCCGCGGTCCAGGCCGTCGATAAACTGCTTCAGGTCTTCTTTGTCACTTTGGGTATTGATCTCCAGCAGCGCCTTCTCCCGCTGGATCTTGTCGGTATACGCGACAATGCCTACTCTGTCTCCGCTTACCGACAGCATATCGATGAACATCTTCATCGCTTCATTGCCGATCTTATTTGTATCACTCGTATTCATGGAGTTGCTGACATCCACGACAAGCACAGCGTCAATCTGCGAGGCCTGTCCATTTGCTGCATATGCGCCCTGCACGTGAAGGCTGGACAACATCAGCAGCATGGCAAGCAAGATGAGCAGCACACTGGAAGTCGATTTCTTTCTCTTGGACATGTGTAGTACTCCTTTTCGATTAAATCGTTATATTAGAGGTAGTAACTCGTACTATTATTGTAATTATACATCATATGACAAATTCCCCCCTAGAATCTGTCACCGCTATGCCATTATGATATAATTAACGCCTGTAAAGTTCAATTTTTTTGGTGCAAAGGGCCCATTTTGTGAAGGAGCGGCGACTTTATATGATTACTTACGTTTGCTTGGCTGTTTTGTTACTGTTTGTTACTGTAAGATCCATCCTCTTTTGGCGGCGCAATAAGGATCTGGTCCCCTCTCAGGAGTTAGACCAAGCCCTAATCTATCAAATAAACCGGGAAAGTGACCAATATGAACAATAAAATTCCTGTACAGCTTCGCCCTCCCCGCCACACTAAATATGTCTATGAAAAATTACGAATATGCAAGCATTGCCTGCGGTACACCATCCTGTATGACGAGGAATGTCCAACCTGCGGTAAATCAGGGGGGCTTATTTCGCTCCACAGCAAGGCTGCCGCTCAAGTACAGCGCTCGATTCGAAATGACCGTCTGATTGCGCTGCTAATCACGCTGGTTAGCATTTTCTTCGGACGTACCTTTCAGGAGATGGCTCTCGCCTTGGTGGCGGGTCTGCTGTTGACTGGCGTGTTGATCTATGTTCAGCATCGGATAAAGCCCCAGGCGGTCTCCAGGGAACTGAACCGGATCTTCATACGCGACCGTCAGCAGATTATTAACGGATTAATTGCAAATCTGGATTGGGCTGCAGCCATCGGGAAGGAGAACAAAGCTCTTTCTTATGAGATGATGCGAGAGATTGCCACGCTGGTGCACGATGACAGCATACGCTCGCTGCAAATTATGCTGCTTCAATCCTTTGTGCTGCGCAAAGATATGGACCTGGAGCTGGAACCGTTACTGCAAAAGCGATTTGATCCGGATCTGGTCGAATATATCGGTGAATTAAGCAAAATTAAGCGTGAGCTTATCAAGGATAAAACCTTCCGGTATATCTTGAAATATGAGCAGCATATCGCTTCCATGAGCCGCGGAGACGAAATCCTGTCAGGAGTAGCCGCAGCAGCCGTAAGACAAAAACGTTACTGTCTGACCTATGCGGAATTCATTGCCCGTTACGCTCGCCTCCTCCCCAAGGAGCGGTTCTTGCGCCTTTACCGCGTAGTCAACGGAAGTCCGCAGGACGACTGGGGGGCGCTGGGAGAAGAGGTTGCCCGGATTTTTACCGAAAAATATCAATGGGACGCCGATTTTCAGCAGCCCGCTATTAGGAGCAACTCCTTATGATGACACGAAGATTATTCTCCCTTCAGTCCCTGCTTCTGGCGCTATGCTTAATTATGCTAGTGCTGATCGGCTATAAGGGCATAGAAATTTCAGCTAAAATCTCTTCCTTTAAAGAAGCGGAGCGTCTCTATGCGGAAAAGGACCTGGTAGGTGCAGAAACCTGGTATTTGAAGACTCGGGACAATCGCTCGATTCTTTATCATGAAGATGAGATCGCTGCCCGCTTGGAGGAGCTTGCTCCAATTACCAAGATGAAGCAGCAACTGGACTTCTATGATTCGGAAGGCGCCGAGGCTGTGGCCGAAGGACAATTCGATCGGCTGCTGGAAATCTACGCAGAGCTCTCGCAATTCCGCAACACCTATTATACGGGAGACGGCCCGTACAGTGAATATTACAGAGAAATCTCCCAGGCTATCGGGGTATCGGAGCATTTTGCCTCTTATTTTGCCCAGTTTAAGAATCAGTTCTACGCAGAAATGAACAGCAACCTGACGAATCAAAACTATGACGACGAGTCCTTCAAATGGAATCTCCTGGAAATCCCTGAAATCTTCTACGGGGATCAGGACAAACAGATGAATGAATTGATGGCCGCCTATGAGGATTATGACCTTAAGAAATTCGATGCTCTAGCGGCAAATGGTCTCTATGACCGGCTATTGACTGATGCCGAGGCTATTTTAAGCGCTTATTCCAAAAATGACCTAAAAGCCCCCTGGGTTGCCAGCAAGGTTGAGGAGCTTATGGAAGCTCTGCTGAGACAAGAACTGGAAGCTGACAATTATTCCAGTTTCGCAAGACATGCCAAGCAATATAATGCTTTCGCAGCCAAAGTCAACCCAAAGTCCTCGCTTGTTACTTATGTAGAGGGGCAAATAGCGAAGCTTATGAAGCAAGCCAAGAGCTTATCAAGGGATGGGGCATACCAGGAAGCCATTGACCTCTATACATCGCTGAATCCATACCAGGACACGGCGGAGGCCGTAAGCCAGGTCCGATTGGCGTGGATGGCTGCAGAGCCCGTTCTGCTGCTTCCTCAGCTTGAGGGAGATAAACAGTATACTCACGTAACGGGCGGAACGAAATCTTATAACGCTCAAATCTACGTTGCTGCGGCTGATGGAGATAACCGGGTCTATTTTGGAAAAATGAACGATCAAGGCAATATCCAGGTGCTAACGAATACGGATCTGATATCAGGCAATTCGATTCAATCCCTCTCTATAGATCCGGTCCTAAGCACGCGTCAGAACCCGGTCATTAAGGTTACGGCTGAGTCCTTAAATCGAAACGCGCTGTATGCCCTGTTCGAAGTCTCTGAGAGCTCCATTGAGCTGATCCTGTGGGTAGAGGCGGATGGCCTGGAGACGAACTCTGACGGCAGCCTGCTGGTCGATAATCCTTACGGTTCCGCTGGCGAAGGGCAAGTCTCGATCTACGAACGAATCGACTCCTACTATCAGTTTACAGGGGTTAAAAAGTTCATCCGAGACGTTACTGCCGACCAAGTTGCGCAATACCCGAACGATACCATTAGATTGCTCTGTACAGTAACGCAGCCGGGCTTTCTGGAGACCCTTGCCTATGCGGACGATACGGATATCGTGTTGAAGGGGAATTTCGACTTCTCGGAGGGGGATGCCGTAATTACCGGAACCTTCCTTCAATACACGGATATTATTGTTCAAGGGGAATGGATCACCGTGCCCGTGATTCAAGTGGAGACCTATGAGCCAAAGTAGATGTTTTAAGTCTTTCGAGCATTAAATGGCAAGTAAAAAACCGCCCCGAGGGGCGGTTTTCTTTATAAAAAGTTGCCTTTACCGATTAGGAAAAGAATACGTTAAGCTCTGTTTCCTTGTCGAAGATATGAATTTTGTTCATATCGATTGCAAGCTTCACATTGTCACCTTCACGAGTTGTCGAACGTCCGTCAACACGAGCGATCAATGTGTCGGCACCAGCGCCCTTCAAGTACAGCTGCATTTCATGACCGAGGTTTTCAGTCAGGTATACGTTAGCTGTGAACGAAGTGTGCGGGAATGCTTCCAGGAATACAGGCTCTTCATGAATATCTTCCGGACGAATGCCCATGATCACTTCTTTGCCAATGTAGCCCTTCTCCTTCAGAGTCGAAGCTTTGCCTTGAGGAACCTCTACATCCATGTTGTTGGCTCTGAAGCGAACTACGCCGCCTTCTTCAGCAAGTGTACCATGTACAAAGTTCATTGTAGGGGATCCGATAAATCCAGCTACAAAGATGTTTTGTGGTTGGTTGTACAGCTCTTCAGGAGAAGCTGCTTGTTGAATGATACCATCTTGCATAACTACGATCCGGTCACCCATCGTCATAGCTTCGATTTGGTCATGTGTTACGTAGATGCAAGTAGTTTCAAGACGCTTAACCAGCTTTGTGATTTCCGCACGCATTTGACCGCGCAGCTTAGCATCCAAGTTGGAAAGAGGTTCGTCCATGAGGAAGACTTGAGGATCGCGGACAATCGCACGGCCCAAGGCAACCCGTTGACGTTGACCACCGGACAGAGCCTTTGGTTTACGGTCAAGCAAATGCTCGATATCGAGAATCTTCGCTGCTTCGCGAACGCGTTGATCGATCTCTTCCTTTTTCACTTTGCGAAGCTTCAGACCGAACGCCATGTTTTGGTATACGTTCATGTGCGGATACAAAGCGTAGGATTGGAATACCATCGCGATGTCGCGATCCTTAGGAGCAACATCGTTCACGACGCGGTCGCCGATGTACAGCTTACCTTCAGTGATTTCTTCAAGACCTGCGATCATACGCAGTGTAGTAGACTTACCGCAACCGGATGGACCTACCAATACCAAGAACTCTTTATCGGCGATATCAAGATTAACGTCCATAACTGTTGCCTTATCAGCACCTGCATATTTCTTATAAATGTGTTCTAAGCGTACGCCTGCCATTTGTTTGGCCTCCTAAAAAGTAATTTAGTGTCACTTAAAAATGAAATCGGATACAATTCATATTTATATAATACCTTTATGGGCAAAAATGAGCCATGCGCAAACTGCACAAAATTGCCGTCCTCATTTTGTCACTTTGTACAATAGGAGCAGCAGGTTCATGAGCACCGCGTCCTGAAAGGCTCTAACATCCAAACCCGTCTCTTGTTTAATCTTATCAATCCGGTACATCAGCGTATTCCGATGGATATAGAGTCGCTTGGCCGTCTCGCTAATATTGCAGTCCATTTCGAAGAAGGTCTCCAGCGTCAACAACACTTCTTCGTCTGTAAAAATCCCCGACTGTCTGCCTGTCTCCATAATAAACCTTTCCCGTTCGGGCTCCGGAATGCTGTAAATAAAACGCTCCAGCCGGAGCTCCCAAGGCAAGTGAATATACTCGCTGACATGAAACAATCGACCAATCAGTAAGGATTCATACAAGGTCACGGCCGTCTCCAAAAGTCTCGATTCGCCCGTAATCAGCTCATGAACAGACAGATGGCAACCGCTGCCCATCCATTCATTAGCGATCAATTCATATAAGCCCTGGCACAGCGCATGGAGCATGTCACGCTCCGCATCTGTCCCTTCCTCGCTCTCTTCCCGGAGCTCCGTCAGTAATGCTTCACTGACAAGAATCAGCCAGCTGTCCTTCAGAGGAATCAGCAGTAGATCGCCGCCAAAATAGCTTTTTAAAAGCTTATATAGCTTGGTATAGACCACCTCGTGGCCAGCCCGGTTTTCCCAGGACAACATAAACGGCAAGAAAGAGCCCTGAAGCTTCGGCTTCAACGCAAAGTGCTCGGGAACCGTTCCTTGCGGCTCCCCAAGATCCATCCGCTCCTGAATCCACTCACCGAGCTGAAGACTCCGGGATTCGTCATCCTTTTTGGCGGTATGCGCTTTGACACTCTCTCTTGCGCGTACAAGCAATAGTCCGATTAACTTCGCTTCGGTATCTGTCAGAAGAGTCTGATCGACCTCAAAAAAATGGACAGTAGATAAGGCGTTATTTTTTTTATAAAGCCACACGTACTTGCCGTTCACTTTCAAGAGTGCTGCGGGATCAGAATCGATGGCTCGTACAAGAAGATTCCATTCCTTCATCCCCATCTCAGACTCTTTAAGGGTGACGCCGATGGCGGCTTCGACCTGCTGTTTTAGCAAATTAATTTCCATACCGGGTGCCTTTCTGCTTCTAGATAAGTTGAACTATTGAATTTTACGTTTTGAGGGCAACGTGTGAAGTGTGCTTATGATCGCTGTTGTTCGCGGATTTCTCTGATTGAACTAAGATATTGTAAGGTAGACATCCTCTCACAAAGGCGAACGCTTTCGCTTCTTCAGCACACTTCACTCTTATGCCCTTTCTACGTAGTTTATATAGTTCAACTTATATAGATAATTTATTGTTGCTTATACGCATTTTAGCATATCCAATCGTTAAAGCGTAATCCGCGGCAGAGTGCATTGTACGCTTTATTCCTAATTAGTAAGCTGGTATGTCCATAAAAGAAAGAGTGGGCCGGTTGCTACCGACTCACTCCTAAATTTAGAACCATAAAGAGCTTTGCATCTTTTCTTCAAACAAGGCTTTTAATTCAACAAACCAATCTTTACCGCTGCCGCCTAAAACCAGAGCATTCGATCTTCTTTGGTTCGTACCCTTTTTGACTTCGACCTGTCCCAATGAATCTATCAGAGTCTTCTATAAGCGCAATCCTTTCACTACACTGCTTCATAATATGTATTCTACATCAGTTCTAATAAAAGGGATAAGCATAACAAGCAAAAAGCCGTCAACCGAAGTTGACGACTTTTGAGATGAGCCATGAAGGACTCGAACCTTCGACACCCTGATTAAAAGTCAGGTGCTCTACCAACTGAGCTAATGGCTCAAAACAATGGTGGAGGCTGATGGATTCGAACCACCGAACTCGTAGAGAGCAGATTTACAGTCTGCCGTGTTTAGCCACTTCACTAAGCCTCCATATAAAAGTGGCTCGGGACGGAATCGAACCGCCGACACGAGGATTTTCAGTCCTCTGCTCTACCGACTGAGCTACCGAGCCATATGTAATTGACAAAAAAATAAAGCGGTTAAGTTGTCGTTAACTTTCCCACTTTGCTGTGGAACCATTCATTTGAAAAAGTGGCGGAGCCGACGGGATACTCTACGCTTCGCTCCGAGACTGCGATGTATCGCTAACGAAGCTTATCCTTCGACGAACCCTTTTTGGGTTCTCACCCTTGATTCAAGAAGTAATGGCGGAGCCGACGGGATTCGAACCCGCGGTCTCCTGCGTGACAGGCAGGCATGTTAGGCCTCTACACCACGGCTCCGCATTAGGTAAAGATGGTGCCGTCGAGAGGACTTGAACCCCCAACCTACTGATTACAAGTCAGTTGCTCTACCAATTGAGCTACAACGGCACGGTGCAAAATATAGATTCGAATGGTGGAGGCTGAGGGGATCGAACCCCCGACCCTCTGCTTGTAAGGCAGATGCTCTCCCAGCTGAGCTAAGCCTCCAGGGAAATATGGTAGCGGCGGAGGGGATCGAACCCCCGACCTCACGGGTATGAACCGTACGCTCTAGCCAGCTGAGCTACGCCGCCACACTAATTATTTATTTAAATGGCGGAGAGAGAGGGATTCGAACCCTCGCACCGCTTACGCAGTCTAACCCCTTAGCAGAGGGTCCCCTTATAGCCACTTGGGTATCTCTCCAAGCCGTAATTCAAGGTTTAATCCTTGAAAACTGGATACGAAACTGGAATCTGAATTAGATATTGGATAAGCCCTCGACCGATTAGTACCTGTCAGCTCCATACATTGCTGCACTTCCACCTCAGGCCTATCAACCTCGTCGTCTTCAAGGGGTCTTACTAATTGGGAAATCTCATCTTGAGGGGGGCTTCACGCTTAGATGCTTTCAGCGCTTATCCCTGCCGCACTTAGCTACCCAGCTATGCTCCTGGCGGAACAACTGGTACACCAGCGGTGCGTCCATCCCGGTCCTCTCGTACTAAGGACAGCTCCTCTCAAATTTCCTACGCCCACGACAGATAGGGACCGAACTGTCTCACGACGTTCTGAACCCAGCTCGCGTACCGCTTTAATGGGCGAACAGCCCAACCCTTGGGACCTACTTCAGCCCCAGGATGCGATGAGCCGACATCGAGGTGCCAAACCTCCCCGTCGATGTGGACTCTTGGGGGAGATAAGCCTGTTATCCCCAGGGTAGCTTTTATCCGTTGAGCGATGGCCCTTCCATGCGGTACCACCGGATCACTAAGCCCGACTTTCGTCCCTGCTCGACTTGTCAGTCTCGCAGTCAAGCTCCCTTATGCCTTTGCACTCTTCGAATGATTTCCAACCATTCTGAGGGAACCTTGGGGCGCCTCCGTTACTCTTTAGGAGGCGACCGCCCCAGTCAAACTGCCCGCCTGACACTGTCCCCGCACCGGATCACGGTACCAGGTTAGAACTCCAATACGATCAGGGTGGTATCCCAACGGCGCCTCCACCGAAGCTGGCGCTCCGGATTCCTAGGCTCCCACCTATCCTGTACAAATCGTATCAAAGTCCAATATCAAGCTGCAGTA